>NZ_ARWA01000001.1:300000-600000 GCF_000385335.1 Methyloferula stellata AR4 | reverse complement strand
TCAATCTGCTCTTTACGGATATTGTGATGCCGGAGATCAACGGCCGCAAACTCGCGGATGAAGCGCTGCGGCGGCGTCCCAAACTCAAGGTTCTCTTCACGACCGGCTATACGCGCAATGCCATCGTCCATAATGGCGTGCTCGACCCCGGCGTTCATTTGATCGGCAAGCCCTTCACCCTCGATCAATTGGCGGCCAAAGTCCGCGACGTCCTCGACGGGGCGTGATCCGCCTTTTGTCTGCTCCGCTCCAATCAGCTGCGGCCGGCTGCCTGCCGAAGCCGCTCGCAAATGCGGTATCAGCTTGAAAAGAAAAACCTTTGTCCTGTGCGCAACGCGGCACGGGAATTGAATGGGTCTAAGCGAAATCGGAATGTTCAATTGGGATGAATGATGGCCCTCGATTTACCTACGGTATTCAAATACCATGTCTTCGCCTGCTTTACGAAGCGCCCCGCCGGGCATCCGCGCGGGAGCTGCATGGAGAACGGTGCGGAGCCTTTATGGAACCGGCTGGCGCAAAAGCTTGAGGCCAAACAGCTTGCCGATGTCCAAATGACGAGTTCGGGCTGCCTTTCCTTCTGCCGCGCCGGCCCCTTGATGGTCGTCTACCCGGAAGGCATCTGGTATCACCCGGAAAAGCCGGAAGACATTGATGAAATCATTCAATCGCATTTCGTCGAAGGCAATCCGGTCGAGCGGCTCATCATCGTGCCGCAGAAATGAATCAAGCATCATCCCGAAAAGTTGCAGACTTTTCGGACCGAGATGATGCGGCAGATTAAAGTCGAGGAAATGGCGGGTGGCCGATTGGCTGCGCTAAGGGCCCCCGCGGATGAGCTTGGAGATGGGCTATGCTTGAAACCGTAATCGTCGGCGCCGGCCTCTGCGGCCTTTCACTCGCTGCGGGGTTGCAGGCGCAAGGCCGCCCCTTTTCCATATACGAAGCAAGGTCCCGCATCGGCGGCCGTATCTTGTCCGAACGCTCGGAAAAGGCGGATATGCGCGTCGATCTCGGGCCGACCTGGTATTGGCCCGATACCCAGCCGGGCATGGTCCGCCTCGTCGCCGATCTCGGCCTCATCAGCTTCCTGCAGCATGATACGGGCACGGTGCTGCGCCTGCACGATCACGACAAGAAACCGCATCCGACCGAGAACGAAAGCGTCCATGCGGGCGCCCGCCGCGTCGAGGGCGGCATGGCTTCCGTCATTGAGGCCATTGCGCAAAAAATTCCGGCGGACGCGATCCACCTCGAGCATGTGATCACCGCCGTCTTCGATCGCGGCACGCATGTCGAATTGCATTTCCGGCATGGCGACGCGCTCGTCACCGTCGAGGCGAAGCGCGTCGTTCTCGCGGTGCCCCCGCGTCTCATCGAGGAACGCGTCCGCTTCGAGCCGGAACTGTCGCCGGAACTCGTCGCCGCGATGCAAGAGTCCTACACCTGGATGGCGGGGCAGGCGAAGGCCGTGCTGGCCTATGACAAGCCCGGCTGGCGCGATGAGGGCAAGTCCGGCAATGCTTTCGTCACCCATGGACAAGCCGTGATCGGCGAAATTTTCGATGCCTGCGATGCGACGGGCACGCGCGCCGCGATCGGCGGCTTCATCGCCCTCACGCCGGAACTGCGGGCGAGCTTCATCGACGGCATGCCCATGCTGATGGGCAATCAGATGGGCCAGGTCTTCGGCCCCGACTACGAGCACGGCGAGCAGCATTACAAGGATTGGGCGGCGGACGAATTCACCTGCGCCCGCCTCGACATGGTGCCGCCCGAGGAACATCCCCATTACGGCAATCCGATCCTGCGCCAGACCTGGTGGGACGGGAAACTCTTCTTCGGCGCTTCGGAGACGGCGAGCTACGCCGGCGGCTATATGGAAGGTGCGCTCGATGCTGCCCGCCGCCTGATGCGCGACGTCGGCCGTTATGCGCCGTCAGCGACCGTCACCGCGCCGGGCGCCGGCAAGGGTGCGGTTTCGAACGCCGAAAGCGTCGCCGCCTTCGCCCATTGGGTCGGCGACACGCAGGCCGAGGTTCTGGCCATCTACAAGAAGAACCTCGCCAAGCTGATGGCGAGCCCGGACAAGGAAATCCTCACCCAGCGCGCCATGGTCGCGACCATGGAGGGCGTCTTCTCGAGCGCGCTACTGAAGCTAGAGGATCTCTCCTTCGACATGAGCTCGGTCGCGATCACGAACGGCCGCTCCGACCTCACGCCGGAGATTTTGGGCTCGTTCAAGGGCTTCATCGAGTTCCTGCTCGATTCGGTGATCGAGGCGAACCGCACCTCTTGCGCTTTGTCGAACTTCCCCGGCGAAGACAAGCTCGGCAAGGATTACTTGCAGGCGATCCTGCGCGACATCGCGGCGGCCTGGAAGGAATTCTGCCTCTCGGTGAACGCCTATTTCGTAGCGCATACGCCGGAAGTCGCGGCGGCTTAAGGCTGGTTGTGTCCCTTCTCCCGCTTGCGGGAGAAGGTGTCATGCGAAGCATGACGGATGAGGGCTGTTCCAACAGTTTCATGATTTTAGATGAGGCAGACTTGATGTCCCCTCATCCGACCCCGGCTGACGCCAGGGGCCACCTTCTCCCGCAAGCAGGCGAAGGAAGAGCGTGTCGCCCTCTATCCCGTTATGGTCTTGAGCTATAGAATGAGGGGCGGCAACGAGCGCGACGCGCTTTCATCGTCCACGAGTGCACCATGCGTCTCGGTCTCTTCCTCAATTTCGAGCACGGCCCTAACGATGGCGCCTCGGCCATCCGCACGCAGATGGATCTCGCGGTCAAAGCCGAAGCGCTGGGCCTCGACGAGCTCTGGGTCTCCGAGCATCATTTCAATCGCTTCAGCCAATCCGCCTCGACCCTGCCTTTGATGGCCGCGCTCGCGGCCCGCACCTCGCGCATCCGCATCGGTTCGGCGGCGATCCTGCTGCCGCTGCATGATCCGATCCGAGTCGCCGAGGATCTGGCGACGATCGATATTCTTTCCAACGGAAGGCTCGATCTCGGCGTCGCGCGCGGCGGTCCCTTTCCGATCCAATATCAGCATTTCCGCGTCGAAGCGGCCGACGCGGCGGACCAGAACCACGAGGCAACCGATTTTCTGTTGCGGCTTCTGACCGAGGAGAAGGTTGCCTTCGCCGGACGCTGGTACAAGGCGGAAGGCCTCACGACCTTCCCCCGCATCCAGCAGAACCCTTTGCCGGTCTGGGTGGCGTCGAGCACCAAGGAGACGATTATCGAAGCCGGGCGGCGCGGCTGGGGCCTGATGGCCGGGCATGGCGCATCGCCGGCCAAAATCGCCGAACTCATTCAAACCTATAAGACCGAAGCTTGTGCCGGTGCCGACCCGAATTTCGTGGTTCTGCGCAATGCCTGCATCGCCGATAGCGATCAGGAAGCGCTCGACCTCGCGCTGCCCGCGATCGAGCGCTTCATTCGGGGCATGCGGCCGATGTTCGCCGCGCAAACGCCGGTCGACGCGCCGATCCCCGCCGCCTCGATCGACGGGTTTCTTGCCCATGCGCTGATCGGTTCGCCCGAAACCTGCCGCCGCAAGCTCGCCGAGCTGTGCGCGGCCGCACCTGTCGCGAGCATCGTGCTCAAACAATGCTGGCTCGATCCGGCACGCGGCGAGGATATGCTTCGCCGCTTCCGGACGGAAGTGGTGCCGGTGGCGGCGAAGCAGGAGCCGCCGCTCCGGGTTGCTCTCGGCTAAGACTGAGGCTTTAAAAATACAAATAATATAATCACTTAGCTCTATATCGCAGATTGCGGCGCAGCGATCCGGCTGCCGCGCGGTCCCCCCGGTCCCCGATAAAATCGATCCGCTACAGCAAAGCTGGGATCTTTTTCGGCTTTCGCCCGTTCTATGGCCTGAGCGCTGGCGCACAGAGGTGCGCAGCGATCTCGGGCACAAAGGCCACACCGGAACTGCGGGGCAGCCTTTCGGCCGGAGGACTGGAAAAATGACGATGAGCGCACAAACCCACACGGAAACGCGAAACCATACGGGCGGCTTGCATTTCGCCTTCACCGTCGCGGCGACGGCTGTTCTCACCCTGATCCTGGTGCCTACGGCGGCGCTCGGCCTCAGCTATCTCGCGGGCGGCGCGGCGACCTCGTCGATCCTCTTCGTTTATATCTTCGCCCTGTTCACCAACGCGCCGTTCCTGGTTGCGAGCTTCCTGATCGCCGCGGGCACTTTCGCCATGCCGCGCCTCGTGGCGAACCTCGCGCATCACGATCACGCCTGAGACTTTCTCCACTCCGGCGTAACCCCGTATTAAATCCCAGTCACCTTTCGCTTTTTCTGTTTCCTCGCCACGATCCGCGTTTATGCTCCGGGCCAGAGCATGATCCCAAAAAGTTGCAGACTTTTTGGACGAGATCATGCGTCAAAAACAAAGACCTGCCGGAGGAAGTGCATGCGTTGGCCTCAATCGAAGACATCCGGATCGGTGATCGTCCTATCGCTTTGCCTCGCGATTGCCGCGGGCAGCGGCCCGGCATTTTCAGCCGAGGTCAATGACTACCCGACCTCGGCGCGCGCCGATTATGTCTTCGCCTGCATGAAATCGAATGGCGAAACGCAGGACAATCTCACCCGCTGCTCCTGCTCGATCGATGTCATCGCCTCGATCATAAGCTATGACAATTACGTCGAGGCGGAGACGGTCGCCAGTATGGCCCAGCAGCAGGGCCAGATCGGCACGATGTTTCGCTCCACCGTTCAGGCGAAGGACATCCTCAACGACCTGCACCGTGCCCAGGCGGAAGCGGAAGTCCGGTGCTTCTAAGAAGGGTTAGGGTCACGGACTTGCGACTGCGTCATGGCCGGGCTTGACCCGGCCATCCACGTTTTGAGGCTACCTCCGCTCCGCAATTATTGAAGCACTGCATCGGCGTGGATGGCCGTGACAAGCACGGCCATGACGGTTGAACGGATTGCCAATCCCCGCTGGAGGGTGCTCTTACTTGGATGCGAGACAGCGCGGATTTCGCCATTCATCTCTTGGCGGCGAGCATGGCGGGCGAGTCATACCTGTCAATGATCGCTTTGCGACCGCCTTCGGCGGCGGCCCAAAGGGCCATCATTGACAGGTATGACGCCGCCTCGCCGAAAATGTCCGCCGTCAGATGAATGACTTAACTTGATTGGGCTCAGGCGCGTGTCGGCATGTCACAACAGCCTCTCCGCTCACATCGTCGGATGGACCGGCCATTCGCCGCGGAAGCTCGCGCCGCTCGTGTCCTTCGCTTCGGCGTGAACCTCACGCGCGCCATTGGGCGCGAAGCTGAAGCGGAAATTCGGATCTTCGGAAATCGAAATGCCGCCGGTGACCGCGAGGATGAGATCCTCGCCTTGCGAGATCCGCAGCGAATCGACATAGCGCGCCGGCACGTAAAGATGCGTGATCTGATCCATCTGGAGTCCCGAATTATTCGGGTGCTTCATCATGAAGACGCCTTCCTTCAAGGGGGGCGCCAGATTGGCGTCGGCATCCGCCAGCTCGCGGAACTTCATCTGGCCGAGATTCGAATTGGCCTCGTCGAGATTTTTGGCGGCGGGCGCTGAGCAGCCGCCAGCCGCCTTCACATAGCGCATCACCGCATAGAGTGAGCCGTCGGAGAGCTCCGCCACGGCATGGACATTCGTATATTGATTGACGCGCACGCGCGTCGAAATCGTGCTGATCCGCGCCTTCGGGCCGATTTCGAAAACCGCCGCGACAGGCGCCGGATTTTCGTCGATGACGAGCGTGATCGATTTCACTTTGCGCGGATCGTCCGGCGGCAGCAGGATCGACAATTTCATCGGAACCAGCGCCGCGTCCTCGGCACGAACGGGCGCGTCGAGGCCGATCACGCCGACGCCGTCCTTGATCGGCTTGTCGTGAAACACGTCCGAGACGAGAGACGGCCAGGGATCTGGCTGGGCGTCTTGCGCCTGCGCCGGCCACGAAAGCGCAGTAGCGAGGATACATGTCGCGGCGAGGGCCGTTCCCTTGTGCCAAAGTCCCATCATCCTGCGTCTCCCTGGAAGAATAAGCCGATCTCGCGTCGCTCTCCGCCTACCAAACTATGCCTTCCGGGCAGACCGCTCAAGTGCATCATGTAAGGCCGTGGTTCATTCCCATTCGAGTTCGGCAAAGCCCGCGGTCGCATTGCGCGGATTGTAATCGTTGAAAAGCTGCCAGTTTTTGGCCTCCGATTGCCCGGCCTCTTTGGCTGCTTGTCCGACGTCGTCGCCCTTGGCGATGAGACCGCGGAGATCCTTCGTCAATTTCGTCAAATAGGCGCGCTCGTCGGCGAGCGCCTGCGGCCAATCCAGCCCGATCTTGCCATGGCCGGGAACGGCGAGCTTGGCAGGAATGGCCGTGAGTTCATCCATGGCGGCAAGCCAGCCCTTGAGGCTTCCGTCGACCACCGGCACATGCTGGAAGAAGACGAGATCGCCGGTGAAGAGCGTCGCGGTCTTTTCGTCGAGAACGGTCAGGTCACAGTCGGTATGCATCACCGGCCACGCGCGCAGGACGAGCGTGCGATGACCGAGATCGAGGCGCGTTTCCTTGTCCTTGCCGATATCGACGAGCAGGGTCGGCGGAATGATCTTCACGTCTTTGATGAGATCGTCGCCGATCATCGGCTTGAAAGCCTGGAGATAGAATTCCTTGCGTTGCGCGAGCGCCCTCGGCAAATTCTTATGCCCGACGAAAGTCGCATCCTTCGCCTCGAAGGCGGCGTTTCCGAAAACATGATCCGGATGCTCGTGCGTATTGATAACGTAACGGATCGGTTTGTCGGTGATTTTGCGGATCGCTTCGCGCAGTCTTTGTCCTTCGAGCGCGCTTCCGCCAGTATCGACGACGGCGACCGCATCGTCGCCGACAATGAAACCGATATTCGCGATGGCGCCTTCATTCGCGTGATCCATCAAAGCGATAGCGCCTTCATAGGCGTAGACGCCCGGCGCGATTTCGCGGACTGGTAAAGGATCGAGCGTCTGTGCGATCGCGGGCGCTAGGCTTAAAAAAATCGGGATGAAAAACGGGAACAGCCAAAAGCATCGGTCGATCGGCATGAGCCTTCTCCAGTCATGTGTTGCACAAAAAAGTGTCATTTGATGAAGGAGCCCGCAAATCAAGTGCAATCTTCTATTGCGCGAATGAAAAGGTCATCATAGAATTGAAAACATGGTTCCGGCTTCAAGACGGTCGGCGATGGGAACGTCGCTCGTCTTCGTAGGATCGGTCGGGTTGATGGGCATTTCCAGATGCCTTCTTGACTCAATCGGGACGTGACACGCTGCCGGAGACAAGTTCCCATAACCAGGACGCTGCTGAAACGGGATAACTCGTCATAAGCGTCCACGACCGAAGTGTCGGGAGGAAAACTGATGCGTAAGTTGCTGCTCATGTCATGCGTGGGAACCGCTGCTCTGTTGGCGGGCGGCGCGGCCTTCGCCAACGAAGAACTTATTAAACTGTCGCAGAACCCCAAGGATTGGGTGATGCCGCGCGGTAATTATGCCAGCACCGCCTTTTCTCAACTGAAGCAGATCACACCCGAGAACGTGAAGACCCTTGCTCCGGCTTGGACCTTCTCGACCGGCGTTCTGCGCGGCCATGAAGGCGCGCCGCTGGTCATCGGCGACGTGATGTTCGTGCATACCCCATTCCCGAACATCGTCTATGCGCTTGACCTTAATCACGAGGAGAAGATCCTCTGGAAATATGAGCCGAAGCAGGATCCGAACGTCATTCCGGTGATGTGCTGCGACACCGTTAACCGCGGTCTGTCCTACGGCGACGGCAAGATCTTCTTGCATCAGGCCGATACGACCCTCGTAGCGCTCGACGCCAAGACCGGCTCCGTCGTTTGGTCGGTCAAGGACGGCGATCCGTCCAAGGGCGCGACCGGTACGGACGCTCCCTTCGTCATGAAGGACAAGGTCTTCATCGGCGTGTCCGGTGGTGAGTTCGGCGTCCAGTCGTGGGTCTCGGCCTATAACATCAAGGACGGCAAGCTCGCTTGGCGTGGCTATTCCATGGGCCCAGACAGCCAGACGCTGATCGATCCCGAGAAGACCACCTCGCTCGGCAAGCCGGTCGGCAAGGACTCTTCGCTCTCGACCTGGGAAGGCGATCAGTGGAAGATCGGTGGCGGCGCCACCTGGGGCTGGTATTCCTATGATCCGGCTCTCAACCTGATCTATTACGGGTCGGGCAATCCTTCGACCTGGAACCCGAATCAGCGTCCCGGCGACAACAAGTGGTCGATGACCATTTGGGCGCGTGACGTCGACACGGGCCAGGCCAAGTGGGTCTATCAGATGACCCCCCACGATGAGTGGGATTATGACGGCATCAACGAAATGATCCTCACGGATCAGAAGATCGACGGCAAGGAGCGCAAGCTTCTGACCCACTTCGACCGTAACGGCTTCGGCTATACGCTCGACCGTACCGACGGCGAACTCCTCGTCGCCGAAAAGTATGATCCGGCCGTGAACTGGGCGACCAAGATCGACATGGACAAGTCGTCCAAGACCTACGGCCGCCCGGAAGTCGTCGCCAAATATGCGCCTGGCCATAACCCGGCGGACTTCAACAACAAGGGCATCTGCCCGGCCGCCCTTGGTTCCAAGGACGAACAGCCGGCTGCCTACTCGCCGCTCACGGAACTCTTCTACGTGCCGACCAACCATGTCTGCATGGATTACGAGCCCTTCGTGGTCAGCTATACCGCCGGTCAGCCTTATGTCGGCGCCACCCTGTCCATGTATCCGCCGCCCGGCGAAACCAACATGGGCAATTTCATCGCTTGGGACGGCAAGAAGGGTAAGATCGTTTGGTCCGATAAGGAGCAGTTCTCGGTTTGGTCGGGCGCTCTCGCCACGGCTTCCGGTCTTGTCTTCTACGGCACGCTCGAAGGCTACCTGAAGGCGGTCGACGCCAAGACGGGTAAGGAACTCTATAAGTTCAAGACCCCGTCGGGCATCATCGGCAACGTCATGACCTACGAGCATGGCGGCAAGCAATATGTCGGCATCCTCTCGGGTGTTGGCGGCTGGGCCGGCATCGGCCTCGCGGCTGGCTTGACGAAGCCCACCGACGGCCTCGGCGCGGTCGGCGGCTACGCTGCCCTCTCGAACTACACCGCTCTCGGTGGACAGCTGACGGTCTTCGCCCTTCCCGGCGCGGAATGATCTAGTCCATCAACGCGACTAAAGAGCCCGGCGTGCCTACAGGTTACGCCGGGCTTTCTTTGAGACGCGATCCGAAACGGGCCCGACGTCGTCGGATAGTCCCGCACAGCATGACTGCAATTTAATCTATTCGTCATGCATCGAGCATGTGTCCAAGGACATAATTCGCAAAGACGGCCTCTCGGACGAGAGGGGTTGTTCATTGCTTGAGCGGCGCAGCAAATGGTCGGCGCTGTGAGCGATAAGGGATTGATTCTCATAGATGAGAGCGGGATAGGCAGATAGGTTTACGCAATCTGCATGAATTTGATTGCGGCGGGAAACCGCTGCACGGGTTTTCTCATCCGCTCTGGCTTCGGCGACATGACCGTGACGTGCCACTTGAACAACATCTTCGCTTATCTTCTCCGGGCGCAAGCCGATGCGGCTCCGCCGCGCGCGCAGCCGCAAAAACGGAAAGGTAAACCACCGGAGAGGGTTCAGGTTGAAGCCTGTCTCGGCACCGGAAAGGATTGATGTTCGATGCGTCTCCCTCAAACGCTTCTTGTTATCATGAGTGTGGTTTCAGGCGTCTCCGCGGCCTATGTCGGCGCCGGGACTGCGCGGGCTCAAAGCAATGAAAACGGCGACGCCGCGGCGATCGAGCTGGTCGATCCGAAAGTCTTCAGGGTCTGCGACGATCCCCACAACCTGCCTTTCTCGAATGAGGCCGGCGAGGGATTCGAAAATAAGATCGCCACTTTGCTTGCCGGTAAATTGCAGAAGCCCGTCGCCTATACTTTCTATCCGAACACGACCGGCTTCGTGCGCAACACGCTCAATGCGTTTCGCTGCGATGTGGTGATGGGCATTCCGCAGGGCGACGATATCGTCCAGGGCACTAACCCCTATTACCGGACGGCCTACACGCTGGTATCGAAAAAGGGCTCGGGGCTCGACAAGGTCGAGACGCTCGAGGATCCGCTGCTGAAGGGCAAGCATATAGGCATTATCGCAGGCACGCCGCCGTCGACAAATCTTGCCACCAATGGCCTCATCGCCAATGCCAAGCCCTATCCCCTCGTCGTTGATACGCGCTATGACGCGCCGACGCTCGACATGATCGAAGATTTGAAGAAGGGCACGATCGATATCGCCGTTCTCTGGGGACCGATCGCCGGCTATCTCGCCAAGAAATCGGAGACGCCGCTCGTCGTCGTGCCTCTCATCAAGGAGACTTCGGGGCCGAAAATGGTCTATCGCATCGGCATGGGCGTGCGCCATTCGGATCAGAATTGGAAGCGCGACCTCAATAAGCTGATCGCCGAAAACCAAGGTGAGATTAACAAAATTCTCACCGACTATGGCGTGCCTTTGCTCGATGAAAACAATCAGCCACTGACGCGGTGATCTTGGACGCTCTGATGCGCGTTAAGTCTTCGTTCTGGCTTTCGCTCGCGGTCGCGATCTCCTTTGCTGCGGCCGGCGCTCGCGCGGCGGATAGCGCGCCGCCGCCAGAACCAGAGACCTACCGGCTCGACAATTACCGGGCGCCGACGCCTGCGACGCTCGACGCTCAGCCTGGTCTCATCACGGCGGAAGCCGAAGCGCTCTGGAAGAGCAAGGACGCGGTTTTCGTCGACGTCCTGCCGCATGTGCCGCGCCCGGCGAATCTCGCGGAAGGCACGATCTGGCGGGAGAAGCCACGCGACGACATTCCAGGAAGCATCTGGCTGCCCGATACTGGCTATGGCGCCCTTGCGCCCGAAACCGAAGCCTATTTGCGCGCGGGGCTCGCGGCGGTGACGGGCGGCGCACTTACCCGCAAAATCGTCTTCTATTGCCTCAAGGACTGCTGGATGTCTTGGAATGCCGCCAAGCGGGCGAAGACATTCGGCTATACAAAAGTGTTCTGGTATCCGTGGGGCACCGAAGGCTGGGCCGAAGCTGGCCTGCCGCTCGAAGATCGCAAGCCCTATCCACGCAATTGACCGATAGGCCCGCAGGGCCGGTCTTTGTTTTGGCGCATCATCCCATCCGGCAAGTCGAGCCAGCCTTCGGGGATGATGCTCTAATTCAGATTTTCCTGAATCGTGCGCGCCAGCGCGAACAGCCTCTGTTCGATCAGAACAGGCGACTCGCAGGCAAAGGTCACGGCATTATGCCGGTCCTGGAAAATCCGCAGATCCCATTGCAGTTTTTCCAAAATGGAGGCTTCCGGCCCGGGTGCCGTCTGAGGCCCGCTCTTGTCCTTGAGGTCGGGAAGGGGCGCGCCGCCGGCTTTATCCTGCGCCTCATGCAAGGCCGCGGTTTCCTCGCGCAGCCTGTCGCCGAGGTCCTTCTGCTTTTGGCCGAAGCGGTCGAGCCCGTCGATGATCTGGGTCCGCTCATTATTCAGCTTATGATAAAGCCCTGCGAATAAAGCGGTCAGCTTGCTCGTCTTGTCGGCACCGAGCGTTTTGGCGAAATCCGTAATCTGCTGCTGCGCTTGTTCGAGCGGCAGGCGGCGGGCTGCGAGCTTGTCCGTGAGATCGACGAGTTTGGAATCGCTCTGCCAGTCGATGCCTTCAATGCCGGGGCCGGTCCAGACCGCGGGCACGGAAATAGTCCGGACGAGGATCTGCTGGCAGGGCCAGTCGCTATTGACTTTTTTGCCGGCCCCTTGCGCGAGCCCCGGTTGGATGGCAAAGGCAAGCGTCAAAACCGCAAGGCCGCCAGCGAGCAGCGATCGATCCATTCCATCCTCCCGAGATCACGATGACTTTGGATCGAATCGATCCAAAGTCATAAACGTGATCGGTTCCAATAATTTAGAGCGGGATAGCACAGATAAGCTTGCGCAATCTGCGTAAACTTGATTGCGCCCGAAAAACCGGTATCCACTTTTTCGCATCCCGCTCTAGAAAGCTCAGCGCCGCAAAATGAGGATGTCAGCCTGGGACTGCAAGCTTTTTAACATGAATTCTCGTCAATGCGCCGCAATTGCCGTTTGCGCCCCGCCACCTATAACTGATCCATCTCCGGCTTGCCGTTAAAATGGATCGATTGGATCGATAATGCTGCGTTCAGCCCTGCTGCTTTTTCTTTGCGTTTTCGCCACGGCTGTCATGGCCGCGCCGCCGCGCGCCGTCGTTTTCGATTTCGAATTGATCGATACGAGCCTCACTGGAGAGATGAGGGGCGTCAACAAGGAAGAGACGGCCCGTTTGGCCAAGCTGGCGCCGGTTCTGCGCGAAAAGCTTGCTGCTTCCGGCCGCTATGAAATCGTCGATCTCGGCCCTGAGGAAGCCGCGGCTAAAGCCGCCAATTTGCAGGCCTGCGGCGGTTGCGACGTGGCGATCGCCAAGAAGCTCGATGCCGATCTTTCGATTACCGGTACCGTGCAGAAAGTGTCGGAGCTCATTCTCAATATCAATATTTATATGCGCGACGTGAAAACCGGCAGATTGACCGATGCCTATAGCGTCGATATTCGCGACAATACGGATCAAAGCTGGCTGCGGGGTCTCGATTATCTGATCCGCAACCGTCTCCTCACGTCGTCGGAGAAGCCCGCGCCAGAGAAGGCCACTCAATGACGCTCATGCTCGCCAGCGTCACCGGACCGGCCGAGGCCGAAATCGCTATTGCCGGCGGCGCCGATCTCATCGATCTGAAAGATCCGTCGCAGGGCGCTTTCGGGGCTTTGCCGGTCGCAGTGGTAAGCGAGACCGTCAAGATGATCGCTGGCCGCAGGCTCGTCAGCGCGGTTGTCGGCGACATTCCCATGCAGCCTGCCGCGCTTTTCGAGGCCGCGAGCCGCATGGCGGAAACCGGCGTCGATTACGTGAAGATCGGCTTGCTGCCGAGCGAAGCCTTCGCGGCTTGCATCGAGGCTCTGGCGCCCTTGGCGGCCAAGGTCCATCTCGTCGCGGCCTTCTTCGCCGATCAAGGCCCGCTCGATTTTACGGCGCTCAGTCTTCTCGCGCAGCATGGTTTCAAGGCGGCCATGCTCGATACGGCTGAAAAGGGCGCGGGCCGGCTGATGTCGCATCTCGGCATTGCGGATCTCGCCCGGTTCGTCGAAGCCTGCCGCGAAGCCTCGCTGCTCAGCGGTCTCGCGGGAGCGCTCGAAACGCCGGACATCGCGCGTTTGCTCCTGCTGCAACCGGGCTTTTTGGGCTTCAGGGGCGCGCTCTGTCAGGCCGGCAGGCGTACTGCCGGGATCGATCCGGAAGCGGTGAAGATCGTCCGTGATCTCATTCCGCGCGAAATGGCGGCGAATGAATTCGGCATGGGGCCGAAAGTCGATTGGCGTCTGCTCGCGGCGCGAGGCTATGCCGCGCCAAGCGAAAAGGATGGCGAGACCGACCGCGTCTTCGTTCATGACCTCGTGATGCCGGTCGCCATCGGGGCCTATGATTTCGAACGCGGCCACACGCAGCGCGTCCGTTTCAACATCGATGTCGATATCCGCCGCACAAATACGCAAGCCGAGGATATGCGCGATGTCTTCTCCTATGATCTCATCGTCGATGCGATCAAACTGATCCTGAGCCGCGGTCATGTCGCCCTGGTCGAGACCTTGGCGGAACAGATCGCGGCGGCGCTGCTGGCGCACCGTTCCGTCGTCACGATCAGAGTGCGGGTCGAAAAGCTCGATGTGATCGAGGGCTGCGTCGGCATTGAAATCCATCGCGAGCGCGCCGCTGCTGCGGCGCGCGTGCATCAGATCTTCCCCGGCTTTTCGAGCGGCTAAATTGCCAGCGCCCATCACGCGCCAGCGGCCCTTCGTCATCAAGATCGGCGGCAGTCTGGCTGCGTCCGCGCTCCTGCCGCGATGGCTGCAGGCGCTCGATAAAATTCCTGGCCAGCCCATCGTCGTTCCGGGCGGCGGTCCCTTTGCCGATGCCGTGCGGGCGGCGCAAATGGACATTGGCTTTGATGATCTCGCCGCCCATCACATGGCGCTTCTTGCCATGGAACAATATGGGCTGGTGCTTGCCGCCCTGGCGCCGCGCTTCGTCATGGCCGCGACGCCCGCGGCCATCCGCCGGGCCTGGCGCCTCAATCAAATCCCCATCTGGGCGCCTTCGCATATGCTTGCCGCGACGACGCCGGTGCCGCCCTCCTGGGATGCGACATCTGACACGCTCGCGGCGTGGCTCGCGCATGAGCTCGGCGCGACGAAGCTTCTTTTGGTGAAAAGCACCGATCTGCCTTCAGGCGCCGCGCCTACGCTCGCCGATCTTTCGGCCTCGCGCGTGGTCGATCGCCTGTTTGCAGGCTTTGCCGGCACCAGCGGGGCCGAGGTTTTCATTGCCGGACCTTCGGCCTTAGAAGGGGCTGCCGCGCTTCTCGCCGCGGGCGGCGTACCTGGAACGCGCGTCGCTCTGTCTTGACGGGCGAAATGAATTAGATTGAGAGCATGGCTGAGATCGAACCCGTGGCTGAACGCATCCTGTTCCTGACCGGGCATCTCGCCCGCCCGCGCCTTGAAAAAGTGCTTCACGGTCTCGGCGAGACGCCTTTCGTCTGGACGGTCTTCGATGTCGGCGTGCAGGTCGCGGCCTTGATGACCGGCTCCATTATTTTGCGCCGCCTGCCGCGCCCCGTCGAGGCCGATAAGATCATGGTGCCCGGACGCTGCCGCGCCGATCTCGACGCGCTGTCCGCCGAACTCGGCGTGCCGGTCGTGCGTGGTCCGGACGAGCTCGTCGATCTGCCGGCTTTTCTCGGACGCGGCGGAACCATGCGCGATCTTTCGCGCTACGACATGCGCATTTTCAGCGAAATCGTCGATGCTTCGGCGCAAACGGTCGAGGCGATCGTGCGCCGCGCCTCAGCCATGCGGCAGGCGGGCGCCAATGTCATCGATCTCGGCTGCCTGCCCGATACGCCCTTCCCGCTTCTTGAAGATGCCGTACGCGCGCTCAAGGCGGAAGGCTTTCTGGTCAGCGTCGATTCGGCGCAAACCGAAGAATTGGAGCGCGGCGCCAAAGCGGGCGCCGATTTTCTTCTAAGTTTGACCGAAGAGACTTTGTGGATCGCCGAGCGCTACAAGGTCACGCCCGTGCTGATCCCCAAGGTGCATCGCGATCTCGACTCGCTCTGGCGCGTGACGGAGATGGCGCAGGCCAAACAGCTTTCCTTCATGATCGATCCGATCCTCGATCCGATCCATTTCGGATTCATGGAGTCGCTTGCAGGCTACAGGGAAGCGCGGAGGCGTTTCCCTGTAGCCGAGATCATGATGGGCACTGGCAATCTCACCGAATTGACGGAAGCCGATTCAGGCGGCGTCACCGCCATGCTGCTCGGCATATGTTCGGAACTTGCGATCCGCGATCTTCTCATCGTGCAAGTCAGTCCGCATACGCGCCGTACGATCGAAGAGCATGATGCGGCGCGCCGCCTCATGTTCGCCGCGCGCGAAGACCAGGCTTTGCCCAAAGGCTATGACGCCGGGCTCTTGCAACTGCACGCCAAGAAGCCTTTCGTCGCGATGCCCGCCGAGATCGCCGAGCGCGCCGCCGAGGTGCGCGATGCGAATTTCCGCATCGAGGTCGCGGAAGACGGCATCCACATCTACAATCGCGACGGCCATCATGTCGCGACACATGCGATGGAGCTCTATCCGCGCCTCGGCGTCGAAAAAGACGGCGCGCATGCATTTTATCTCGCCGCGGAACTGACGAAAGCCGAGATTGCCTTCGCGCTCGGCAAAAGATTCGTGCAGGATGAACCGCTCGATTGGGGCGTCGCCACGGACAAGGCCGCGGAGGAGGATCTCTCGCAGCTGCGCGAGGCGGGCCATACGTTGCGCGCAAAAACATCGGACGTGAAAGGTGAAAAACCATGAGGATATTTGCGTGCCGATGATCCGCGAAACGATCGTTGCCACGGTCGATGCGTCAGGTCAGTCACATCTCGCGCCGCTTGGGTTGATCCAAGATGGCGAGGGCTGGATCATCGCGCCTTTCCATCCGTCGAAAACGCTCGACAATCTGCGCGCCGTGCCTTTCGCGACCGCCAATTACACCGACGATGTGCGCATCTTCGCGGGTTGCCTCACAGGGCGCAGCACGTGGCCGCTGATACAAGCGGGCGATTTTCCGGTGTCGCGTTTGGCGGCGGCCCTGGCGCATGCACGGCTCGCCGTTCTGCATGTCGAAGAGCATGACCAAAGGCCCCGGTTCCATTGCAAGGTTTTGCACCTTGCGCAGCATCAGCCCTTCGAGGGCATGAACCGGGCCAAGGCGGCGGTGGTTGAGCTCGCCATTCTTGCAAGCCGTCTGTCCATGCTGCCGCGCGATAAGGTGGAGGCCGAAATCGCCTATATCAGAATCGCCGTCGAAAAGACGGCCGGCCCCGAGGAGCTTGAGGCTTTCGGCTGGCTGATGGAAAAGGTCGAGGGGTTTTATAAAGGGATACAAAGCTAAGAGCGCGCAGCCTTCTCCCTGTGGGAGAAGGTGCCGAGCGAATGCGAGGCGGATGAGGGGTTACAATCCCTCAATTGCACGACCGCAACCCCTCACCCGGCTTGCTCCGCAAGCCACCTTCTCCCGCAGGGAGAAGGTTCGCGCCCAAGCTCAAAAATGCTCCGGCGCGTTTTTTTTCGCCTCTTCCGTCAGCTCATGTTTCATGATGAGCGGCACTTGCGCGAAAGTGAAGAGGAAAATCAAAATCACCGTGCCGGGAAATTTGAACGCCACCCAGACATCATTGCTTTGCGTGCGCCAGACGATTTCGTTTAAAATTGCGAGCACGAAAAAGAAACTTGCCCAGCGGATCGTCAAGAGCCTCCAGCCGCGTTCGGTGAGGTTCATCGCATTATCGAGAACGATCGGCAGCAAGGGCTTGTTGAAAAGCAGCCCGCCGAAAAGGGCGCCACCGAAAGCGAGATAAAGAACGGTGGGCTTCATTTTGATGAAGCGGTCATCCTGCAGATAAAGCGTGAGCGCGCCGAAGATCAAAACCAGGATGGCTGTCACAAGCGGCATGATCGGCAGGCGCTTCGTCGTCACGAAAGAGGCGATGAGCGCTGCGACGACGGCGACCATCAAAACAACCGTCGCGGTGAAAAGCCCGGCGCTTGAGCCATTCAGAATCGCCTCCGGCAGAAGCGGCGCGACCAAGGGCTCGAAAAGTTTCGGCTTCGCATTGGCGAAAAAGAATAAAAGCAGCGGCCCCATTTCGAGAAGAAATTTGACCCAAGGGTTCGGCTTGGCGCGGACGGGAGCGGCATAAGGGTGTTTGCATTGGGTCATTTGAGATCCGGTCGGCGTAATCTAACGAGCGATGGGTAGCATGAAAGACGTCATTGGCATCCTTGATGGAGACATTCCATGCAGGCGTAATGTCCGCTCAGAGAAAGCTCGGAGACTGAGCGACAAGGGGAAGAAGTCTTGTGTCTGCCACAGCGGCGGTGCGATGACCAAGCCCTGCAAGATAAGCTTCGTCCGCCGCGAAAGCCATGAAGGACTCCACGCTTCTTTGACGGACCAGCAACGCCAGGTCCCAGCTTTCGTCATCCGGGCCTATGAGGAATTGGCCGCCGGTCCCCATGAACAGGAGATCGCCGCCGCTCTTCTTGAGATAGGGCAATGTATGGGCGATGTATCGATCATAGGCTTCGGCGCCGCTGATCGGCGTCGGCGGCGCCAGCTCCGGATTTGCGGAATAGTCCGCGACGTCGCGAAAGCGGAGGAGATTCAACATGACGACCTCGCCTTTGATCCCGCGCATGAAAAATGCGCGTCCGGCCTCTTGCGTCGGTTCGAGATAGCAAGCCGGTTCGTCTCTGGTCGCCACAACGCACACTCCAGTCTTGTCATCGCCACGACGTCTTAATCTTCGATTCCGGCAATGGCGCGGGCGAAATCGCGGGCTTCGAACGGTTCGAGGTCCTCCGCCGTCTCGCCGACGCCGATGAAATGCACCGGCAATTGAAATTTCTCCGCGACGGCGACCAAAATGCCGCCGCGCGCGGTTCCGTCGAGCTTGGTCATGACGAGGCCAGTCACGCCTGCGACGCGTCCGAAAATCTCGACCTGGGTCATGGCATTTTGCCCGACGGTCGCATCGAGCACGAGCAGCACGGCATGCGGCGCCGTGGCATCGACCTTTTTCATGACACGGATGATCTTTTCGAGTTCCGCCATCAGTTCGGTGCGGTTTTGCAGACGGCCTGCGGTGTCCATCAAAAGCACGTCGGCCTGTTGGTCCTGCGCCGCCTTGATCGCATCGAAGGCAAGGCCGGCCGCGTCGCTGCCTTGATCGCGCGCGATGATGCTACAGCCGAGCCGCTCGCCCCAGATGCGCAATTGCTCGATCGCCGCGGCGCGAAACGTATCGCCCGCCGCGAGCATCACGTTTTTGCCTTCCTGGCGAAATTTCAACGCAAGCTTGCCGATGGTCGTCGTCTTGCCCGAGCCGTTCACGCCGACAATCAGAATGACGAAAGGCTTTTTGTCCGGAGCGACGATAAGCGGCAGCGCGACGGGCGCCAAGACCTGTTCGACTTCGCTCGCCAAAATGGCCTTTACGTCATCGACATCGACCGTCTTGTCGTAGCGGCCCTTGGCAACGGCTTTGGTGATCTTTGTCGCGGTCGCCGTGCCGAGATCGGCGCGGATCAGGATATCTTCGAGATCCTCCAGCATGGCGTCGTCGAGCTTGCGCTTGGTGAAGATCTCGACGAGACCGGTGCCGATCGAGCCGGAGGAACGGGCAAGCCCTTCGCGCAGACGCGTCCACCAATTGCGCTTTTGCGGCGCGGGCGCGGCAGCTTCGGCCTGTAACGGCGGAGTATCGGCGGGCTCGGCTTCGCGGGACCCAGCGTCGGCCGCCGGCGGTTCGGCACCGGGAGCAGGCTCTTCTTGCGGTATTTGCGGCTCGGCGCGGCCGAAAAGCCGTTTGAACAGGCCGGGCTTCGGTCTATCCCGGTTTTCGTCCGGGGATTCGTCGCTCAAATTCAAAATCCCTGTCGGCACCGGAAAGGTGCGATCATGGTCGGCATCGGGCCGCGCGCGTGTTCTAAACCGCCGGGAGGGCGGAAGACCAGCCGTAAGATGGGGTTTATAGCGCGCCGCCGCCACCGCGCTCCTCTAGCGCGGCTCCGCCGCTGCGAAACGGACGAAAATATCATGACCTTCCGCCGGCGGCGCCACGAGTCTCGCCCGGAAGGCGATGGTCTCGCCGCTCCGGAGCCTGGGCTTCGGCGAGGCCTCGTCCCATGTGTAGATTTCATGACCCGCGGCGTCGCGCACGGCGAGCTTGATCTTCGGGACGGGGGTGTCGCCGCTCCGCTTATTGGCGATCTCGCCATCGACCACGAGAAGCGCCTGGGTTCCGTTATGGACGAGATTGACCTGCAAATGCTTGAGATCGAGCCCGCGTTCATTGACCGGCAGACCGGCAGCGGCATAAATCCCGGCCGCCTGCGGCCAAAACCTGACGATTGTGGCACGCAAGCCGATCACACCCACGGCCAGGGCCAAAACCGCGAAGATCGTCATGGCCCCGTGCGATGGCCGCGGCATGCGCCTTTGCGGCATCGGCACGATGCGTTCTTCCGATTTGACCGTTGGTCCGTAGAGCTCTTCATAGGTCGGCTCTCTGGCGCGTTCGCTGATCGCTTCCGCATTGATTTCCAGCGCGCCGAAGTCATCTTCGGCCTCATTGAGCCCGCGATCGGCGATGCCTTTAGCGTCAGGCGTGACAAACCAGCTTGTCAGGCATTGCGGGCAGGCCACATTTCTGCCGCGCGGGCCAAGCGCGGCACGGCCGATGTGGTAGGATTTTGCGCAACCGGGACAATCGATCAACATCTTGGCTGATTCGGCGTGGGAAAACGTGGGTTTAGGGAAAGCCTTCGTTGGCTCCGACCGATCCTGTGCTGTTATGGTTAATGCGGCCTTAAGAGGCCCGAATCGATGCTGCCGCGGGCGGCCTAAGGCGATCTCGGACGCCGCTTATTAGATCTTGGAACCAACCGGCAAAGGTCCTCCGTGGTCCGATTCGAAAATGTTGGCCTTCGCTATGGGATGGGCGCTGAGATCCTCAAGGATATCAGCTTCTCCATCGAGCGGCAGACGTTCCAGTTCCTGACCGGGCCTTCAGGCGCCGGCAAGACGACCTTGCTGCGCCTCATTCTCCTGTCGCTTCGGCCGACGCGCGGCCTGATCAATCTGTTCGGACATGATGCCGCCCAGCTCGACAAGGACACGATCACGAGTCTGCGCCGCCGTATCGGCGTCGTGTTTCAGGATTTCCGCCTGCTCGACCATTTGACGACTTACGAAAATGTCGCTCTGCCTTTGCGCGTGCAGGGCCGCGAGGAAGCGACCTATCGCGCCGAGGTGATCGAGCTTCTGCGGTGGGTCGGGCTCGGCGATCGCATGCATATTCTGCCGGCGGTTTTGTCGGGCGGCGAAAAGCAGCGCGCGGCGATCGCGCGGGCTTTGATCGTGCGGCCGGAACTTCTTCTGGCCGACGAGCCGACCGGCAACGTCGATCCGACTTTGGCGCGCCGCCTGTTGCGGCTCTTCACCGAGCTGCATAAGTCCGGCACGTCGGTTGTCATCGCCACGCATGATTTGGCTTTGATGGATCAGTTCGAAGGTGCACGGAGGCTCGTCCTCGGCGACAGCCGCCTGCACATCTATGAATGATGGCCGCATGAGCATTCGCAAGCTCAGTCTCGAAAAAATGCTGGATGACGCCGACGACGCGGCGCAGGTGCGCAATGGCTTGAAGCGCGACATGCCTTTGGTGCCGGCGACCTCTATCGCTGGCCGCGCGCTCGTGACCGTCATCGCCATCATGACATTTCTGGCGTCGCTCACCGCGGGTGCCGCGATGCTGATCGCCGAACAGTCGCAGGATTGGCGGCAATCCATCTCGCGCGAGATGACGATTCAAGTGCGCCCGATCGTCGGCCGCGACCTCGAAGCCGAGACCGCCAAGGCTGTCGAGGTTGCACGATCGTTTCCGGCGATCGCCGATGTGCGCGCCTATACGAAGGCCGAGTCCGAAGCGCTTCTGCAACCCTGGCTCGGCGCCGGGCTCGATCTTTCCGAACTGCCGGTGCCGCGCCTCATCGTTTTGAAACTCAATTCCGGTGCGCTGCTTGACACAAGTGCCTTGCGTCAGGCTTTGGCCGACAAGGTGGCAGGCGCGACTCTCGATGATCACCGTCTGTGGCTGAGCCGTCTCGCAGTTATGGCGAAGACCGTGGTCGTCGCCGCCGTGCTGATCTTCCTGCTTGTGCTTGTCGCGATGATGCTCGCCGTCGGCTTTGCGACCCGCGGTGCCATGGCGGGCAATCGCGAAATCATCGAAGTTCTGCATTTCGTCGGCGCCGCGGACCAATTCATCTCGCGGCAATTCCAGAGCCATTTTTTCCGGCTCGGATTGCGCGGCGGCGGCATCGGCGGGGGCTCGGCCATTCTGGTCTTTCTGGTGCTCGGCACTCTATCGTCCTGGTGGCGGGCGACGCCGGGCGGCGACCAGATCGAAGCCATGTTCGGCAGTTTCGGGTTGGAGTTGAAAGGCTATGTTTTGATCGCGCTCATCGCAGCGGGCATCGCGGTGACGACAGGTTTCGTATCGCGGGTCATCGTGTTCCGGCATTTGCGGCGGCTGTCTTAGGGGCAACCCTAAAACCCCTCATCCTGAGGAGGGTCCGAAGGAGCCGTCTCGAAGGATTGAGGGGTTTTTGGACGATAGAAACGATGCCGATCCCTCGTCCTTCGAGACGCACGCTGCGCGTGGTCCTCAGGATGAGGGATCGGCCGTTTTCACGTGGACGCTTAGGTTAACGCGCGAAGCGCCACATCTTGGTCGGATTCACGACTCACAAGGTTTCGGCTATGGTGCAGGAATGCGTCTCAAGAGGTTTGGTGACATCATGATTCGCTTTGCCGCCTGGGCTTTGTTGCTCTCGACCGTTCCCGCCTTCGCCGGGTTTCAGGAATGCCTTGGCGAATTGCGGGCGAAGGCTGCGAGCGCGGGCGTCTCGGCCAGGACGATCGAGTCGGCGACGCGCGATCTGACCTTCGATCCCGATCTGCTTGCCTTCGAGACGGCGCAGCCCGAATTCCAGACGAAGATTTGGGATTATCTGGCAGGCCTCGTCGATGACGAGCGCGTCAATGACGGCCGGGCTCAGATGCATCAATGGGCGCATGCACTTTCCGTTGCAAGCAGCCGCTACGGCGTCGATGCCGCCGTCATAGCGGCGGTCTGGGGCGTCGAATCCAATTTCGGCCAGAACTTCGGCAAGCGGCCCATCATCCAGTCGCTCGCGACTTTGTCTTGCGAAGGCCGGCGGCAGTCCTATTTTCGCGGCGAATTCATTTCGGCCTTGAAAATTCTCGATGCTGGCGATGTCGATCCGAATAAATTCATGGGCTCATGGGCCGGCGCCTTCGGCCATACGCAATTCATGCCCTCGACCTTTCTGCGCATCGCGGTCGATCTCGATGGCGATGGCCGCCGCGATCTGATCGGTTCCGTGCCGGATGCTTTGGGCTCCACAGCCAATTATCTGCATAAGGCCGGCTGGGTTGCAGGCCTGCCCTGGGGCTATGAAGTGCGCCTGCCGGAGCATTATGCCGGGCCATCCGGGTTCAAGCATAAAGAGCCCATGTCGGCCTGGGCCGCGCGCGGCATTACGCGCATCGACGGATCGCCTCTCGGCGAAGGGGCCGCCGGACTATTGCTGCCGGCCGGTCCGGAAGGCCCGGCCTTTCTCGTGACGCGCAATTTCAACGCGATCTTCGCCTACAATGCTTCCGAGTCTTACGTCTTGGCCGTTTCTCTTCTTTCGGACAGGCTGAAGGGACTGCCGGGCGTGCGCACTCCTTGGCCGACGAATGATCCGGGCCTGTCGCGCGCGCAAAGACGGGAATTGCAGGCGCTTTTGATCAAGCGCGGCTATGATCTCGACGGCAAAATGGATGGCGTGATCGGCACCAAGACCCGCGCGGCCATCATCGATTTCCAGACTAGAGCGGGCCTGCCCGCGCATGGCAGGGCAAGCGCATCCGTTCTCGCAGCCTTGCAAGGGCGTTAAACCTTTGGGATCGCGCGTAAACCCCAGCGATCGAAGTACAATTGCCTATTCAAGGTGATCACAGCCTAGTTCCGTTTGAAAGGTCTTAGGCTTGCCGGACGGTCGATCTTGCCGAAATAGGTGCAAGATCCTGCGTAATGCGCGATTGCGTCCGGCCTCTGTCATCGTGCTGTTCAAAAACCTTTGGACATGATGGCGCGAAATCTCAATGCCGGGACGAGTGCCTCTCGTTGTGGCGAGCCAGGAGCGGGCATGGCTTTAACAGATGCAGCGAACTTAAACGTGTCGAAACCGGTTCGAGTGGATGGCCTCATGGCCGTTGCGACTCTGGCGCTTGTCGTGGCTGCTGGCGCCGGTTTTGCCGCGCCGCTTCCCGCGAGCGCCTTCGCCGCGGCGCTTTTCGGCGCGGCGGGGCTCGCGGTTTTGCATATCGCCGCCACCGGACGCCGGCCAGCTCCGATGGAGAGTCTGTTTGATGTCGTCATCATCGGCTTTCTGGCCGCGATGCGCGACGACAGATTGGCGATCTGGCAAATCCCGACGCAATGGCACGACTTACTCGGCCTGACTCCGGCCGGTTTCGCGGTTGTGTGCCTTTTCTATTTCCTCGCATCGATCCATGTGGAGTTGCGGGCACGCCGGCATTTGTCGTGGCGCGAAAGTCTCGCGATCCTCCTCACCCCAATTCTTTTCAACCTCGTCCTGTCGCTGAAAACCGCCGCACTGATGCGCGAGATCGGCTATGCCGCGACCTTGCATATGGCCTCGAACTCCATCTGCATCGCGCTCGGCCGCATCCTGGCTCTCGTTGTCTTGATCGAAACGATGGTCGGTCTTTTCGGATTGATCATCATGGGACGCGTGGCGCGGACGCCACGGCTTCATGCCTTATTGGTTGGCACCGCCGTGCTCGCGGCCTTGACGCCGATCATCGCCAATCTGCCGCAAGCCATGCCGGGCTTTGGCTCAACGCAGATCCTCGTCGCCGTCGCGGCCGCGGCTTTGGCGCAGGCGGGCCTTTGGTGTCTTACCTTTGTTTTGACGGGCGTTGCCATGGATGCCTTGCGCGGCGCGCCGCCGACTTTCATCAAAGCCTATTTTCACGCCAAGGACGGCTTTCTGAAAGGCGCGATCTACGGCGGCACCTTCATGTTCCTGCTGCTGGTCGCGGCCTTGACCCTGCGCCAGCCAGGCTTCACCGGGCTCGTGTCGCAGCAGCCTTTCCTTGTCGCCGCCGTCGGCGGCATGCTGCTCTATCCGCTGATCCAGACGCTCGTTGCGAGCGCCGATGGGACGCCGCCCTTCTTCGGACGGCTCGCGGTCAGCTATCGCAGTCCGCGCGCCTATTGGCGCGGCCTTGTCGCTGGGCTTGGCGTCGCGCTCGCCTTCGCATCGAATCTGAGCCATGAAGATGGCGGTATGCGGTTTCTCGCCGCGTTCGTGATCGGCGCGCTCGCCTATGGCGGGGTCGATTTCTTCTACGATCTTGCCATGCTGGTCACCCGCCGCCGCAAGGTCTTGGAAGGCTGGCAGCCCTATGTCCTGGGACTTGCGCTCGGCGGCTTCGTCGCCGGTGCGCTCGGCTGGTATTTCGACGCCCCGCAAATCGACGTGGTCGTTGCGAAATTCTGGGCCTATACTGATCTTTCCTACAGTGCTGCCGGACGGCCGGTGAATGATTTCACGGTCTATCCCTGGTTCAGCAAATGGGGCATGCTCAATCTCGGCCAGGTCGGCGGCGGCGTGCGCCTTTTCTTCGATGAATCGCTGTCGGGCGTCATCAATTGGTCGATCGCGGCGCCGCTCTTCGGCATTAATTTCTTCGTGCTCGAGGCCGCCTTCAGGCGCAGCCTCTCGCCCTTGAAACGGCTCGCGAGCGGCGAAGGCTTCATCGGCCTTGTCGAGCAGACGGTCCGGGTGCTGCGCTGGGGCCTTTGGATGGCCCCGATCATCAATTCCTTCCTGCGGCAATCGCCCGTGCCCTCCTGGTACAATCAGGATGGCGCGGTGCGTACGATTGCCGCCACCACGATGAATATCGTCGAGACGCCGACCGATTTCCGGAGCTGGAGCCTTTCGATCTTCACCGGACTTCTCGCCTATGATTGGCTGAGGGTTCTGATCTGGTTCGATCATATGGGCCTGCGCGTCGCGACGCTGGTGAACCTCACCTTCGTCGGCGGCGATCGCGCCGACGAAGCGGCGGCCCGTTTCGTCGGCCATTCGGCCCGCGCGCGATTCATCCCGGAAGGTATAAGGCGTTTTGCGACTTGGACGCCGCTTCTGATCCCCTTCTACATTCCGCGCGGCGCCGCATGGGATACGGCCTGGACCGGCGCCGAGCGGCTGCGCGCCGCCGATGTGCCCTTTCCGCTTCCGGTGCTCCAGCTCATCGGCTTCTATGCGGGCGCCGGTCTCGTCGCCGGTCTTGTGGCGAGCCTTATCGTGCGTCACTGGGGCCATCGCGGCGCGGCGATTGCGCCAGCGCTGCCCTTCGTGCCGGAAGCCGTTTTGCAACCTCGCGGCCAATTCGAACTGTCGTCGGGCTTCATGCGGCTTACTTTGCAGCCGGACGGCCGCGGCTTTACGCAGATCGAAGGCATGGTGCGCGGCGGTCAGGGCGTGGATATAACGCGCCGCCTCACCGATCCGCTGCAATTGCGCGGGCCTTTCTTCTATCTCCGCGATATGGCCCATCAAGCGGCATGGAGCCTCGGCTTCGAGCCGATGCAGATTGCGAGCGTCGATTATGCGGCTTCGCAGCCGAAGCCTAATCTCATCAAGCTGTCCAACCGGACGCAGGGAATAGACGCGGAAGCGGAGGTCTCGCTTTCCGACGACGCGCCGGTTGCGATCTGGCGGCTGCGTCTGACCGATTGGTCGGGCCACGCCCGGCATCTGCGGCTGACGAGCTACCGCGAACTCGCCTTGCATGAGCCGGGCTCCTATGTGCGCGATCCGGATTTCAACGCGATGCATGTGCAGACGTGGTTCGTAAAGCCGCTCAACGCGATCTTCGGCCGCAACCGGCTGCTGCATGACCATCGCACCGGCCGGATGTCGCAGGAGATTTTCTTTCATGCCGCCTTCGTGCAAAGCGGCAATGGACGTCTGTCCGGCTATGAGGATTCGCGGACCCGGTTCATCGGCTCCGGCACGGTCCGCGATCCCGATGGGCTCGGCGCCGGAAACCCGCGCGATCCCGACGATCAAGGCTCGCTTTATACGTTCGATCCCGCCGCGAGCCTGACTTTGGACATAGCGCTCGAAGCGCATGGCACATGCGAGCTTATCTTTATCGACGGTCATGCGGCGAGCGAGAGCGCCGCCGCTGCGCTCATCGCCGATCAGTTCGGGCTCGCGCCTTTGGCCGATCAGGAACTCACGGCGCTTCTTGCAAGGCCGCGGGCGCCCGACATGCCGCGCAAGGCACATGACGCATGGCCTTTCGCCTTCTCGGACGCGGGCAAAGCGCTCCACCTGACGCCGAAGACGCCACGGCCATGGGCACATCTTCTGGCCAATCATCACGGACATGGCGCCGTCGTTTCGAACGAAGGCGAAATCCATTCCTTCGCCGGAAACGAGCGGCAGAATGCGCTGACGCCTTACAATCTTGAATCCGTGCCCGTCTCGATTCCGGGCCAATTGATCTATGTCGTCGATCTTGAAACCAATGAGGCTGACACGGCAGGCTTCGTGCCTTTCCGCCGCGCCGATGCGCGCTACGAAGTGACGTATGATTTGGGAACGGCGCAATTTCGCTGTCTGCGCGACGCCGTCGAATTGGAATTGACCGTCTTTACGCCGCCGGAGGAAAAAGCGGGTATCAGGCTTCTCACCTTGCGCAATCCGACCGGTCACGCGAAGCGCTTCCGCATCGTGCCCTATTTCGAGATCGTGCTCGACGAAAACAGTCTCGCGAGCCGCGGCCAGATCCAAACAGAGCGCGACGAAGAGACCGGCACGCTGCTCTTCTCAAACCCGACAAACGATTTCCGCAAGGGTTGGGCCTTCGCCGCGACGAGCCTGCTCAACCCGGCAACCGAAGTAATGCGGCCGCGCTTTATCGGGGGCACGGGCCGTGATCTGACCAATCCCATCATGGTGGAGACGGGCAAGCCCGACGCGTCCTGCCGCACCGACGGAACCCGGGTCGCCGCCTTCGCGGGTGTCGTCGAGGTTCCGGCGCAAAGCGCCATCGACATTGTGGTCGTGCTCGGTCAGGTTGAGACGCGCGACGAAGCCTGCCGGACGGCGATGCGCCTGAAGGATGTCGCAGTGGCACAATTTGCCTTGCAATTGACGCGCGACACTTGGGCGAAACGCGCCGGCAAGATTCATATCGAGACGAACCAGCCGGAGTTCGACCGGCTGGTCAATTATTGGCTGCCCTATCAGATTCTCACGTCGCGCCTTTGGGGCCGCACCGGCCCGAACCAGCGCGGTGGCGCCTTCGGGTTCCGCGATCAATTGCAGGATGTCCTGCCGCTCGTCTTCTCCGATCCCGCGCTCGTGCGGCGTCAGATCGTGCTGCATGCGGGACAGCAATTTCCGGAAGGCGACGTTTTCAAATGGTGGCATGAGGCGCCGAACGGCGAAACGGGCCTTGGCCAAAGGACGAGGGCGTCCGATCCGCATCTCTGGCTGCCCTATGTCCTCACGCGCTATATCGATGCCACCGGCGACTATGGCGTGCTCGATGAAAAGCTCGCCTATCTCGATGGCCCGACCATTCCAGACGGCGTGATCGATCTCGTCTTCGCCGCGCGCCCGTCGCTCGAGGTCGGCACGGTCTATGATCATTGCCGCCGCGCGATCGATTATGCTTTGACGCGGTTCGGATCGCATGGCCTGCCTCTGATCGGCACCGGCGACTGGAATGACAGTATCGACGTTGCCGGCCTGCATGGGAAAGGCGAAAGCGTCTGGCTCGGTTTTTTCCTGCACGATGTTCTCGCCGGATTCGTGGAGCTTGTCCGCATGCGAGAAGGCGAAAAAGCCGCGGCGAATATTCATGAGGTCATGAAGGAATTGAAGGGCTCGCTCGATTCCGTCTGGTTCGGCGACCGCTATCCCCTGGCTTTCGACGATTACGGCAATTGTTTCGATGTCGCGAGCGCGATGACGGCGGCCTGGCCGATCCTCTCGGGCGCGGCCGGTTTCGAACGCGGGCGCCGCGCACTCGAAGAGGCGTTGCAGCATCTCGAAAAGGATGACCGCATTCTGCTCGTGACGCCGCCTTTCGACGAGCATTCGGCGCCTTATCCCGGGCGCGTTGTCGAATATCCGCCGGGCGTGCGCGAAAACGGCGGCCAATATTCGCATGGCGTGTCCTGGGTCGTCGACGCCTATATAAAGCTGGCCGAAAAGGCCAAGGCGGATGGCGAAGCCGTGCTCGCCGAGAAGCTCACTGCGCGCGCCTTTGCCTGTTGGGTGAAAATTTCGCCGATGGGCAAGACGGACGGCGAGAAGCTCGCGGTCTATGGCTTGGCGCCGCATCAGCAACCGGCCGATATTTACGACGGTCCCGGTTATGAGGGGCGCGGCGGCTGGAGCTGGTACACGGGATCGGCCGCGCGCATGCTGTCGGCTGCCTATGCGATCCTCGGTATCGAGATGAAGAACGGCGAGATCACCGTGAAGGATGATCTCTTCGCGCCGAAGGGATCCTTGCAGGTGAAATCGATCAGCATCGATGGACGGGTGAATAACAAAGTTTAGCGATGATAATCCAACCCTCGCCCTTCGAGACGCGTGCTGCGCACGCTCCTCAGGGTGAGGGTTGGGGGAGCCCTCATCCTGAGGAGCGCTCCGTTAGGAGCGCGTCTCGAAGGACGAGGGCTTCAAGCATTGCTGTGTTTTCGAACAACTCAGATCAAATAGATCCGGTCGGGCAGATCGTTGGTCGGTGCAGCGCTGACCGGAAAATGCTCGGCGAGCACGCCGGCGCATTGCTCCAAGGCGGCGATGAAACCGTCGGCGATCCTCTCTTCGCGCATATGCGAAATGAGCGCGTCGATTGCGCCGCGCCAAACCGACTGATCGACTTTCGCGGTAATGCCCTGATCGGCGACGATGCGGGCATAATGTTCTTCGAGCGAGACGAAGATCAAAACCCCGGCGCGATTGGCTTTGCGCGACATGCCGCGGATCATGAATTGCTCCATCGCGGCGCGATGGGCGCTAGCGCGCTGCACCGGCCGCGGCACCAAAAGACGATGTATGGCAGGCACCGAAAACAGGACATAAAGACCGAGGAATAAAAGCAGCTGGATGAGCAGGACCCGCTCGACGGACAGCGCCGTCAGAGTGACGAGGAGCCAGGGCGCGATGAGCGCTGCCAGTGCCGACCAGGCGAGCGGATAGACCGCGTAATCGGACGACGACTTGGCGAGCACGCAGACGATCTCGCCCTCGGTTCTGGCTTCGGCCGCGCGGATCGCGGCACCGATGCGGTCTTGATCCTCTTTCGTCAGAACCATCACCAATCTCCCGAGGCGCCGCCGCCGCCCGACGATCCGCCGCCGCCGGAAAAACTATCGTCCGACCCGCCGCCGCTCCATCCCCCGCCGCCTCCGCCTCCGCCGCTGCCGCCGCTCAGCAGCATTCCGGCGATAAAGGAGAGAATATCGCTGCGATGCGAGGAGCGCAGGATCAGGATGACGATGATCACGATGACGATGAGCGCGATCAGCGGCGTATATTGATCGGTCTGGCCTTGCTTGACGGCCCGCAGCTCCGGCCGTTTTTCCCATTCGGAGGAATCTGTCGTCAGCACGGTGATGATGTCGTCGACGCCGCGTTCGATGCCGGCTCCATAATCGCCGGTCTTGAAACGCGGGATCATCGCATTGGTGATGATCACCTTGCTCAGCAGATCGGTCAGCGTGCCTTCGAGCCCATAGCCGACTTCGATGCGGGTGCGGTGCTCTTTCGGCGCGACCAGCAGAAGCACGCCATTATTCTTGGTTTTTTCGCCGAGTTTCCAGGTACGAAACAATTCGTTGGCGTAAGGCTCGATCTCCTGGCCATCGAGCGAGGCGACCGTTGCGACGACGAGCTGAATGCCGGATTTCTGTTCGAGATCCTTGAGCTTCGTCTCTATTGCCGTGCGGGTCTGCGGCGGGATCACATTAGCCTGATCGACGATGCGTCCGGTCAACGCCGGAAAATTTTGTGCAAGGCTCAAGCCGCAAAAACCGACAAGCGCCAGGATCGCAAGGATAAGCCAGCGCGGCGGCGCGTGCCGATCTGTTACGACCGGCGGTCGCCGCTCTGCCGCCCGTTGCGGGATCGGGATCATTGTCTTTTAGAACTTCACTTGAGGCGGCGTCTGCGCGGCGTCATTGGCGGTGAAGTCCGCCATCGGCTTATTGCCGCGAAACACGGTCGAAGCCCAAAGGATGCCGGGGAAGGTCTTGAGTTCGGTATTATAGGCGCGCACCGCCTCGATATAATCGCGGCGCGCGACGGCGATGCGGTTCTCGGTGCCTTCAAGCTGCGATTGCAGGGCCAAAAAATTCTGGTTCGATTTCAAATCGGGATAATTTTCGCTGACGGCCAGAAGCCGGCCAAGCGCGCCCGACAATTGCGCCTGGGCATCCTGGAACTGTTTGATCTTGTCCGGATCGGTCAATTGCGAGGCGTCGATCTTGACGGAGGTCGCCTTGGCCCGCGCCTCGACGACTGAGGTCAGGACGTCCTTTTCCTGCTTGGCATAGCCTTGCACGGTCGAGACGAGATTGGGAATGAGATCGGAGCGGCGCTGATATTGGTTTTGAACGTCGGACCATTTCGCCTTCGCCTGCTCCTCAAGCGTCGGGATCGTATTATAGCCGCAAGCCGAAACGCTCAGGCTGACGAGAACGACCGCAAAGAGCGAACGCAGACGGGAAAAGGTCAAGCTCATGTATCAGTCCTTTTGAGTTCGGATCGGCCGCGCTTCGGCCTGAAGATTTAATCTTTGAAGAACGATTTCGTGGGGTCTTTCGAAGAAGATCGATGCTTTATCCGAGGGTCAAGGTAAAGCGTCTCGTAGGAGGAGGAAAGAGCGCTTTCTCAAGAGAATATAGGGTCTGGATGATAGGCCCGTGTCACATCGCGATTGCGGTTGAGCATGCTCAATGCGGCCTTTCCAAAAGTGGTATCGATGCTATCACAAGCTCATGAACTCACCCCGAATTGAAGTGCGTGTCGCGCGCTTATCACTACCTATGTGTCTCCGACGAACCCTGGGTATTCCTTGGCACCTAACTGGCACCTGACATGAAACCTTCGCTTCGACATTTCATTCCGACGGGCGTTTTCGCGGCCGCGCTCGCGGCTGGCACGCTTGCGCTCTATGCCGAGCCGCAGGCCGATACGGGTCCGAAAGGTGTCGTCGAATTATTCACGAGTCAGGGCTGTTCGTCCTGTCCGCCGGCGGACAGGCTGGTCAGCGCAATGGCCCGCAATCCCGGCCTGATCGCGGTCTCCTTTCCCGTCGATTATTGGGACTATATCGGCTGGAAGGATACTTTGGCTTCACCGCATTTCACGGCGCGGCAGAAGGCCTATGCTTCGGTTCGTGGCGACGGCCATGTCTATACGCCGCAAATCGTCGTCGATGGCCGTTCCGATGTGGTCGGCAGCGATGAAGACGGCGTCAAGGAAGCGATCGACGCCAACAAGGGTAGCGGCGGGGCGCTTACCGTGCCGATGCGGTTGAAAGATGCCGCCGGCACTTTGCATATCGAATTGGGCGCCGGCACGGGCGATCTGGCGCGGACTTCCGCCGGCGTCTTCATCTTGCGCGTCGCACATACGCGCACCGTGACGATCGAACGCGGCGAGAACAAAGGCCGCAGCATCACCTACACGAATGTCGTACGCGCCATGCGCAAGATCGGCGAATGGCACGGTGAGGCGGCGAGTTTCGACGTGACCGAATTGAAAGCCGAAGACGAAGGCTATGTCGTATTTCTCCAGCAAGGCACGCTGGAGCAACCGGGCACAATTCTCGCCGCAGCCAAGAGCACCGGCCTCTAGCGGCCCGCCGCCGTCGGCCCCCCTTGATCGAGACCGCAAACCCGTCTGAATTTTGCCGAGATCGGCGGCTTAATGCTTTTTGAACGCGAGCGGTGGATTTCTTTCAAGAGTCCACGGCTCGAGGATTTCAGGTTATAGGATGCCTGTCTTGCCCAGTTGCAGGTCCTCTCGCCTTCAACGGCCGGCAGGGAGTATTATTGTTCTATGATTCGCATGCACGCCTTGGCGCTTTCAGGCGCATTTGCCCTTATTTTTGGTTGCTTTTGCGCTGCGACGGCGGTGGCCGCGCCAAGCAATACCACCAGTACCAAGACGACAGTCGCCAAGGACAGCAAGGCCAAGGACACTAAAGCGAAGTCCAAAACCGACTCCAAGAAATCCGACGGCAAGAAAAAAGACGCGAAGGACAGCGACCACAAGGGCGGGGCAAAGCCCGTCCAGGTTGGGAGTTTTGGCGACTGGGGCGCGTTTCTGGCGCAGAGCGGCAAAGAAAAAACCTGCTATGCGCTTGCGAGCCCGAAAGACCGGGTGCCATCCGGCCTGCCGCGCGATCCGGCCTATGTCTTCATTTCCAACCGGCCGGCGGAAAATGTCCGCAATGAGATCTCGATCATCATGGGCTTTCCCATGAAGGACGGCGCCGAGGCGCGTGCCGAAGTCGGCAATCTTGGCTTCGATCTCGTCGCAAAAGGCCCGAATGCATGGGTCAAAAACCCCGCCGAGGAAGGCCAATTCATCGAGGCCATGAAGAAAAGCGCCAAACTCGTGGTCAAGGCGCCCTCGATAAAGGGCAATGTGACGACCGACAATTATTCGCTGACCGGCTTCTCGCAAGCCCTCGACAAGGTGCAGAAGGAATGTCCCTGAGCATGATCCCGAAAAGGTGCAGGCGTCAATTTTGATCCCGGTTCAGGGCCTGGGTCAGTGCAGCGTCGGACCGCTCAGATAGGGTTTGGTCGCCAGTTTTTCCCATTCGCCGGCCATCCGAAGGAAGTGAGCCTTTTGGTCGGGCTTGGACACATCCTGAGCCAAGCCCCTACACTGCGCGGCCAGGCGCAGGCACTCCAGAGCGTGATTTTGTAGATCTTGCGACTTGGACATAGTGACCGCCTGACATTCTGATGAGCGCGGCGCATTCCGGAAAGTCCGTGGCGAAATGGATTGAACCCACTTAAGCAGCTTCTGCAAGCGCCGCTTTATCTGATTCTGGAGCCTATTTGCGCGTTCCTCGGCATTGTCGAGAACACCGGCAAGTGTTTGCCGCAACGCGCTATTCATGCTCCTTAAGCCGCGAGAGGTTCGAGCGCTCATTAATGTGCTGTTTAGGTCGTCTGGTTGCATCTGCGTAAGATCGCGGCGCGTGCCGATACGCGTCTTCCAGGAGGCGTATGCAGGAACTCGCTCGCGCGCGATGAGCATCATCCTATGTATCTGGCGGAATTCTTGGTAGAGGCCGAGCCGGAACCGTCAGAAACCGTACATTTCGGATTTATGGGTTGTGCTCCGGCTCGTTCCGGCGCTACGTCGATCATCGCTTGGAAGTGATTAGGGCCTCAGCGGCAGAGAGAGACGTAAGCTCCCGCCCCAAAATGATGGGACGGTCATGTCTCCCCCGGATCAGGGCACTCTGCGAAATCGGCTATTGGCCGCTCTTTCGCCGGACGATTACCGGCTTGTTCAACCGCACCTTGAGCCGCTTGTGTTAGAGCGCGGTCACGTCCTCGTTCATCCCAACCAGCCAAACAGCCATGTGCATTTCCTCGAAAGCGGCCTTGCTTCGCAGATTGCCGTAACGCTGGATAATCGGAAACTGGAGGTGGGAATCTACGGCCGGGATGGCATCGGCCCGACCTCGAGTATTCTCGGCGTCGATCGCACGCCGCATCAGCACATCATCCAGATGGAGGGGGAAGGGTTTTTGATCGCCGTCAAAACCTTTGCTCTTATTCTTGAGAAGAGCCCGGCTCTTCGCGCCTTGCTCATGCGCTATATTCAAGCCTTCACGATTCAAACCGGCTACACAGCACTCTCCAATGGCAGCGGAGTCATTGGCGAACGCTTGGCCCGCTGGCTGCTCATGTGTCACGATCGAGTGGATGGTGATGATCTGACCATTACCCACGAATTTCTCGGCATCATGCTCGGTGTGCGCAGGTCCGGCGTGACAGACGCGATCCATATTTTGGAAGGCGTGAATATTATTCGTGCGACACGGGGCAAGATTCAGGTGCTCGATCGGGAGAGATTGGAAGAAACAGCAGGCGACAGCTATGGCGTCCCCGAAGCCGAATATCGAAGGCTCGTCGGCTCCTTCGACTGATGGGAAAATGGCGCGTCAAATTCGCCTTTCCCAGCTCGGAGGATCTCTAAGGCTGTGCTCTCAAGCTCCGCTAGCGCTCGTATTGCGGAGGAAGAAGCCGGGGCAAGTCATTATCCCGCGGCGCTTTCGTTCAATCGATTCCTCAGCCGTATCGCAATGCAGCAGGCCCTGAACCTGGCGGCGTGTCGCCCCGTTCTGAAAGGTTGTCTAAGCCATAATGGCTTGATTTCACGCCTATAATTGTTTCAATTGGCGTTCCGCCAGATGCGCGGGTCGATCTTTCCCGTCCATTTGAGTTCTTGCAGCGCAACACGACGCTATTTGACCAAAGGACAAGATCGCGGCGCTTGTTCGCGTCTCTGTGGCCCCGCATAATGGACAGTGAAAGCGCGCCCGAAATCCGAGTTTCAAGAGCGCCGCTGCGGGAGGAAGCTATGTCTGACACAGTGCATCCGGTCACGGCCGATTGGCAAAAGCGCGCTTTTATCGACGCGGCGAAATATAACGTCATGTATGCGCGTTCGATCGCCGATCCCGAAGGTTTTTGGGCTGAGGAAGGCAAACGCATCGACTGGATCAAGCCCTTTACGAAAGTGAAGAACACCAGTTTCGGTCCGGGCAATGTGTGGATCAAATGGTTCCAGGACGGCACCACCAATGTCGCGATGAATTGCCTCGACCGGCATCTCGCAACCCGCGCCGATCAGGTGGCGATCATCTGGGAGGGCGATGATCCGAAAGATCAGAAATTCATCACCTATAAGGAATTGCACGAGGCGGTGTGCCGCCTCGCCAATGTCCTGAAGGCGCATGGCGTCGACAAGGGTGACACCGTGACGATCTACATGCCGATGATTCCGGAGGCGGCTTACGCCATGCTCGCCTGCGCACGGATTGGCGCGATCCATTCGGTGGTGTTCGGCGGCTTCTCACCGGATTCGCTCGCCGGCCGCCTCATCGACTGCAAGTCCAAAGTGATGATCACATCCGACGAAGGTCTGCGCGGCGGCAAAAAAGTCCCGCTCAAATCGAACGCCGACGAGGCGATCAAAAAAGCCGACGACATCGTCAAGACCATGATCGTCGTCAAGCGTACTGGCGGTGCGATCTCGTGGGTCGAAGGCCGCGACATCTGGTATGACGACGTCGTCCCGCAGGCCTCGGCCGATTGTCCGCCGGTCGAGATGAATGCCGAAGACCCTCTGTTCATTCTTTATACGTCCGGCTCGACCGGCATGCCGAAGGGTGTCCTGCACACGACCGGCGGCTATCTGGTCTTCGCGTCGATGACGCATCAATATGTTTTCGACTATCACGACGGCGATATCTATTGGTGCACGGCCGACGTCGGCTGGGTCACCGGCCATAGCTATATTCTCTATGGACCGCTCGCCAATGGCGCGACGACGCTGATGTTCGAAGGCGTGCCGAATTACCCATCCGTGTCGCGCTTCTGGGAGGTGATCGACAAGCACAAGGTCAATATTTTCTATACGGCGCCGACGGCCATCCGCGCCTTGATGGGTGCCGGCGACGAGCCGGTCAGGAAAACGAGCCGCGCCAGCCTGCGGCTGCTTGGCTCTGTCGGCGAACCGATCAATCCGGAGGCCTGGACCTGGTACTATCACGTGGTCGGCGACGGCCGCTGCCCGATCGTGGATACGTGGTGGCAGACCGAGACGGGCGGTCACTTGATCACGCCGCTGCCGGGCGCAACGCCGCTGAAGGCCGGCTCGGCGACGTTGCCCTTCTTCGGGATCCAGCCGGAGATCGTCGATAGCAATGGCGTGGTGCTCGAAGGGGTTTGCTCAGGCAATCTCGTCATCGCCGATTCCTGGCCGGGCCAGATGCGCACCGTTTTCGGCGATCATGAGCGCTTCGTGCAGACTTATTTTTCGGCCTACCCTGGCAAATATTTCACCGGCGACGGCTGCCGCCGCGACGCCGACGGTTATTATTGGATCACCGGGCGGGTCGACGACGTCATCAACGTGTCGGGTCATCGCATGGGCACGGCGGAGGTCGAAAGCGCGCTTGTCGCCCACATCAAAGTGTCCGAGGCAGCCGTCGTCGGCTATCCGCACGACATCAAAGGGCAGGGCATCTACGCATATGTAACCTTAATGAGCGATGCCGAAGCCACGGACGAGTTGCGCAAGGAGCTCGTTGCCTGGGTGCGCAAGGAAATCGGACCCATCGCTTCACCCGATATTATCCAATTCGCACCCGGCCTGCCGAAAACGAGATCGGGCAAGATCATGCGCCGCATCCTGCGCAAGATCGCCGAAAACGAGTTCGGCGCTCTCGGAGATACATCGACTTTGGCGGACCCGACCGTCGTCGACGATCTCATTCGCAATCGCCCCGCAGGTTAATGCATAACCTTAAAAAGCCGCACCCTTTCGGGGTGCGGCTTGGATGTAACGGATACAGAGCATATTAACTCAAGTTGAGGTTTTCACTCGGCTTTATCCGCACCCTTGGTATTGTTCAACCTAGTGACGCGAGCATCGCGTCCGGTTGTTTCATTTGTTTCGAGGGTGTCATGGACAAGACTAGACATGGCCGCTGCCTCACTTGGCTTGTGGCAGGTTGCGCGGCGTCATTTGGGGTTTTTGCCGCTCTTTCGCCGGTCGTTGCCGAAGCGCGTGAATCGGTTTCTTTCCCAGCCAATTATCCGGCCGGCATGATCGTCATCAAGCAGCATGAGCGCCGGCTCTATCTGACCGAAGGCAATGGCACCGCCATCCGCTATCCGATCGCAATCGGCATGGCGGGCCGGGCCTGGAGCGGCGAGACTTCCGTCGAGGGCAAATACATGGCGCCGGATTGGAAAGCCCCCGCCGTTGTGCGCGCCGTCCATCCGAACCTCAAATCCGTCATCCCGGGCGGCTCGCCGCATAATCCGATGGGCGCCGCGGCGATCACCTTGAGATTGTCGGAAGTCGCGATCCACGGCACGACGGCGAGCATGCGCCGCTCCGTCGGCACGGCCGCCTCCTTCGGCTGCATCCGCATGTATAACGAGGATGTGCTCGACCTCTACCAGCGCGTTTCGGTCGGGACGCCGGTCGTCTCGATCCCCTGAATCCGGGCTGCCTTTTGAAATTCAGGCTTTGCCCCGGGCCAGGCCATTTGACCGAAAATGCTGCAAGGGTTTCCGTTTTCGCCAGAAACGGGAACCCTTTCGCATGTTTAGCCGCTATTTTGGCCGGCCGTTGGAAAACCTTTCCAGCTACCTTTGATTTTAATGATAGATTGGATTAACGAAGGGCTTCGCGTCTGACCCTGCGAGGGTCGCCGTGGGTTGGCTCGCACCCTTGTCCGATTTGCTGGCAAGTCATGGTGCGATCCCCTATGGTTCGGACATCGGAAATATGGGCTGGGCCAGTCCTAGGTCTTTCTGCCTTGGCCGGAGAGACATAATCTGTGGCCGGGCCTAAATGTGGCGGCAACAACGTGCTGCCAGACCTAAATCGCTGGGAAATCTTGCGTAACGGGAGTGACGGGTGGAAACCAAAGTTCTCGACCAAGCGGAACTCGTCAATCAGATCACCGAGGTGATCATTAGCGAAGGAATGGTGGATCGCGAAAAGGTCACTATGGACGCAACGATCGAGAGTCTGGATCTGAAATCGATCGATATCGTGATGATTTTGACGGCGATCGAAGAAAAATTCGACGTCTATATCCCGATGGATGGCCCGTTCCATGAAGCCAAGGACGTAAAGAGCCTGATCGACGCGATTGCCGCCTATATCATCAAAGAAAAAAGCTGAATGGATTCGACAAGACGGGTCGTTATCACCGGCATGGGCGCGGTTTCCGCGGCCGGTGTCGGGGCAAAACCTCTATGGCATGCTACGCGGGACGGGCGGTCGTGTGTGGCGGAAGCCCGGTTTCCACGGCCTCACAAGGGGCGCATTAAAATCGCGGCGCAGGTCCGTGATTTCGATCCGGCAACCTATCTCGACGCCAAGCTGATCGCGTTCCTGGATCCAGTCACGCAATATCTGCTCGTCGCCGCGGATGAGGCCGTTGCCCAATCGGGCATCCCGCGCGACATTCTCGCAGGACCGCGGACCGCCGCCATCATCGGAACCGGCATCGCCGGGATGACGACGATCGAAGAAGGCCATCATCAGATCTTCATCAATAATAGCCGGCCCGAACTTCTGACGATTCCGAAACTTATCCCGAGTTCCTGTCCGTCCAATGTCAGCATGCGCTTTGGAACGACGGGACCATGTCTCGCGGTCGGCAGTGCCTGTTCCTCGGCCACGCAGGCGATCGGCCTCGGCGCTCAGATGATCCGCTTCGGTCTCGTCGACCGGGCGATCGTCGGCGGTACCGAGGATTGCATCACGAGCGGCACCATGCTGGCCTGGGAGGCCTTGCGTGTCCTCAGCCCGGATTATTGCCGACCCTTTTCGAAAAACCGCAATGGCATGGTCATCGGCGCCGGCGCCGGCGTTTTCATTCTCGAAACCGAGGAACTTGCACGCGCGCGTGGTGCTGTGCCCATCGTCGAACTGGCGGGCTATGGCACATCGAGCGACGCCAAGGACCATGTCCGTCCGGATGCTTTCGGTGCCGCGTCCGCGATGCGCTATGCCTTGCAGGATGCCGGCATCCCCCCTGATGCGATCGACTACGTCAATGCGCATGGCACCGGAACCGTCATCAATGATCTGACCGAATCCGAAGCGATCGGGATGGTCTTCGGCAAGAAGGCGCCAGTGCTTCCGGTTTCGTCGACGAAACCCATTCATGGCCATGGATTGGGTGCGGGCGGCGCGCTTGAACTCGCGGTCACGATCAGCGCCGTTTTGGACAATGTGGCGCCGCCGACGATCAATTGGGCCGTGCCAGACGAAAAATGCCCGGTCGATGCGATCCCGAATGAAGCGCGGCCTCTGCCGATTCATTTTGCCATGTCGAATTCTTTCGCCTTCGGCGGGATCAATGCGGTCCTCGTCGTAAAGAAGATTGAGGCAGCATGATCCCGAAAAGTTGCAGACTTTTCGGGTGAGGTCATGCGGCGAGAGAAGACATGATCCCGAAAAGTTGGTTCGCTTTTTCGGAGAAGATCATGCGTTTAAAGAAACCCGATTTTGAAGTGGACTTGCCTTTTTAGGAAGGCTCATGCGCCGATGCATAAAGGCGCAGTGACTCTAAATAAGTCGCCGTCTCCCCTGTAAAATAAGGCGACACAACAATTTGAAGCATGGCGGCAGTCCGATATAATGCCGCGTAGCTTCAGACCGAGGACCGTCGATGCAGGACGCTACGAATATGCATTCCTCCGGGGCGCCGGACCCGGAGGGCTCGGGCGCTTTGCGGCTTGGTCCCTTTCGCGTCTCGACGGCCTGTGCCGATATCGAAGCCTTCCGCTGTGAGACGGGCTGGTCCGTCGACGACTGCTCTGCAGAGGGCCGGGCGAAGTCTATTCAGGTACCGCATACATTTCCGATGCGCTGGCTGACTGTGCCCGAGCTTTGGCGCGTCCTCGAAATAAAATTGAAGGAAGCCGGCGGCATCGCCGTTCATGAATCGCAAAGCTTCACTTACGAGACCCCACTCGATGCGGATCAAGATTATCTGATGACCGCCGACATCGATCATCAGATGAATCCGGAGCGCTTGATCGTGCGGACTTCGGTCGTCACCGCCCGCGATGAGCCTTGTCTTCGAATGGAGACGATCCTGCGGATCATCAGCGCGGCGGGGAGCGCGCCATGAACGCCAATCATGCGTGTGCCGCGGCGATCGATTGGCCGCAGGTCGGCGAGCAACTGCCCAAGCGCTGCTGCGGTCCCTTTGACGGTGATGCGCTCGCCCGCTATGCGCGTGCCTCCGGCGACGACAATCCTTTGCATCTCGATCCGGCCATCGCGCGAAGGGCCGGACTTGAGGAGCGGCCGATCCACGGCATGCTCATGATGGGCCATTTTGAGCCCTTGATTCTGGCATGGCGGCCGGATCTGGCGCTGGTCAATCTTTCCGCGAAATTCCTGCGGCCGGTTCTGGCTGGGCAGACTTTCGAGGTTTCCGGCCGCGTGATACGGGTCACCACGGGCGAAAGCCCCGGCATCATTCTGCGTTTGATGGCGCATGGCCAGGGACGCGATCTGGCGCTCGTCGCCGAGGCCAAGCTTTTGCCGCATCGCAGTCCGTCCGTGTGAGCATTGGCGCGCGCGTCAATGTGAATGGGCTCGCGCCCTGGACATGGTTATAATTGCGGATGATCGAGGCCCTATTCGGATCATCGACCTTTGTCGATGATCCGTGATATACCCCGGCGGAAGCCTGCGACGCAGGGACGAGAGCGGGATGAGGCAAAGTGCGAAGCGTTTCGCTCGCAGCCCGCGCTGAATTATCTAATCGGACCAACCGGGGGGTCGCGGCCGTTGATCGTAATTGAGCTCATCCGATTGGTTTTCGAGATCAGTTTGACGATTTCGATCCTCGGGCTTGTGATCGTAGCCGGTGCGTTTCTCGCACTGATCGGCATCAATCTGATGGAACTGGTCAGCGGCAGCGGATGGCGGAGCAAACCGCAGCCGAGCGGCTTGGCGGATGCGGATCTGCCGCATGTTCTCGTGCAGATTCCGGTCTTCAACGAACCGAATGTCGTCTCTGGCGCCTTGCGCGCGGCAGCGGCGCTCGATTGGCCGCAATCGAAACTGCATATTCAGCTTCTCGACGACAGTACGGATGAGACACCGAAAGTCGCCGCGGCTCTCGCGCAGGAATTGCGCGACAAAGGTTTCGACGTCCAGCATCTCTTCCGCACCGACCGGACGGGTTTCAAGGCGGGTGCGCTCGCAGCTGGATTGAAAGTCAGCGACGCGCCCTTCATCGCCATGCTCGATGTCGATTTCCGGCCGCCGTCCGATTGGCTGCGCACCATCGTGCCGGCGATGCTCGCGGATCCGAAGGCGGGCTTCGCGCAATCGCGCTGCGAATTTTCAAATTACAAAACCAATTGGCTGACGCGTGCGCAAGGCATGCTGCTCGATGCGCATTTTGCGATGGAGCAGGCGGCGCGCTTTCGCGGCGGCTGGCTGTTCCAGTTCAATGGGACGGGCGGCGTGTGGCGCCGCGCGGCAGTCGACGCGGCGGGCGGTTGGTCGGCGGATTCGCTTTGCGAGGATCTCGATCTCACCATTCGCGCCGGGCTTGCCGGATGGCATGGGCTCTTTCTGATGGAGCCGCCGGTTCCCGGTCTCGTTCCCGAACGCGTAAGGCATTGGCGGGTTCAGCAGAGACGCTGGTCGAATGGTTTCGTGCAGGTCGCGCATAAGTTGATGACGCCGATCTGGACAAGCACAAGCTGGTCCTTCGGCCGCAAGCTCTCGGCGACCTTTTTGATCCTCGTGCAGGCTTTCTATCCTTGCGTCGCGATCGCCACGGTCTCTCTTATCGCATGCCTGCTGCTGCGCGGTGGCGACCCGAGAGTCTATCTGCCGGTCATCGGCTTTCTGTTTGTCCTGATCTTCTTCGTCGCCGTCGGCCTGACGCTGATGCCCTATATCGTCCTGCGCCGCGGCACCTTGAAGGAATATGCGATCACCGCCGCGTCGCTGACGCCGTTGATGATCTATGTCAGCGTGTCGAATACGCCGAAAATCCTGCAAACGGCTTTCGGGCGCCGCGAGCAATTCAAGCGCACGCCGAAATCCACCCTGTCGTGATCTTTAAGGTTTCGGTCCGGCCGCTTGCGTTGCCTGGGCGCGCAGGCTGCTGCGATCGACCCGCGTGAATAGCGTGTAGCGAGGATCGACGATGAATTGCGCGAAGAGGCCGAACCAGGACGGATGCGTCCGCAGCCCGTCGTAATATTCCGGCGCGATCTTCTTCAAATCCGGCAGGCGGCGCCAGGGAATATCGGGAAAATCATGATGCTCGTTATGATAGCCGATATTGAGCGCGATGAGATTCAGCGGCCCGTAATAATCATTGGTTTCCTGCTCGGGATCGAAGGTGAAATGTTCCTGTACCCAGCGCGCCGCGAGCGGATGCAGCCCGCCGACTGAGAACCAGAACGACATGAACAGATAAAACAGCGCGTTCGGGCCAAAGAGCGCGAGGATCGCAACGTCATAGGCAATGATGCAGGCGCCGTTGATGAAGGTCCAGCGGCCCCACATCGGGACCGTGCCCCTGAGCCGGTTCAGACGAAACAGTTGCAGCGCCGGGAAGAAAAAGAACCAGGCAGCTTTTCCGAAGGCGCTATTGCCGAAGAAGCGGGCTTCCCAGCGGCTCGGCAGATCGGCATCATAATCATAATCGCCGAGATGCGAATGATGCTTCATGTGATAGCAGCGAAAGCCCATCGCGGTCGGAACCGCATTCGGCAGATCGGCGAGGATTGCGACCCATTTGTTCGCGGTATTGCCGGCGAAGACGCAATTATGGGTCGCGTCATGGATGACGACGAACATGGCGTGATTGGCGAAGGCGCCGACGCAATAAGCGAGGATCAGGGCCGCCCACCAATAGCCGGCGCCGAGATGACCGAGAAAGCCCGCGATCGCGGTTTGGCCGAGAACGACGGCGAGCGTGATGACGGCCGTGAGCGGGTCGTGGCCGATGAGGCGCTCGGCGTCGGGATGCGCCGCCAGAATCGCGCGCCGCCTTAAAGGGTGCGGGCGTTGCGGCTTCGCGGACAAAAACGTCAAAGCGGGCTTCGCGGCAGCCGCGCTGGGGGCAAAGTCAACGCTGTGAATGTTTGACTGCATTCTTCCGCCGCCTGTTTTCGGAGCCAATAAACATAAGACTCTGCGTAATCTTCTCCAACCGGGAGAGGGTTGCGCATCATCATTTCCTCGCTGGCACCATCAACCGAGAAAACCCTCCCGGGGATGATCTCGATCAAGGCTAGAGAGCCTTTTCGTAGACCCGGTGGATTTTGTCGGTCTTCCCGCCCGACATTTCGATCGGTTTGCGCATGCCCATATTGTTTTCAAGAATCCAGCCGAATTCGGCATGTTCGAATGAGACGTTCCTGCTGCGCCGCCGGCATTCCTCGATGAAAGCCAGAAGGACGACGCCGCCAATGGCTTTCTTTTGCAGGTCTCGACGGATACCGAAAAGGACAATGCGTCCGGACTTATACACGTGATTGCGCATTCGCGAGATCAGCCGCGGCAGTCCGAAGGGAAATAATTTGCCGTCGAGATCGGCCGTGATCTCATGCAGATTGGGAAGAAAGACGCCGAACGCTTGGGCTTCGCCGTCGAGCTCGATCATGAACCCGCCTTCGGGCGGCATGATATATTTCAATGAATCGGCGATCGACATAAATTCTTCGAGCGTGAAGGGCACGAAGCCCCAATTCTGGCTCCAGGCATCGTTGAAAATATCGACGATGATCTTGGATTCGGCCTTCAGGCTTTTCAAATCGAGCGTGCGGATCTTCAGCCTTTCGCGCCACTCCGGCCGTGCCATGATTTTTGATTCGGCTTCGCGATCGACCGGGCCGATATCATAACGATAGGAGACGACATCGCGCGCCTTGCGATAGCCTTGCCGTTCGAGCAAGGCCGGAAGATAGGACGGATGCCACGGGGTGAGAAACATGGGCGTCGCATCGAACCCTTCGACGAGCATGCCCATCTCGCCGTTGATCGACGGAGAAAAAGGTCCGTGGACGAGGGTCTCGCCGCGGGTTTTAAGCCAGGCTTCGGCCGTTGCCGTCAATTTGGCGACGACCTCTTCGTCTTCGATCGCATCGAGGCTGCCGAATTGCGCGCGCGAAGCTTCGCGCGGAACCATGCCATCCTTATAGACTTGTGCCGTGATGCGGCCGGCGAGCTTACCGTCGCGACGGGCAATCCAGGCTTGCTGATCGACGAGCTTGAAATGCGGGTTGAGCGGTTTGGCGTAAAGCGTCCAGCGTTCCGCATCGAGAGAGGGAGCGAAGCCGGTCATGCCGCGATAGATGACGCGTGGGACTTTGCAGAAGGCGAGAAAACTTCTCAGTCCATCGACAGGCGTGATCTCAATTATACTCATGTGCCGGTTTCGATCCTGCTCAAAGCTTCGGCTCGGACCCTTCACGCCTTTAGGCGCAAAATTATGTCAGCGCCAAGCATTTATGTGACGGCCGTAACATGGCAAAGACGGAAGGCTGCTTGGCCGCCGTCCGAGATCGCGGCCGTGCGGCAGAAATCGTCTCGCGGTCAGGTAGCGGCGTTGAGAGAATGGGTGGGCGCGGTATGGGCGCTCTCGCGTTTTGCGAGGAGGTCGATGACGCCGTGGATCTCGGCTTCCGTATGCTGCGCCGACAGAAAGAAGCGCAGACGCGGCTGATCTTTCGGAACGCCGATTTGGATGATCGGCGGCACGTAATAGCCATTGGCCATCAGATGGCGCGAGGCTGCGAGCGTCTCGTGACTATCGGAAAAGAGAATCGGAACGACGCCGCCGCCACCGATCGAGGGCCCCGTGTTCAACCCCGCCTCATGCGCCAATTCGATGAAGAGTTCGGCGTTGCGATGGAGCCGCGCGATCCGCCAGGGCTCCTTTTGCATGAGTTCCAGCGCGCATTTCGCCGCGGCGATGATCACGGGCGAGAGCCCGACGCTATAGACGAATCCCGGCAGTGTGTAACGCAGCCAGTCGATGACCTCGGTCTTGCCGGCGACGAAGCCGCCGCAGGAGGCAAAGGACTTGGACAAGGTGCCGATGATGAGATCGACGCGATTGGGATCGATGCCCGCATATTCGCAAAGGCCGCGGCCGTCGGCGCCGAGCACGCCGATCGAATGGGCCTCGTCGACGAGAAGCCAGGCCCCGTGACGCTCCTTGATCTCGACGAGACGGGCGAGATCGGTGATGTCGCCGTCCATGCTGTAGAGGCTTTCAGCGACGATGAGGACGTTCTTATAGTCCGCACGTTTCTGCGTCAGCAGATAATCGAGATGGTCGAGATCGTTATGGCGGAAGTGGATTTTGTCAGAAGAGGCGCTCTTGGCGCCGCTGACGATGCTGTTATGCGAGAGTTCGTCGAGGAAGAGGCCATCGCGCGAGCCCATGATATGGGCGATGACGGTCATGTTGGTCAGGTAGCCGCTGACTAGCGCCAAGACCGCCTCGGTGCCGACGAAGCTTGCAAGCGCATCCTCGAAAGGACGGTGGATCGACCGCTGGCCGCCGACGAGACGCGAGGCGAGGGCGCCTACGCCTTGCTTGTCGACAGCTTCGGTCGCGGCGGCCTTCACGGCCGGATGCGCGGAGAGCCCCAGATAATCGTAATTCGCGAAGCTGACGAAATGCGTTCCGCGCGCCTCCGCCGCCTGGCGCATACTGTCGATTTCCCAGAAGAACGGATCGCCCTTTTCGAGATAGGCTTTTCCGGCATGGCGAAAGCGTTTGTTTGCGAAGTCAGCGAGGCTGTTGATCTTGGTCACGAATATCCGCGTTCATTATAGAGGATCGGATGCGATTCCCGGCGATTACCTACCGCGCAATTGCCTACCGCGTTGGGGCCTTTTCAGGCGAAGGGCTCTGGCGTACCGTTCGAGATTTGCCCTTTCCGCAGGAAAGCGCGTTCGGACGAAACTCCCAAAGTCTTTGTCTGAATGTCTTTGTCTGAAAGCATCCCGGCGCCAGGGTTCGTGGCAAACCCATGACAACGCTCCAGCCATAGCATCCCCGAGTGGGCTCGGCAAAAGCTGATCGCCCAGCCATTCGTAAGAGGCCGCGCGCGGGACCCCTTTGTCGAAGCTGAACCGATTTGAAATCAAATGGTTAAGGCATTCTGTCAAATCACGTTACAAAGCGTTACACAGCGCCCGAACGGCCTTTTGCACGCGAGGTTTAGCAGCCGCGAATCTCTTTCGTCAAAGACGCGAACTGTGGCGCCCAAGTGGCAGAGGGGATCTGGAGTGGCGGAGGATCTGGCCGCGCGCTGCAGCTTCGCGCTTTTAAGCGCCGCTCCGGCGGGATGCGCGATCTAACGCTAGCGGCGATTGTTCATCGGGCCAGAAGGCCGATCACGCTACTTCCCTGCGGATTTCGCCGGAACGATTTATCGGGAATCCGTACCACACCGAGCCGGTGCGGCTGGTGTATAAGATCAAGTCGTTCGGAAAAGAAGCTTGGCCTTAAAAAGCCCGGTCGCGAGGGCAAAGAAGCATATCGGTTGAACAACCCGGAAAGTTCCCTGGTAAAAATAAAAATCTTCAAAAAAAACAATACGCTTTAGACAATTTTTCTTGGCCGGTTGTGGAAACGAAACTGCCTTAGCAGCGTTGGATTTCCGACCTTGTTCAGAAAAAGGCGTTCGCGACTATGGCTCATGTTGAAGCTTTGAAACAACTTCCGCTTACGGGCCGTGGCGGCACCAGTGGCAGATTGATTATAGTTTCAAACAGAGTCTCGGTTCCCTCAGCGAGCAGCGTGCCCGCTGCCGGCGGCTTGGCGGTTGCGCTCGAAGAGGCGCTGAAGACGCGCGGCGGGATCTGGTTCGGCTGGTCGGGTAAAATCGGCGCCGAAAACGATCCGCAACTGCAAATCCATACGCGCGGCGCGATCAATTACGCCGTCATGGATCTGTCACGCCGCGACGTCGACGAATATTACCATGGCTTTTCCAATCGCGTTCTTTGGCCGGTCTGTCATTACCGCCTTGATCTGGCGGAAATTTCGCGGCGCGATGTCGCCGGATATTTCCGGGTCAATGAAATGTTCGCCCGTAGGCTCGCCAAGCTGATCAAGCCGGAAGATATCGTTTGGATTCACGATTATCATCTGATCCCGGTCGCCGATTATCTGCGCCAGCTCGGCATCGCCAATCGCATCGGTTTCTTCCTCCATATTCCGTGGCCGTCGCACGAAATCGCGATGGCACTGCCGTCTCACGAGCGCATTCTCCGGGGCTTCGCCGCCTATGATCTGATCGGCGTGCAGACTCCCGGCGATGCGGAAAATCTCATCGGCTGCTTCACCCATGCAAAAGCGGGGCGCGTCATCGACGGCGGTCTCTGCGAGGCTTTTGGGCGGCGTTTCACCGTCGCGGCCCACCCGATCAGTATCGATACGGCCGGCTTCAGCCACGAAGCCCAGATCGCCGAACGCAATGCGATCGTCAGACGCATGCGCTCGAGCCTCGAAGGCCGCCAATTGGTGATCGGCGTCGACCGGCTCGATTATTCGAAAGGCATAAGGCGTAGGATCGATGCGTTTTCGACCTTTATCGAACGCTCGCCCGAAGCCGCCAAAGCGCGCATCACCATGTTGCAGATCACACCCAAGTCGCGTTCGGACATCCCGGAATATGTCGATATGCAGCGCGAAGTGGCCGAACATGTCGGCCATATCAACGGCAAGCTCGGCGATGTCGATTGGACGCCGATCCGCTACAGCAACAAGACAATGAGCCGCTCCGCCTTGGCCGGGCTCTTCCGGCTGGCGCGCGTTGGCCTTGTGACGCCTCTGCGTGACGGCATGAATCTCGTCGCCAAGGAATATGTCGCGGCGCAATCGCCGGACGATCCGGGCGTCCTCATTCTGTCGCGCTTTGCCGGCGCGGCCTATGAGCTGAAGAGCGCTTTGATCGTGAATCCTTACGATATCGAGGCGACGGCGACGGCGATCGCTCGCGCATTCGAGATGCCGCTCGACGAGCGCAAGGCGCGTTGGACCGAGGCGATTGAGATCTTGCGCCTCAACACGGTCGACACCTGGGTTCAGCGCTTTCTGGAGCAGCTTGGCGGAGATAGCAGCTTGGTTGGGCCTGTCGAACCTGCCGCGTTTCTGAAAGACGGTCTTGCGCCTGGAATCGCCAATGAAAATGGCACGGTGGAAGAAGGCGCCGGCTCCTGGCTCGCCAGCGCGCTTCACAGGTTCTCGCTGAGCCACTGATACCTCTCTCCGGATTGCCTAAATGCTGATGGTCGAGGAGGGCAGCCCCGCTCCGTTCGGAGCGGTGTGGGATGGTAAGGGCGTCAATTTCGCTCTGTTTTCGGCGCATGCGCAAAAGGTCGAGCTCTGCCTGTTCGAGCCTTCCGGCCGCCGCGAAACGAAACGCATCTCGCTGCCGGGCCGCACGGACCAAGTCTGGCATGCCCATGTGCGTGGGATAAGACCTGGTCAGCTTTACGGCTACCGCGTTTATGGTCCTTATGATCCCGCGGCCGGGCACAGGTTCAATCCGCATAAGCTCCTTCTCGATCCCTATGCGCGGCAGATTTTCGGGCGCATTCATTGGCACGATGCGCTTTATGGCTATCGCGTCGGCGCGCCGCGCGGCGATCTCGCCCCCGACCGGCGTGACAGCGCGGCCATGATGCCCAAAGCGGTCGTCGAAGATCCCGCCCAGACGTGGGATGGCGATCGCCGACGCCTGCTGCCGTGGCGCGATACGGTCATCTACGAAGCCCATGTCAAAGGGCTCACGCAACTGCATCCGGATCTGCCGGAGGAATTGCGTGGCACCTATTCGGCGCTTGGCCATCCGGCCGTGATCGATCATCTGGTCAAGCTCGGCATCACCGCGATCGAGCTCTTGCCGGTCCATGCTTTCGTCGATGACCGCTTTCTCGTCGAAAAGCAGCTTCGCAATTATTGGGGCTATTCGACGCTTGGCTTTTTCGCGCCGGAGCCGCGCTATTTCGGCGAGGATGGCGTACTCGGCTTCAAAGCCGCGATCGCGTCTTTGCATGAAGCCAATATCGAAGTCATTCTCGATGTCGTCTATAACCATACATGCGAAGGCAATCATCTTGGGCCGACGCTCAGCTTCCGCGGTATCGACAATGCGAGCTATTACAAGCTCGCGCCCGACAATCCCCGCTTTTCATGGGACAGCACGGGATGCGGCAACACGCTCGATCTCGCGCATCCCCGCGTGCTGCAAATGGTGCTCGACAGCCTACGCCATTGGGTCGAGGCCTATCACGTCGATGGCTTCCGCTTCGATCTGGCCTCGACGCTCGCGCGCGACCCTTATGACTTCACCGATCGCGCCGGTTTCTTACGCGCCATCGGTCAGGATCCGGTCCTATCGCGCGTGAAGCTTATCGCCGAGCCTTGGGATCTCGGCGAAGGGGGCTATCGCGTCGGCGGCTTTCCGCCCGGCTGGGGCGAATGGAACGATAAATATCGCGACACGGTGCGGACTTTCTGGCGCGGCGATCCCGGCAAGCTGCCGGATCTCGCGGCGAGGCTCGCGGGCTCGGCCGAGCTTTATGCCTATGCCGGGCGCAGGCCATGGGCCTCCGTCAATTTTATCGTCTCGCATGACGGTTTCACGACACAGGATCTCGTCAGCTACAACGAGCGCCATAATGAAGCCAATGGCGAAGATAATCGCGACGGCCATGGCAATAATCTCTCATGGAATTGCGGCGCCGAAGGCGAGACGGAGGATCCGGGCATTCTTGCCTTGCGAGCACGCCAACGGCGTAATCTTCTCGCGACGCTGTTGCTTTCGACCGGCACCCCGATGTTCGGCATGGGCGACGAGTTCGCGCGCAGCCAGAAAGGCAATAATAATGCCTATTGCCAAGACAATGAATTGAGCTGGATGAACTGGTCCGACGCCGGTGACTCCGAGCTCCTCGCCTATGTCCGCAATCTCCTGGCGCTGCGGCGCCGGTACGACGCATTTCGCCACCCCACATTTTTCACCGGCGAAACCCTGGCAGGCAGGGATCAGAGAGATATTTACTGGCTTGCGCCGGAAGGACGCGAGATGAGCCAGGACGATTGGCTGGCCGGGGATCGGCGCGTTTTGGGGCTGCAATTTGGCAATGATGCGCAAGACCGCGAACGTTTTCTGGTTCTCTTCAACGCGGCGCCCGAGGACGTGACCTTTCAACTGCCGGTGGACTTTCCCTGTGACGGTTTCATGCCGATTTTTCATTCAGCCGAGCCGGAAGGGCTCGTCAAGAAACCGGGAGCGCTTCTGAAGGCAGGCGGATCCTTTCCGCTCGCTTCGCGTTGCCTGATGCTCTTCCAGCATGTGCCCGCGGCACGGCCTTGAACGTCAGGCCGGAACACCCGAACCGGGCTTCGCCCGACAATGATCGAAAGCAGTGCGTGACCAACGAAACAGACCTTCTGTGGCGGCTTGCGGAACAGGCCGGCGTGGCGCGGACCTATAGGGACGCCTTTGGCGTCGGCTTCGATCCGGGCGAAGAAGGCGTCAGAGCGGTTCTTGCCGGATTGGGATTTGCCGTCGAGACCCAAAGCGACCTCGAGGACTCTATCGCGCGTCTGGAAGTATTCCGGAGTGCTTTGATCGCACGCGTCATTCCGTGCGAGGCCGGTGAAAGAACACGCGTCGCGGTGGTCAATCCGCCGGATGCGATTCTCTCCTGGCGGGTCACGCTCGAAACGGGAAAGACGAGCGAAGGTTTGGCGACGATCGCGTTCGAAGATGGCGCGGCCTCATTCGAGCTTCCGGGCTGCCCGGCCGGCTACCACGACCTTCATGTCGAAGCCGGGCGGCAGAAGGCCAAAGCGCTTTTGATCTCGGCGCCGCGGCGCGCCTATCTGCCGCAAGCTTTCATGGAAGGCGCCTGCGGCTTCGGGCTTGCCGCGCAAGTCTATGGTTTGCGCTCGGCGCGCGATTGCGGGATCGGCGATCTTACGGCCATCGCCTCGCTTGCCGAGGCGAGCGGAACCTATGGCGCGTCCTTTCTTGGGCTCAGCCCGTTGCATGCACTTTTTTCCGCCGATCGCACCAAGTTTTCACCCTATTCGCCGTCGTCGCGCCTGTTCATCGATCCGATCTTCATCGATCCGCGCGAGGTGCCGGGTTTCGCGCAAAGCGCGGCGGCTCATTATCTTCAGGAGCCCGATGTTGCGTTTCTCCTCGAACAGATTCGCGAAACACCTCTGGTCGATCATGCCTCCGTCTGGGCCTTGAAGCGGCAGTTGCTCAACCGGCTGTGGCGGGACTTTTCAGAAACCACGAATCCGGAGTTCGAAAGCTTCCGCCGCGAGGGTGGCGAGGGTTTGGAGCTTCATGCGACTTTCGAAGCGCTCGCGCACCGGTTTCGCGATGAAGGCCTGATGTGGCTCGGCGAATGGCCGGAAGAATATCGTCAGGCCCAATCATCGACCGTGCGCCAATACAGGAGCGAAGCAGCCTCCGACATCGCCTTCCACATTTGGCTGCAATGGCTGGCCGATCGGCAGTTGGGTGCCGCGCAGGCCGCTGCCAAGGCGAGCGGCATGGAGATCGGGCTTTACCGCGATCTTGCCGTCGGCGTCGATCGCGGCGGTTCGGAAGTCTGGGCTTCGCCCGAACGTTTCGCGACCAGTCTTTCGGTCGGCGCACCGCCGGATCCGCTTGCCACTCAGGGGCAGGATTGGGGTTTGCCGCCGCTCAATCCGCTCATGCTCGAAGCGGACGGCCTCGCCGCCTTCCGGAGTTTGATTGCCGCCAATATGCGTCATGCCGGCGCGATACGGATCGATCATGCGTTTCAATTGCAGCGGCTGTTTCTGATCCCGCTCGGCGCGCCGGCAAGGCTTGGCACTTATGTGGATTATCCGTTCGAGGCCATGCTTGCCGTTCTGCGGCTTGAAAGCCATCGTGCGAAATCGCTCGTGATCGCAGAAGACCTCGGCACCAGCCCGGAGCATTTCTCCGAAGCGATCATGCAGGCAGGCATTCTGAGCTATCGCGTGATGCCTTTCGAACGCGAGGCGGACGGCGCGTTCAAACGGCCCTCCGCCTATCCGCGCGACGCGATTGCGACATTCTCGACGCATGATCTGCCGACTTTTGCCGGCTGGTGGCACGGCGTCGATGTCGGTGTCCGGCAGTCCGTCGGTCTTTACGACCCGGCGACGGCGGAGCGTGAACGGGCTCAGCGGGCGCATGAATTGGAACAATTTTGCGAAAGTTTGAGTGAAGAAAATTTATTGCCCTCGCCCGCCGTTCCGGCCGATCCGCCCTTTGAAGCGGCCATGCGCTATCTCGCCCGGACGCAATGCTGCCTTGTCGCCGTGCAATGCGAAGACGTCTCGGCCGAGGTGAATCAGGCCAATCTCCCGGGCCGCGACCTTGGCCATCCCAATTGGCGGCGGAAATTATCGCATCCGATCGAAGGCATTATGCAAAAGGATGGTCCTTTTGCCCGGATCGCTGCGCTTCTGAAGATGGAACGGCAGAAAATCGCGCGAATGGTGAAGCCAAAGGCCGAGAATGTTTTATCAGGCGGTAACCTGGCTCTGCGAACCTTATTTCTCGGCGACACTGCGGCAGGGGTCATGAGCAAAGATAAAAAGGCCAAGGATAAGCCTGACAAAAAAGACAAGGGCAAGAAGACCAAGTCTTCGCCCGACGCGATGCGGCCCGTGCCCGATGCCGAAGGTCGCGTTGTCGTCGAGGCCGTCACGCCGGAGCTTGACTGCGGCCGTCACAAAATCAAACGCGTCGTCGGCGACCTTGTCGAAGTCTCCGCCGATATTTTCACCGATGGGCATGAAAAGATCGCCGCCGATATTTTGTGGCGCACGGTGGATGAGGCGTCCTGGCAGCGCGCGCCGATGCGTTTTATCGACAATGACCGCTGGGGCGGGACGTTCACGGTTCAGGCTATGGCCGAACATCGCTTCACGATCGAGGCTTGGCGCGATCCCGTCGCGACGCTGCTCGACGCGATGGAGAAGAAACGTGCCGCCGGGATCGCCGTCGATGTGGAAGCCGCGGAGATTCTGGCTTTGCTCGACACGCCCGAGGCGGACAACCGCGATGCGCAAACCCGCGATCCGCAAACCAAGGATAGATTGCAAGCGCTGCTTGCCAAAGCCGGAGCGGCTGATCCGGCCCGCATCGATCTTTTCTCCACGGATGAGACGCGCCTGCTGATGGCGAAGATCGGTCCGCGCAGAAACGTTTCGGTCTATGGCCACGAGATTGCCGTCGAGGTCGATCGTCGCAAGGCGAATTTCTCGGCCTGGTACGAACTCTTTCCGCGCTCCGTCACCGACGATGTCAATCGCCACGGTACGTTTCGCGACGTGATCGCGCATCTGCCTTATGTTCACGAGCTCGGCTTCGACGTGCTCTATCTGCCGCCCATTCATCCGGTCGGCAAGACGAACCGCAAGGGCCGCAACAATGCGCTTACCGCCGGCAAAAGCGACCCTGGCAGCGTCTATGCGATAGGCAATGAATTAGGCGGCCATGATGCTATCCATCCGCAGCTCGGCGGGATCGAGGATTTTCGCGCGCTCGTGCGGGCCGCGCGGGACTATGACATGGAAATCGCGCTCGATTTCGCGGTTCAATGTTCGCCCGATCATCCGTGGATCAGGCAGCATCCAGAATGGTTCGCCTGGCGCCCCGACGGCACGATTCAATATGCCGAAAATCCGCCCAAAAAATACGAAGATATCGTCAATGTCGATTTCTACGGCGCAGGCCTGCCGGCGCTGTGGGAGGCCTTGAAGGATATCGTCACGTTCTGGGTGCGTGAAGGCGTGCGGATTTTCCGGGTGGATAATCCGCATACGAAGCCTTTGCCCTTCTGGGAATGGCTGATTGCGGAGGTCAATCGAGAAGACCCGGATGTCATATTTTTGGCAGAAGCCTTCACACGGCCCAAAATGATGAAGAGCCTCGCGAAAATCGGCTTCCAGCAGTCCTATACCTATTTCACGTGGCGCAATACCAAGCCTGAGATCATGGCCTATATGCAAGAACTCGCGGGCGAGATGGCGGATTATTACCGGCCGAATTTCTTCGTGAATACGCCGGATATCAATCCCATCTATCTGCAGACGAGCGGCCGCGCGGGTTTCATCGTGCGCGCGACTCTCGCTGCGACCCTGTCGAGCAATTGGGGACTTTATAGCGGCTTCGAGTTTTGCGAGGCCCGCGCCTTGCCCGGCAAGGAAGAATATGCGGACTCGGAAAAATACGAGATCAAGCCTTGGGATTATGACCGTCCCGGCAACATCAAGGCGCATATATCCGCGCTCAATCGCATCCGCCGCGAAAATCCGGCGCTGCACGATTTCCGCCAGTGCCTGTTTCTCAATGCCTGGAACGATGCGATCGTCGCCTACGCGCGATTTTCACCGGATAAATCGAATTGCGTGATGGTGATCGTCAATCTCGACCCGCATTATCGCCAGGATTGCACCTATGAAGTGCCGCTTTGGGAATTCGGCCTGCCGGATCAAGCCTCGATCGAGGCGGAGGACCTTCTGAACGGCGGCCGGTTCACGCTCTATGGCAAGACCCATCAAATCGCGCTCGATCCGGCCGAACGCTCGGCCGTCATCTGGCGCATCATACCGCCGAGAGTTGCGCCATGATCGATCGCGACGATGTACAATGGTATCGCGATGCGATCATCTATCAATTGCACGTCAAATCCTTTTTCGATTCGGACAATGACGGCATAGGCGACTTCATCGGCCTGACGCAGAAGCTCGATTACATCAAGGATCTCGGCGCAACCGCGCTCTGGCTGATGCCGTTTTATCCCTCGCCCCTGCGCGACGACGGCTACGATATTTCGGATTATCGCGGGATCAATCCTTCCTATGGCACGATCCGCGACTTCAAACATTTCGTGCGCGAGGCGCATGAGCGCGGGCTTCGCGTCATCATCGAGCTCGTCATCAACCATACGTCGGATCAGCATCCGTGGTTTCAGCGCGCCCGCAAGGCCAAGGCCGGATCCGCCTTCCGCAATTTCTATGTCTGGTCGGATACGGATGAGCGTTACACCGACACGCGCATCATCTTTCTCGACACGGAGAAATCGAACTGGACCTGGGACGAAGAGGCCAATGCCTATTTCTGGCACCGCTTCTATAGCCACCAGCCGGATCTCAACTTCGACAATCCGCGCGTCATCGAGGCCGTCCTCGATGTGATGCGCTATTGGCTCGACATGGGCGTCGATGGGTTGCGGCTTGACGCCATTCCCTATCTGATCGAGCGGGAAGGTACGAGTTGCGAAAATCTTTTCGAGACCCATGCGGTCATCAAGAAGCTCCGGGCCGCCGTCGATGCCAGCTATCCGGATCGCATGCTGCTCGGTGAGGCCAATCAATGGCCGGAGGATGCGGCGCGCTATTTCGGCGATGGCGACGAATGCCACATGGCGTTTCATTTTCCATTGATGCCGCGCATTTATATGGCGCTGGCACAAGAGGACAGGCACCCGATCACCGATATCATGCGGCAGACGCCCGATATTCCCGAAGGCGCGCAATGGGCGATCTTTCTGCGCAACCATGACGAGATGACCCTCGAAATGGTGACCGACAAAGAGCGCGACTATCTTTGGACCTCTTATGCCGCCGATCAGCGCGCCCGCATCAATCTCGGTATCCGCCGCCGCCTATCGCCGCTGTTGCAGAAAGACCGCCGCAAGATCGAGCTTTTGAATTCGCTGCTCTTTTCCATGCCGGGCACACCGGTCCTTTATTATGGCGACGAGATCGGCATGGGCGACAATATCTATCTCGGCGACCGCGACGGCGTGCGCACGCCGATGCAATGGTCCGTCGACCGCAATGGCGGGTTCAGCCGGGCCGACCCCGCCAGGCTGTTTCTGCCGGCGATCCAGGACCCGATCTATGGTTTCAGCGCGATCAATGTCGAAGCGCAATTGGCGAGCACGTCGAGCCTGATCAACTGGACGCGGCGCATGATCGCGGTTAGGCGCAACTATCGCGCCTTCGGGCGCGGGACCTTGCGGTTTCTCTATCCCGCCAACCGCAAAGTGCTGACCTATTTGCGCGAATTCGAGGATGAACGCATTCTCTGCGTGGTCAATATTTCGCGCGCGCCGCAAGCGGTCGAGGTCAATCTCTCCGAATTCAAAGGCGCTACGCCGGTCGAACTGACGGCGGGCAGCGTCTTCCCTCCGATCGGCACATTGCCTTATCTGCTCACTTTGCCGGCCTATGCGTTCTACTGGTTCAACCTCGAACCGGCGACCACGGAGCCTATTCGCTACGGGCCCACACCGTCGCCCGAATTATTCACACTGGTTTTGACCGAAAAACTCGAAAGCCTGTTCTCCGGCCGCGAGTTGGTTGCTTTCGAGTCCACGATCGCGCCGGCATTCCTGGAGGCGCGGCGCTGGTATGCGGCGAAAGGCGCCCAGATCAAAGAGGTCAAGGTACGGGATTTCACCGTCCTGCGCGATGGCATGGAAGGCAGGTTCGTCTTGCCGCTTCTCGACATCGATCTCGCTCGCGACGGGCGGCAGACCTATTTCACGCCCTTGGCCGCCGAGGAAGACGGCGACAATGAAAATAAGCTCGCCTATGCCATCTCACTGCTGAGGCGGGGCGCGCGGACGGGCATTCTCTATGATGCCGACGCCAGTCCGGCCTTCGGCGTCGCCATGCTGGGCGCTATCCGAGATGGGACCGTCTTGAAAACCAATGCGGGCGGCCGGATCGTCTTTTCGCCCTCGCCCTCGTTTCCGGAAGAGGAACTGATTTCGGTCGCGGACGTCCAGCGCATGGGCGTCGAGCAGAGCAATTCCTCGCTCAATCTTGGCAGCCGCTTCGCACTCAAGATCTACCGGCGCTTGCAGGAGGGGGAGAATCCGGAAATCGATATCGGACGTTTTCTGACCGAGGTCGCGGGCTTTACCAATACGCCGCCCCTCTACGGCACGATCGAATATGTCGATGCCGAAGGCCATCACACGGCGCTCGGCGTGCTGCAGGGTTTCGTGCGCGGCCAGGGCGATGCCTGGCGATGGACGCTTGATGCCTTGAAGCGCCTTCTGGAAGATTTGACGCTTGCCCCGGCGGAGGCCGAGGCCGTGGTTCCAGACAGCTTTTCCTCTTATGTGCCGCATATGCAAAGGCTTGGTCTGCGCACCGCCGAGCTGCATAAAGCGCTTGCGACGCCGACCGACGACAAGGCTTTTGCCGTGGAGCCTTTGACCCATGCGGATCTTTTGGAGGCGGCCGACGATGCGCGGGCGATGGCGGAGCGCGCCTTCGGGCATCTGACCCGGCTGGGCGAGCGCGCCAACGAGACGGCTCATCTGCTGGCTGACCGGCTATTGGGCAGACGCAAAGAATGTTTCGCTTTGATCGAGTCGCTGTCCATCGAACCGATTGGCGCCGTCAAGACGAGAATCCATGGCGATTATCACCTCGGCCAGGTGCTTGTCGTCAAGGATGACGTGATCATCATCGATTTCGAAGGCGAACCGTCGCGGTCGCTGGCGCAGCGGCTGGCCAAGAGTTCGCCCTTGCGCGATGTCGCAAGCATGCTGCGCTCCTTCGCTTACGCTGTGGCGACGGCGAGGCGCGACTTGTCGCAACGTCTGCCGGACACATCGGCCACTGAACTGCACGACAAGCTGGTGCAATTTTCACATATTTTCGTCGAAACCTATATGGAAGCGGCGCGCGGCAGCCCGATCTGGATCGAAGATCAGCCGACACGCCAGCGTCTTCTGCTGTTTTTCATCCTGTCGAAGGCGCTTTACGAAATAAATTACGAAGCAAGCAACCGGCCCGACTGGATCGACATTCCCATTGAAGGGGTTCTCGCAATCCTCGATTTGGCACGGGAGATCGTATGAGCAAGACGGGCGGATTGGCGAAGCTTGAAAAGAATTCCGCTGAGCCTGCCACCCGCGGTCAGGCGGTCGCGGAGCTCGATAAGGGCGCCATCGAAGCGATCGTTTCGGCCTCGCATGGCGACCCTTTTGCCGTCCTTGGGCCGCACGAGGTTGCACCGGGCCTATGGGAAATCCGCGTCATGCTGCCTGGGGCCGAAAGCGCCGAGGCGCTCGCGGTATCGAACGGGGCTGTTCTCGCGCCCTTCGAAAAGCGCCATCCGGGCGGCTTTTTCATCGCCCGTTTTTCCTGCCAAAACCGGCCGCATTATCGACTGCGCATCAAGGATAAAGCCGGCGAAAGGCTGGCTGAGGATCCCTATGCCTTCGGCTCGGCGCTTGCCGGTTCGGATCTCTCGGCCATCAGGGATCGTATTAGCGACGCCTTTTATCGCGTCCTCGGCGCGCATTGCATGACGCACGGCGGCTGCAAGGGCGTGCGCTTCACCGTCTGGGCACCCAATGCGCATAATGTCAGCGTCGTCGGCGATTTCAACGGCTGGGACGGGCGGTGTCATCCGATGCGGCTGCATCACGCGGGCGGCCTCTGGGAGCTTTTCGTGCCGGGCCTTGAAAAGCGCGAGCATTATAAATTCGAGATCAAGGGACCGTCGGGCGAGCGCCTGCCGCTGAAAGCCGATCCTGTCGCTTTTTCAACGGAATGTCCGCCCTCGACCGCCTCTGTGACGCATGGCCTGCCGGCCTTCGATTGGCATGATGACGAGTGGATCATCGCGCGTGGCACCGGCGACCTCCGCAAAAAGCCGGTCGCGATCTATGAATGCCACCTTGGATCATGGACGCGCGTGCCCGAAGACAATTATCGCTCGCTCTCCTATCGCGAACTTGCCGAACAGCTCGTGCCTTATGTCCGCGATCTCGGTTTCACCCATATCGAACTCTTGCCGATTACCGAATTTCCCTTCGACGGATCTTGGGGCTACCAGCCCGTCTCGCTTTTTGCGCCGACGAGCCGGTTCGGGACCCCTGAGGATTTCGCCTCTTTCGTCGAAGCCGCACATAAAGCCGGTCTCGGAATCATCCTCGATTGGGTGCCGGGGCATTTCCCCAATGACGCGCACGGGCTAAGCCTCTTCGACGGGACCCATCTCTACGAGCATGCCGATCCGCGGCAAGGCTTTCATCAGGATTGGGGCACCTATATTTATAATTATGGGCGCGAGGAGGTCGCGGCTTTTCTCGTCACCAATGCGCGGTTCTGGCTGGAGCAATATCATCTCGACGGGCTGCGCGTCGACGCCGTCGCCTCCATGCTCTATCTCGATTATTCGCGCCGCGCCGGCGAATGGATTCCCAACCGCTTTGGCGGCAACGAGAATCTCGAAGCCATCGATTTCCTGCGGCACATGAACGAGATCGCCTATCAGGCGGCGCCCGGCGTCGTGACCATCGCGGAAGAATCGACCGCCTGGCCGGGCGTCTCGCGGCCGACCTATGCCGGTGGTCTCGGGTTCGGCTTCAAATGGAACATGGGCTGGATGCACGACACGTTGCGGTTCATGTCGGATGATCCGATCCACCGCAGCTATCACCATCACGATATGACTTTCGGGCTGCTCTATGCCTTCAGCGAGAATTTCATCCTGCCTCTGAGCCATGATGAAGTCGTCCACGGCAAAGGCTCGCTTTTAGCTAAAATGCCGGGTGACACATGGCAGCGTTTTGCCAATCTGCGGGCCTATTTCGGCTTCATGTGGGCGCATCCCGGCAAGAAGCTGCTCTTCATGGGCGGCGAGTTCGCCCAAATGCGCGAATGGAACCATGACACCGCGCTCGATTGGCATTTGCTTGACGAGCCGAATCATCGCGGCGTGCAGATTTTGGTGCGCGATCTCAATGTGCTTTATCGTACCACGCCGGCGCTTTACGAGCGCGATTGCGAGGCGAGCGGGTTTCGTTGGATCGTCGGCGACGATCGGAACAATAGCGTCTTTGCATTCGCGCGTTTCGGCGAAACGCCGGACACGGTCGCGATAGCGATCTCCAATTTCACACCTGTGCCGCGTGAGAATTACCGGATCGGGGTTCCATTAGAAGGTTTCTATCGCGAAGCCGTGAACACTGATGCTGCCCTTTACGGAGGCAGCAATATGGGCAATCTCGGTGGACTATATGCAGAAGCCCGGCCCAGCCATGGCGAGGCTTTTTCAATTTCTGTGACGCTGCCGCCGCTCGCCACTGTGATCTTGATCCGCGAGCCCTAATTCCAGGGGCGCCGTGTCAATTTGCGCTCCAAATAGGCAGCAAATGGCGGAACCTTGGCCGGGTCGCAGCGTTCTTCGCACGAACAAAACGGCAGCCACCGTTTATCGTAAAAATCCCCCGCAAAATGGAGTTTGATCATGGCCACCAGCACAGCAGTAAAACTGGAAAAGGCAGGCCGTCCGGCCGCCGCTCCGCTCGACACCCCGACCGATCTGCCGGCCGATGGGGTCGCCAAGATCTGCGCACAGCTCAATGCCATCATCGCAGATGGATTTGCGCTCTATCTCAAGACCAAGAATTTCCATTGGCATGTGAGCGGCCCGCATTTTCGCGATTATCACCTGCTGCTCGACGAGCAGAGCGATCAGGTTTTCGCGTCCATCGATCCGCTGGCGGAGCGGGTGCGCAAGCTTGGCGGCGAAACGCTCCGCTCAATCTCGCATATCAGCAAGATTCAAACGATCAAGGACAACAACGAGGAATTCGTTTCGCCCCTCGATATGCTCCGCGAGCTCATGGATGATAACAAGCACATCGCCGCTGCGATGAGGAAGTGCCACGAGTTGACCGATGACGTCGGTGACGCCGGCACCGCGGGTCTGTTGGAGACGACGATCGACGAAACCGAGCGCAGGACTTGGTTCCTCTTTGAGGCCAGCCGTGCTGGCGACAAGTCGGGCCACTAAGACCAGCTTGAATTCTGACGCGAATTGTAAAAGGCCGTCCTTCGGGGCGGCCTTTTATTGCGTCATAGCGCCTCGATCGGAATGCGTCCGCGCGCCGCCGTATAAAATAAAGCGAGTCTCGCAGCCTCTGTCTTTTGGCGGTGTTCGGGATCGCGTAACCATCACGCATAACATCCGGGGAGACAGCGCCATGGCCTATGAAAATATCGAAGTCGAGACGCATGGAAGGGTCGGTTTGATCCGTCTCAACCGGCCGCAGGCCTTGAATGCGCTGAGCCTGCCCTTGATCCATGACCTCAACGCGGCGCTCGACGCATTCGAGAGCGATCCGGGGATCGGCGCCCTTATTCTCACCGGGTCTGCTAAGGCCTTCGCCGCGGGAGCCGATATCAAAGAAATGCAGTCGAAGACATTCATCGAGGCCTATCTCGAAGATTTTATTGGTCAATGGGAACGGCTGTCGCGGGCCCGCAAACCGGTGATCGCGGCCGTCGCCGGATTTGCTTTGGGGGGCGGCTGCGAACTGGCCTTGATGTGCGACATGATCATCGCCGCCGACACGGCGAAATTCGGTCAGCCTGAGATCAAGCTCGGCATCATCCCCGGGTCCGGCGGTTCGCAACGGCTGACACGCATCATTGGCAAATCCAAAGCCATGGACCTCTGCCTGACCGGCCGGATGATGGACGCAGCGGAAGCCGAGCGGGCCGGACTTGCCGCCCGCGTCGTCCCGGCCGAACGGCTGATCGATGAGGCTTTGGAGGCGGCGGCGGCGATTGCGTCCATGTCCCTGCCTGCCACGATCATGGCGAAAGCCAGCGTTAACAGGGCCTATGAGACCACCCTGGCCGAGGGGGTGAGGTTCGAACGCCTTTCATTCTATTCCCTTTTTGGGACGGAAGATCAAAAGGAAGGCATGGCGGCGTTCCTCGAAAAACGCGCGCCAATATTCAAAAACCGTTGAGTTTCAACATGTCGTTGACGCACATGGCCTTTGCCGACTATAAGCCTCCCTTCTTGAGCTTTGGATGCTGTTTTCGTCGGCGTCATGCTGCTCACCTCAATCACCTCGTTGCCAGGATCTTTTAAATGGCGAATACACCATCGGCCAAAAAGGCCGTTCGTAAAATTGCGCGGCGCACTTCCATCAATCGGTCGCGCCGCAGCCAAATGAGAACATACGTCCGCAAGGTCGAGGAAGCGATTGCTTCCGGTGACCAGGAAGCCGCCGCCGCCGCTTTGCGGGCAGCAGAGCCGCTTGTGATGCGCGCAGCGCAAAAGGGAATCGTCCATAAGAATACGGCGTCGCGAAAGGTCTCGCGCTTGTCGCGCCGTGTCAGTGCCTTGGCGAAATAAACCTCTCTTTCGAGATATTTTTTCGGATAAAAAGCCCGGCACGTAGCCGGGCTTTTTTTATGATTCATTCGCATCAGTAGAAGTGCTCATTGGTTTCGTTCCTAACAGCTCTGTCGGGCGAACGTAGAAGTGCTGAGTGGTCACATTTGAACACACAGTCGTATATTTTTCCGTGCTGCATGCGGCCGCTCAATCAAATTCCAAACGAGTCAACGGCTTGCTCATAAAGCTCCGGAGGAGCACTGCAACATAGCGCTTGACGATAAGAGGCGACTCGTTTCGGCCGTCAAACGTCGGTTGGCGCGACTGTCATGTAGCCGATAAAAATCTGACGTGATGATCCCAGATTGGTGATGAATCAGATGCTTAACATCGGCGTCGGGAAGGTGCTCGGAAACCGCACGATTCGCACGATTCAGAGAAATGACGAATCCATAACGATGATGTTGCGCAAGGTCGAACCTATGCTAAAGTTTCTTCGTTGGGCACGCAGCACCGCCGTTGTCCTTCAACATCGCACATGTTCTCCTGCAATAGAGTTTCTCTAGCGTTTTTCTGCGCCTGGGAAACGTGTGCCCTGAGTTCTCCGGCGCGTTCTTGTCGGCGATGAAATGCGTTTGTTGGAGCGACCGTGGATGCGGCGAACCCGTTCCGGCATAAGGGGGGATCTGAAACTATGAAACAGTCCGTCAGAACTCCATTGGCCATCTCCTGCCTTGGAGGGACGCTCTGGTTGCTGGCGCAGATGGCCCCAATGCGATATCGAACGCGCCTCATAAACTAGCCGATCGGCACGATCGTTTTTCTTTCAGTTACAAATAGAATGGTCCGGCGTAAGCACGGCAGGCGAACTATTGTCTGCGGGGCGCTTTCTCCGGCTTGTTGATCGTCCTTTTTGATGTTGGAACGCAAATGTTAAAAGAGCAGCCACACATGGATGATACGCCTCACGAGGCATGGGCACGTATTTGCCGCCGCTTGCGCGCGGAGCTTGGCGAAGATGTTTTCACCTCTTGGTTCGGGCGTCTGGAACTTGATCGGCTCGCCGAACCGATCGCTTATCTTTCGGTGCCCACGAAATTTCTGAAGAGCTGGATTCAATCTCACTATACCGACCGCCTCGCGGCGGTGGTCGGCACAGAATTCAGCGGGATCAAGCAAATCGTCGTCGACGTGCGCTCGTCCTCGCGTCCCGGCGGCACGCGCTCCGTCCGTGCATCCGATTATCTGCGCGCCGTGCCGCTCGACGGCATGCAGGGTTCGCAGGAAGGGGCGGTGTCCCGTCCGTCCGATCCGCGCGCCGAGGCTTACGCGTCCGACGCGCATAAGCAAGGCACGCCGCATGCGCACGAGTCCAAGGACGTCGAGAGTCTCGGCGGTTCGCCGCTCGATAAAAGACTGAACTTCAATAATTTCCTTGTCGGCCGCTCCAATCAATTGGCGCATGCCGCGGCGCAACGCGTCGGTACGGCCTCCGCTGGAGAGCCGCTGCTTTATAATCCGCTTTACATCCACGCCTCCGTCGGGCTCGGCAAAACCCATCTTCTGCAGGCGATCGCCCACGCGGCAAGCGACGTGAAGCGCCGCGTCATCTATCTGACGGCGGAGAAATTCATGTATGGCTTCGTCTCCGCTCTCAAGGCGCAGACGGCGATCGCCTTCAAGGAAAAGCTCCGCGCGATCGATGTGCTCGTCATCGACGATGTGCAATTCCTGCAGGGCAAATCGATCCAGCAGGAATTCTGCCACACGCTCAATTCGCTGATCGACGCGCGGCGCCAGATCGTCATCGCGGCGGACCGGCCGCCGTCCGAGCTCGAATCCCTGGATGAGCGGGTCCGCTCACGTCTGGCCGGCGGGCTCTGCGTCGAAATGGGTCCGCTCGACGAGGCTTTGCGCATCAAGATCCTCGAAGCCCGCATCACGGCGGCCCGGCAGATCCATCCGAACTTCACCGTGCCTCCGGCCGTCGTGTCCTATGTCGCAAGCGTGATCGAAACCAATGGCCGCGATCTTGATGGCGCGATCAACCGGCTTCTCGCGCATACGTCCTTGACGGGGGCGGTGCTCACGGTCGAGACGGCCGAGACGGCGATCCGCGATCTCGTACGCACGCGCGAACCCAAGCGCGTGAAGATAGAGGATATTCAAAAGCTCGTCGCGACCCATTTCAATGTGAGCAAGGCCGATATCCTATCGTCGCGCCGCACCGCCAATGTCGTGCGTCCGAGGCAGATCGCCATGTATCTCGCCAAGGTCCTGACCTTGCGGTCCTTGCCGGAAATTGGCCGGCGCTTCGGCGGGCGCGATCATACGACGGTGCTTCACGCCGTGCGCAAGATCGAGGCCCTGTCCAGCTCAGACGGCAATCTGCATGAGGAAATCGAGCTTTTGAAGCGGATGCTGTTGGATTGAGCGCCATAGCTGGACTTGCTCGACGGCTGTCCGATCAAGAGAAATCGGGCGGCTTTCGCGTTCCAAAGGCTGCTATTCATCTCTTGGCGGCTAGCATGGCGAGCGGATCGCTTTAGTCAATGATCGCTTCGCGACCGCCTACGGCGGCGAGCCGAAGGCTCGTCATTGACAAAAGCGCATCCGCCTCGCCGAAAATGGCCGCTGTGGGATGAATGGCGAGATCTGCTCAGTGTCCGCCGGCCATCCACGCGGCGGCTGCCGTAATAGCTTCCCATCTCAGGCGGATCGAGCGTAGCTTCATCCGCATGAACTCTCCGATTCGCATCCTCGGCATTGATCCGGGCCTCCGCCATATGGGCTGGGGCGTCGTCGAGGTTTTGGGGTCGCGGCTTTCCTATGTCGCCTGCGGTGCGATCCATTCGGACGATAAGGCCGATCTTGGCCTGCGCCTGCGCGCGCTGCACGAGGGCCTCGCCGCGATCGTGGCCGAATATGCGCCTCAGGAAGCGGCTGTCGAAGAAACCTTCGTCAATCGCGATCCGCGCTCGGCTTTGAAGCTTGGACAGGCGAGGGGAATAGCTATCGTGGTGCCAGCCTTGGCCGGCCTGCTCGTCGCCGAATATGCCGCCAATCTCATCAAGAAGACGGTGGTTGGATCGGGCCATGCCGAAAAAGCGCAGATCGCCATGATGGTGAAAGTGCTTTTGCCGAAATGCGAGCCGGGCAGCGTCGATGCCGCCGATGCTTTGGCGGTCGCCATCACCCATGCGCAACATCGCGGCCAGACGGCCGCGGCCTTGCTGCGGGCTGTGCGATGATCGGGAAACTCACGGGCCTTGTCGATTCCGTAGGCGAGGATTTCGTCATCCTCGACGTCCATGGCGTCGGCTATGTCGTGCAATGCTCGTCGCGGACCTTGCAGCACTTGCCCGGCGCTGGCGAACCCGTGGCGCTCTCGATCGAGACGCAGGTGCGCGAAGACGCGATCCGCCTTTACGGTTTTGCGAGCGACATCGAGCGCGATTGGTTCCGGCTCTTGCAGGGCGTGCAGGGTGTCGGCGCGAAAGTGGCTTTGGCGCTGCTTGGCATTATGAGCGCGGCGGAGCTCGGCCAGGCCATCGCCTTGCAGGATAAGACGGCGGTGTCGCGTGCGCCCGGCGTCGGACCGAAGCTCGCGGCGCGGATTGTTGCCGAATTGAAGGATAAGGCGCCCGCGGCGGCGGCCTTCGAGCCCATCGCTTTGACGGCAGGCGTAGGGACGGCGCTGCCCAATGGCGCCGAGGATGCGGTCTCGGCTCTGGTCAACCTCGGCTATGGACGGCCGCAGGCCGTGGCGGCGGTGGCGGCCTCGGTCAAGGCGCTGGGCGCGGAGGCCGAGGTCGGCGCATTGATCCGGCATGGGCTGAAGGAATTGGCGCAGTAAGCGGACGTTGGACTCCAACTCCGGCCGTCATGCCCGCGCTTGTCGCGGGCATCCACGCGATGAAGCTACACCAATCAAAGACGTGGATGGCCGGGACAAGCCCGGCCATGACGGCGTTTATGGTTTTGCCAAGTCTGGTTCTACCGATACAGCTCGCTTTTGCCGTTCCCGAATGCGTCGAGAAAACGCCGCGCCTTCTTGCGATCGTCGCGCGCTGTCCCGTTCATCGAAAGATTGACCGCGCTTTGCTCCAAAGCCCGGAAATCGATGAGCTTCGACCAGCGCCGGACCGGGATCACGTCATATTCTTCCTCGGGCGTCGCGACGCGATAAACGATCTCGTCAAGCAAAGCCGGCAGCGCCTTGGCGTCGCCCATGGCGTCCTTGATAAAGGCATAGACGCGCTGTTCCTCGCCGCAGGCCCACCAGAACCAGAGGATGGCGGTGGGGGAGCCCTGGGTCCAGAGCGTGCCTTTCTTGGCTGCCAATTGGACGCGCGCAAAAAGCATGTCGCGCAAGGCCGCGGTCGAAGCGCCGAAATAGGTCTCTTCTGGCGGCCGTGCCGCGTGGTCGGCCGCCCAATTGCCTTCGACCATGCGGAACAGCTCGCAGATCAGCGAAATCTCCGCGAGGTCCGGCAGGACGGCGATGACGAGCGAACCGCGCTCGGATGCGGGTTTTGGGTCCAAAGCTTTGATAAGCAGCCGGCTCAAGCGCTCTTGGATGGTCGGCGCCTCGGGATCTCTTCGGGTTTCCTTGACGCGCAGATAGACGGGGCTGCCTTGAAGGAAGGTTCTGAGCCCTTCTCGGGTCGCGAGCGCTGCTTGAGTCGCCGCGGGCGTTGCCTCGAGCCCGTCGAGGATGGTCTGCCTGAGACCGGCGCGGTCCGGCTCGGGGCTTCTGGCCAGGACCGCGCCAAGCGCCGCGAAGGCCTGCGGCAGGCCGTCCGACCGCAAAAGGGCGGGGATATTAGGTGGATTGAGCGTGTCGGACATGGCCTCTGGAAATTGAAATAGAGTTCTAAGTGTGGAAGCTCATACCATGCCAATAATCCCGGGCGGCGCGTATAGCGAAATCTGATTTTTGGACCTCAAGGTCACGCTATTCGCCTGCCGACGTTCGTTCGGCCTATAGTCTTTGGAAAGTTGGTCGATTCGTGACCCGCTGCTTCCGCCGTCCGGGATGACCCTTTGCCGTCTCCGCCACCCCGCCTTGTGACCCCCGAAAAACGCGAAGACGACGCGGAGCTTTCGCTGCGTCCGCTCTCGCTCGATGATTTCACCGGGCAGGCGGCGGCGCGCGCCAATCTCAAGGTCTTCATCGAGGCCGCGAAAACCCGCCGCGAGCCCTTGGATCACGTACTCTTCGTCGGGCCGCCCGGTCTCGGCAAGACGACGCTGGCGCAGATCGTCGCGCGCGAGCTCGGCGTCAATTTCCGTTCGACCTCGGGCCCGGTCATCGCCAAGGCGGGCGATCTCGCGGCGCAATTGACTGCGCTTGAGCCGCGTGACGTGCTTTTCATCGACGAAATCCATAGGCTCAATCCGGCGGTTGAGGAAATCCTCTATCCGGCCATGGAGGATTTTCAGCTCGATCTCATGATCGGCGAAGGGCCGGGCGCCCGTTCGGTGAAGATCGATCTGGCCAAATTCACCCTGGTCGGAGCCACGACCCGCGCCGGCCTCTTGACGACACCTCTGCGCGACCGGTTCGGCATTCCGATCCAGCTCGATTTCTATAGCGTCGCGGAGCTTGAAGTGATCGTGCGGCGCGGCGCGCGCGTGCTCAACATCGGCATGACGGATGAAGGCGCGAACGAGATCGCCAAGCGCGCGCGGGGCACACCGCGTATCGCCGGGCGCCTGTTGCGCCGGGTGCGGGATTTTGCGATCGTCGATGGCGACGCCGAAATCACCCGCAAGAGCGCCGACCGCGCTTTGAGCCTGCTCGAAGTCGATCATATGGGCTTCGACAAGATGGACCTGCGCTATCTCAATCTCGTCGCTCTGTCATTTGGCGGCGGCCCGGTCGGGATCGAGACGATCGCCGCGGCCTTGTCCGAGCCGCGCGATGCGATCGAGGAAATCATCGAGCCGTTTCTCATGCAGCGCGGCTTCATCCAGCGCACGCCGCGCGGGCGTGTGCTGACGCTCCATGCGTTCAAGCATCTCGGCTTGAAAGAGCCGGTGCGCGATGCCTCGCAATTCGGCCTCTTCGGCGAGGATGCGGGAGATTAGCTAATCCAGCGGTACGTCGAAAAATTCGCCGGGCCGTTTCACTTGAAAGTGATCGGCTGGAATGCCGGCGCGCTCCAAGGCTATGGCGAGGCGTTTCGGCGGCTCGTCTATGGCCTCATAGGCCAATTGGAACGTGCCCCAATGATGCGCCAGCGCGTAAGCGGCACCGCAATCTTGAAAAATCGCGACGGCCTCTTCCGGATCGATATGGTTATCGCGCATGAACGAACGCGGCTCATAGGCGCCGATCGGCAATATGGCGAGGCGGACAGGCCCGTGTTTCACCCGTATGGCGCGAAAAATCTCGCCCTTGGAATAGCCCGTGTCGCCGATGTGATAGATCTTGCCGCCGGATGTCTCGATGACGAAAGCCGCCCAGAGCGCCATGCGGCGGTCGCGTACGCCTCGTGCCGACCAATGATAGCAAGGCTCGAAATGCACTGCGACATCGGCTGACAGGCTTACGCATGCGTCCCAGTCGAAGGCCTGCGCGGCAATCGCGCTATTGTGGTTTTGCATGATCTTGTCATTGCCCAGCGGCGTCAGCACTGGGCAGGCGCGATGCGCAGCGAGATGCGAAAGGCTCGCCAGGTCGAGGTGATCGTAATGGTTATGGGTGACGAGGATCGCATCGAGGGGCGGAAGCTCTTCGAGCGAAAGACCGGGGGCATTGACGCGCAAGGGTCCGGCGAAGGTGACGGGGCTCGCGCGTTTCGAGAAGACCGGATCGACCAGCAGGTTCAACCCCTGCGTCTGGATCAAAACCGTAGCATGGCCGATGAAGGTGACGCGGAGAGCGTTGCCCGCGATCCGCTCCGCGACAGGTTCGGTGCGCGGCGGATTGGCGACACGCTTCGGCCAGCGCCTGCGTGCGCCGCGCTCCGACAGAAAGCGAAAGAGATCGGCGGAGCTTTTGTCGCTTGCAAAGCCCGGCACGAAGAAACGCGTGCCGTCGAAATGATCGGAGACTGGCCCGGCATGATAGGGATTGCGCGGCATGGGTTATGTCAGATCGGTGTGCGCGAACCCTCTCCCTGTGGGAGAGGGTGGCTTATGAAACAAGCCGGGTGAGGGGTTTCGATCCTGCATTGAGAGGCTGTAACCCCTCATCCGTCCCGCTTCGCGGGCCACCTTTTCCCTCAGGGAGAAGGTTCGCACGCGATCCTTCGGCATTAAAATCTCAATCCTTCGCGCGCTCGACATAGGAGCCGTCTTCGGTCAGGACGACGATGCGCGTGCCGGGCGCGATATGCGGCGGCACCATCACGCGCGCGCCATTCGTGAGCTTCGCCGGCTTATAGGATGACGAGGCCGTCTGGCCTTTCATCGCGGGCTCCGTCTCGGTGATTTCGAGCGTGACGCGGGCCGGCAATTGAATACCCACCGCCGTACCGTTGAAGATCGACAGGATGCAGGCCATGCCTTCCTGCAGCCATTGCGCCTGATCGCCGATGACGTCGGGCGGCACGATCACCTGATCATAGGTGTCGGTGTTCATGAACGTATAGCCGTCGGCATCCTGGTAGAGATAGCTGAAGTTCAGATCTTCGACGAAGGCGCGTTCGACCTGTTCGGTCGTCTTGTAGCGATCCGTGGTCTTCACGCCGTCCGAGAGCCGCCGCATGTCGATTTGCGTGGTTGGCGTGCCCTTGCCGGGGTGGAAGCTCTCGGCCGTCAAAACGACGTAGAGCTGTCCGTCCTCCCGCTCGATAATATTGCCTTTGCGGATCGAACTGGCGATGACTTTCACGAAACGTTCCTCTTAAGGGATGAATGCCCGCGCGGCGGCCGGGCTTGCGAAATGATGCGGATCGCACGATAGGCGTAGTGAGACAAGATATCTCGTATCTGGCTATCCGCCTTCTAGGCCCTTTTTCAAGCGAAATGACGCAATGACCGCAGCCTCGTCCGGGTTAGCCTCGTCCAGGTCAGCTTCGCCCTGGTGGCGGCCGGATATCCATGCCGACCGGCGCAGCTTCCTTCTGAGCCGCGTCAAGGCCATGGCAGCCGTCCGGGCTTTCTTCGCAGCAGAGGGCTTCCTGGAGGTCGATACGGCCATTCTACAGGTCTCGCCCGGCAATGAGGCGCATATTGCCGGGTTTGCGACGGAGTTTTGTGCCCCGGATGGGACGAAAACACCATTCTACCTGCAATCTTCGCCGGAATTCGCCTGCAAGAAGCTGCTGGCTTCGGGCGAACCCCGGATTTTCAGCCTCGGCCATTGCTTCCGCAACCTTGAGCGCGGGCCGTTGCATCACCCCGAGTTTACCATGCTCGAATGGTACCGGGCCTATGAACCCTATGAGACTCTCGGCCGCGACTGCGGCGCGCTTCTCAGCGCCGTGGCCAGAGCTTTGGGCGTCAAAAGCTTGACCTTTCGCGGCGTTTCGGCCGACCCTTTTCTCGAGCCCGAGCGGGTGAGTGTCGCCGCCGCCTTCGAGCGCTATGCGGGGATCGATCTTCTCGCCTGCCTCCCTGGCGACGGGAACGGCCGCGAACGGCTCGCGGCGGCGGCGGGCAAGGCCGGCGTCCGCGTGACCGAAGACGACACATGGTCCGATCTCTTCAGCAAGGTTTTGAGCCAATTGGTCGAGCCGCATTTGGGCCATGGCCGCGCCGTGCGTCTCGACCAATATCCCGCTTGCGAGGCGGCACTGGCGCGGCTGCAGCCGGATGATCCGCGTTTCGCGCAGCGCTTCGAGCTCTATGCCTGCGGTGTCGAGCTCGCCAATGGATTTGGCGAATTGACCGATCCCGTCGAGCAAAGGCGGCGCTTCGAGCTTGAGATGGCGGAACGCCAGGCGCTTTACGGCACGTCCTATCCGATCGATGAGGATTTTCTTTCGGCGCTCGCCATCATGCCGCAAGCCTGCGGCATCGCGCTTGGCTTCGACAGATTGGTGATGCTAATGACGGGCGCGGCCCATATCGAGCAGGTGATCTGGACCCCGCTCGCACCGACGGATGGCGCGCCGTGACGAAAGCCGTCTCGCTCCATAGTGTCGGGGACCTGATCGGCGCCGGTCTCGTCGACGAGGCGAGCCAGGCCGTGATCGAAGCCGTCGGCGCGCGTTATGCCATAGCGCTGACGCCAACCGTCGCCGATTTGATCGATCGGCACGACAGGCACGATCCGATCGCACGGCAATTCGTGCCGAGCGCCGCCGAGCTCGAAACGCAGCCGGACGAAAAAGAAGATCCAATCGGCGATGAGGCTTTTAGCCCCGTCGAAGGCGTCGTGCATCGCTATCAAGACCGCGTCTTGTTGAAGCTTCTGCATGTCTGCCCGGTCTATTGCCGCTTCTGTTTTCGCCGCGCCAGCGTCGGACCGCAGGCCGAAACATTCCTGTCGGCCACTGCGCTCGATGCGGCTTTCGCCTATATCGAGGCAAAGCCGGAGATCTGGGAAGTGATCCTGACCGGCGGCGACCCGCTCACTCTATCCGTGCGGCGGCTTGAAGATGTCGTGCGGCGGCTCGCGGCCATCGATCATGTGAAGATCCTGCGCATCCATACGCGCATTCCGTGCGTCGATCCGGCGCGGGTCACACCGGAGCTCATCGACCTGCTGCGAGGCTGCGGCAAAACGGTCTATGTCGTCCTGCATGCCAATCACCCGCGTGAGCTGACGCCCGAAGCGCGCGCGGCCTCGGCCGCCTTCGTCGATGCCGGTATTCCTATGCTCAGCCAGAGCGTGTTGCTGTGCGGCGTCAATGATGATGCCATGACTCTTGCCGCTCTGTTCCGCAGCTTTGTCGAATGCCGCATCAAACCCTATTACCTGCATCAGCTCGACCTCGCGCCGGGCACTTCGCATTTCCGGGTGCCGATCGAAGAGGGGCAGGCTTTGTTGCGCGGCTTGCAAGGCAGCGTCTCGGGCCTCTGCCTGCCCCGCTACATGCTCGATATTCCGGGCGGCTATGGAAAGGTCCCGATTGAACTCGGCCATTTGGCGGGAGACGGCCATGCCGGGACCTTTCGCGTCACGGATCATCGCGGCGCGGTTCATGCCTATCCGCCGGGCGGGGACGCAACGGACTAGCCCTGAAAAAGTCCGGATTTAAGGGGCTAGGGGCTGAAATAACTTGGAAATTTGCGGGCTGAGGCATAGGAACCGCGGCGAGCTTATGCTAAGCCTACATTTGCTCAGTTGCCCGCCCCTCGGGTAGTTTCGAGTCTGGCGCAAGAGCGTCTTCCATTCATGGATCAAAGGACCTGCTTCGTGGCCTTTGTCGGCAAAATCTTCCTTTCTGCTTTTCTGGTTTTGGGTGCGTCGGAGGCAGCCTTAGCGCAAGCCGCTGCCCCGCCGCCGCCGGCCGTCGGCGTGCAAAGGGCGGAGAAGAAGCCGATCACCGAAAAGGACGAGTTCAACGGCCGTATCCTGGCGATCAACCGGGTCGATATCGTCGCCCGTGTCACGGCCTTTGTGGACAGCGTCGAATTTAAGGACGGCCAAGAGGTCAAGACGGGCGACATTCTCTACCGTCTCGAACGGCCGCCTTTTGAGGCCGATCTCGAAGCCAAAAAGGCTGTCGCCGAGCAGTATCAGGCGCAATTGGTGAACGCGAATGCCGCGCTCGATCGCGCGCAGACCTTATTGAAGGGTCCCGCCGGTCTGCAGTCGAACTATGATTCCGCGCTCGCGACGCAAAAGAGCTATGCGGCGCAATTGCTCGGCGCGCAGGCGGCCGTAAAGCAATCCGAGATCAATCTCGGCTACACGCAGATCGCATCGCCCATAGACGGCAAGATCGGCCGCACGGCGATCACGCTCGGCAATGTCGTCTCGCCCAGCAGCGGCGTGCTCGTCACGATCGTCGGACAGGACCCGATGTATGTGCTGTTTCCGGTCTCGGTCCGTACCCTGCTCGCTTTGCGCAACCGTTATGTGCCGCTCGGCGGATTCAATGCGGTGGTAATCCGTGTCACCTTGCCGAACGGCCAGATCTACGATCAGACCGGAAAGCTGACCTTCGTCGACAACACGGTGCAGACGGCGACGGATACCGTCATGATGCGCGCGACCATCGCCAATCCGCCAATCCTGGATAGTGCAAACAAGCAGGGGCAAAGCGTCGTCCGCCAGCTTACGGACGGCGAGTTTGTTACGGTCAATCTCGAAGGTGTTCAGCCGGTCCTGGTGCTGTCCATTCCGCGCTCGGCGGTCCTCACCGATCAGCGCGGCGATTACGTCTATGTGGTCGATGCCGACAACAAGGCGCAGCGCCGCGATATCCAGCTTGGACAATCGACGCCCGCCGACGCCTCCATCATCTCCGGTCTGACGGAAGGCGAGTTGGTCGTCGTCGAAGGCATCCAGCGCGTTCGCGCGGGAGAGCTCGTCTCGCCGGGTCCGCCGACGCCTGGTCCGGCGGCCTCCTCTACCGTGCCAAAATAATCATCGGCTTTCGAAGGCAGGCGTCTAGGAACACGGGTTCATGTTTTCAGCGACATTCATCGACCGCCCGCGCCTCGCCATCGTGATCGCCATCGTCATCACTTTGGCGGGGCTCATCGCGCTGTCGCGCATTCCCGTCGCGCAATTTCCCGATATCGTGCCGCCGCAGGTCCAGGTCACGGCCACCTATCCGGGCGCCTCGGCCGATGTCGTCGAAGCCTCCGTCGCGCAGCCGCTCGAAGCGCAGATGGTCGGCGTCGATAAGATGCTCTACATGAAATCGACGAGTGGCAATGACGGCAGCTATAATCTCACCGTCAGCTTCGCGCTCGGCACCAATCCCGATATCGACACGGTCAACGTCAACAACCGCGTGCAGACGGCTTTGTCGCAATTGCCGACGCAGGTGACGCAGCAAGGTCTCACCGTTCAGAAGCGCTCCTCGGCGATTCTGCAATTCGTTCAATTCTATGCGGATGAAGGCCATGACGATCTCGATACGCTCTTCATCACCAATTACGTCACGATCAATGTGCTCGACGAGATATCGCGCACTTTCGGCGTCGGTCAGGCGAATCTTTTCGCCCTGCAGAAATATTCGATGCGCATATGGTTCGATATCCAGCGCCTGACGAGCCTGAATCTCGCGCCGTCCGACATTATCACGGCGATCGAGACCCAAAATGTTCAGGCCCCGATCGGTCGCATCGGCTCGCGGCCGATCGGCGATGATCAGCAGTTCCAATTCAATCTCCAGACGCAAGGGCGGCTGACGACGCCGGAGGAGTTCGGCAATATTGTCGTCAGGGCTCTGCCCGACGGTTCCGTCCTGCGCATCAAGGATGTCGCGCGGGTCGAGATGGGGGCGCAAAACCTCGATACCGAGAGCAGGCTTTCCGGCCGTCCCGCCGTCGCGCTTGCGACTTATCTTTCGCCCGGCGCCAATGCCGTGGACGCGGCGGCGGCGATCGCCAAAGTCTTGGAAAAGGCCAGCAAACGATTTCCGGCGGGCCTCAAATATAAGGTCGTCTACGATTCGACGACCTTCGTGACCGACACGATCAAAGAGGTTTTGAAGACTCTCGCCGAAGCCTTTGTCCTCGTCGTGCTCGTGGTCTTTCTCTTCCTCGGCAGCCTGCGCGCGACGATCATACCAGCGGTCGCCGTGCCGGTCAGCCTGATCGGCACTTTCGCGGTCCTGCTCGCTGTCGGCTTTTCGGCTAATACGGTCTCGCTGCTTGCCATGGTGCTTGCGATCGGCATTGTCGTTGACGACGCGATCGTCGTCGTCGAAAACGTCGAGCGCGTCATGGAAGAAGAGCCGGATCTGTCGCCGGCTGACGCAACCAAGAAGGCGATGGGGCAGATCACCGCGCCGATCGTCGCGATCACGCTTGTTCTTCTATCGGTCTTCGTACCGATCGCCTTCATTCCAAGCGTATCCGGCCAATTGTTCCGGCAATTCGCCGTGACGATCAGCGTCGCCATGCTGATCTCGGCCCTCAATGCTCTGACCCTGTCGCCGGCGCTTTGCGCTGTCTTCCTGCGCCACAGCGGGCCGAAGCGCGGCGTCATGAGTTACGTGCTGAGGGGCATCGACTGGGTGCGCGACGGCTATGCCGCGGTCGTGACGAGGCTCGTGCGCGTCGCCGTGGTCGGCGTCGTCGTCATCATAGGCTTCGGCATAGCGATCTACGGCACCGCCTTGCACACGCCGACCGGGTTCCTGCCGGAAGAAGACCAGGGCGGTTTCTTCATATCGGTCCAATTGCCGGATGGGGCGTCCGTCGCGCGGACCAGCGCGACGATGCGCGATGTCGAGAAGCTGATGCTCGGCATGCCGCAGGTTCAAGACACGTTCACGGTCGTCGGCTTTTCGATCCTGGATTCCGCCAATGAGCCGAATTACGGCTTCATGTTCGTCAAGCTGAAGCCCTTCGAAGACCGCCAAAGCGCGTCGGACTCGGCGCAGGCCATCATCCGGAAGGTGTTCGGCGCGGCCCAAAGCATCAGGACAGCCTCGGTCATCGCCTTCAATCTGCCGCCGATCATCGGTCTCTCGACCTCGGGCGGCTTCGAATATCAATTGGAAGCGCTCGAAGGCCAGCCGCCGACCCAAGTCGGCAGCGTGATGCAAGGTCTGGTCGCCGCCGCCAATCAGGATAAATCCCTGTCGCGTGTGTTTTCGACCTTCACGGCAACGAATCCGTCACTTTATCTCGACATCGACCGCGATAAAGCGCAATCGCTCGGCGTCGGCATCAGCGATATTTTCTTGACGCTCTCCGCTACGCTCGGCGGAAATTACATCAACAACTTCAATATTTATGGCCGAACCTGGCAGGTGAATATCCAAGGCGAGGCGCAAGACCGCCGCGATATTTCCTCGATCTGGCAGATCTACGTCCGCAACAAGGACGGGCAAATGGTGCCGATGGCGTCCTTGGCTTCGCTCCGGATCGTGCAAGGCCCGCAAGTCATCACGCGCTACAACAATTACCGTGCGATCACGGTTAATGGCTCTCCTGCGCCGGGCGTCTCATCCGGCGCGGCTCTCGCAGCCATGGCCTCCATCTCCGCCAAGACATTGCCGGCAGGCTATGGCTTCGAATGGAGCGGCACGGCCTATCAGGAACAGGCGGCCAGCGGCCAGACGGGCATCATTCTCGCGCTTGCCGTGCTCTTTGCCTATCTCTTCCTGGTCGCGCTTTACGAGAGCTGGATCATTCCGATCCCGGTGCTTTTATCCGTGGCCGTCGGCGTGTTCGGCGCCTATTTCGGGGTCTACTACCTAGGCCTGCCGCTCGATCTCTATGCGCAGATCGGGCTTGTCGTCTTGATCGCGCTCGCGGCCAAAAACGGCATTTTGATCGTCGCCTTCGCCAAGGAGCAGCGCGAAGAGGGCCGCAGCATTGTCGAAGCCGCGATCCTCGGCGCCGAGCAGAGGTTCCGCGCGGTCATGATGACCTCGATCGCCTTTATTCTCGGCCTCGTGCCGCTGGTGACGGCGCATGGCGCGGCGCAATTGTCCCGCCGCGGCGTCGGTACGCCGGTCTTCTGCGGCATGATCGCGGCGAGCCTCGTCGGCATTTTCGTCATCCCCATGCTTTATGTGAGTTTCCAAAGGCTGGCCGAAATGCGCACGGCCGGAAAGACGCAACAGCCGCCGGCCGAGCCGCCGCCCTCGGAGCCCCCGCGTGGCGGTGCGCCCGAGGCTGTGTGACGCCTATCTTCGCCTCTCGCGCGATCAACCGGCGCGCCATCCTGCAAGGCGCGGCCGCTTTCGCGGTCCTTTGCGTAAATCCGCGATCCGCCGCCGCCCAAATGCCGCGGGACGCAGCCGAAGCCTCCGGCGGTTTCACGATCTTTCTGCAATCGCTTTGGCCGCTCGCCGAGGCGAAGGGCGTGCGCCGCGAAACTTTTGAGGCAGCCGTCGCCGGGCTCAGCTACGATCCGTCGACGCCAAGCGGCGCAAGTGCGCAGCCTGAATTCGATCGGCCCTTGCACGCCTATCTCGCCGCTGCCGTGACGCCGCAACGCATCGCGCAAGGCCGCGCGCAAGCGGCGCGCTGGCAGACGGAATTGGCGGCAATCGAAAGACGTTTCGGGGTTCCCGCGCCGATCCTGCTCGCCGCCTGGGGCATGGAGACCGATTTCGGACGCAGCACGGGGGGAAAGGACATCGTCCGGTCTTTGGCCTCGCTCGCTTTTCGCCGCGACGACCGCAGCCTCTTCGCCGATGAATTCGTGGCTGCGCTGGTCATGCTCGAGCGTGGCGTCCCGCGCGAGGCGCTTAAAGGCTCATGGGCGGGCGCCATGGGCAATCCGCAATTTCTGCCCTCGGCCTATCTCAAATATGCGGTGCGGTTCGAAGGCTCGGGTGCGCCGGATATCTGGACCTCGGTGCCCGACAGTCTCGCTTCGATCGGCCATTTTCTGCGCGATTCCGGCTGGCGGCCCGGCCTGCCATGGGGCATTGAAGTCATGCTTCCCGGCGATTATGATTTTGCATCGCTTCACATGGCTTTTCCGGCCTGGGCGGCGCTTGACGTGCGACCAGCCGGCCAGCAGGCTTTGCCGTCCACGGGCGATGCCGCCTTATTTCTACCGTCGGGTGCCGGCGGCCCGGCCTTTCTGCTGTCGGATAATTATTGGGTCCTGAAAGCCTATAATAATTCGGATTCCTACGCGCTCTCGCTGGCGCTGCTCGCGGATCGGCTGGCGGGCGGCGGCGGGGTCCGCGCTGCGTGGCCCGCGCAGGAAAAAATGCTGAGCCGGACGGAGAAGAACGAGGTCCAGCACCTTTTGACGGCGCAGGGCTTTTATCACGGGACGATCGACGGAAAATTCGGCCCCGCCTCGCGCGATGCGATCCACGACTTCCAAAGGTCGGCCGGGCTGCATCCGGCCGACGGCTATGGCTCGGCTGAGGTTCTGCACGCGCTTCGAAGCGCTGGTACGACTCCACATAAAGCGCAGTGACACCGTTTTCGTACCGGTCCGACACCAAACCCTCATGCTGAGGAGGCCGAAGGCCGTCTCGAAGCACCGAGGGTTTGTAAAAGCCGCTAAGCCCCCGTCCTTCGAGACGCGCTCCTGCGGAGCGCTTCTCAGGATGAGGGCTCCCGCTGCTACTTGGGTATCGCGCTCGGAAGCGGCGGTTCCTTGATCGGCGATGTATCGGGCGAGCCGGTCGGCTGATTGACATCCCGCGACAGGGCGGCACCGGTCTCGTCGCTCATTTCAAGGCAGGTCAGGATTTCGACATAGCTCGGGGCGACGATCTCGCCTTGCGTCACGCAATCCACCCGATCCTTGATCTTATATTGCGACCAGTTCTTGGTGAGGAGCGATTTGGCGCGATTTTCGTCCTGCAGGCAGCCCTGGAAGGTTTTGTCGCGATCTTCCATGACGTCATAGGCCTCGGCCGCCTTGCAGGAGCTTTTCACGTCGAAACTCGGGACGTGATCGGTGATCGCGAAGGCCGGCCGCATCAGCGACATCAGCACAAGGCAGCTCGACAGAGCCGTGATTGTCTTCATGGATGGCATGCCCAGGCCCCTATCATTCCTAAATCTTCGCTTGCGCCAAGCTGACGGCTCCAGCTTGCGTCAGATTGCCTTTTGAACCGCTCAACCGCAGGATTCCAACATGATTCGATCCCGTGCCGCGCTCAACCAGACATATGTAAACTAGCGCGGCCTCACCTTTAAGGCCAGTCATGACGGAAACCGCAAAAAGACCGATGGTATTTATCGCCACGCCGTGCTTTGGCGGTCTCGTTTCGCAACATTACATGCAATCGATCATTAGCCTTATTCAATATGCCGGCCAAGCCGGGTTTGATGCGATGCTCGCGCTGCTTGGACACGATTCTTTGATCACGCGCAGCCGAAACACGCTGGTTTCGCAATTTTTAAGCACGTCCGCCACGCATCTTCTGTTCATCGATGCCGATATTTCCTTCGAGCCGGAGCAGGTCCACCGCATGCTCTGCTTCGATCGCGAATTCGTCGCGGGCATCTATCCGCTGAAGGTCATCGATTGGGGCCAAAACGCAATGCGGCGCGCCACCATGGGCGAAGCCTTGACCTCGGCGCCTCTGCTTTACGTCGGCACGCTTTGCGAAGGCGACGAGCTTGAACGCGAGGGCGCCTTCGCGACCGGCGTTTATTGCGGCGGCGGTTTCATGCTGGTCAAGCGCGAAGTGATCCTGCGCATGATCGAAGCCTATCCGGAGAGCCGCTACAACAAGGTCCACGCCTTCAGCAACGCCAAGGCGGAGGAAAATTACGCGCTCTTCGAATGTCAGATCGATCCCGAAACCAAGGCCTATATCAGCGAGGATTTCGGCTTCTGCCAGAAATGGCGCGACATAGGCGGCAAGATCTGGCTCGACACCGAAGGAAAGCTGACGCATATCGGATCCTATCATTTCCAAGGGGACCCGCGTCTGCGCTATGCTCCTGCTCCTCCCGTCATCCAAGCCCTCACGGCCTAAAGCCGTAAAAAACAGCCGCGAAGGGGTTTCGCGGCGCGGGACGATCGCGTCCTTGATCCTTGGTCTGATGCTTGGCCTTTCGAGCCTGCTTGGGGGCAGCGCGACGGCCGAGGATTCCGTTTTTCTGCCGAATTTCTGGGACCCGCAACATCGGCTTGAAAAGCCGGATCTCGTCGGGATCCACACTTTGCGCTTTTTGACGGAAGACGATTATCCGCCGTTCAATTTCACGCTGACCAATGGGACCCTGGCCGGTTTCAACATCGATCTCGCCCGCGCGATCTGCGAAGAATTGAAAGTCACCTGCACGGTTCAGGCTAGGCGCTGGGACACTTTGATCGACAGCCTGAACGATGGCCATGGCGACGCTCTGATCGCTTCGTTCGAAATCAATGCCGAGACAAGGTCCAAGCTCGATTTCACCGCGCCTTATTATAAAACGCCGGCGCGCTTTGTCGTGCTCGCCAATGCGCCCTTGAAAGATTTCTCACTCGAGGGATTGGCCGGCAAGGCGATCGGAGTCGAGGCCAATAGCGCGCATGAGGCCTATCTGAAAACCTTCTTTCCCGCCGCGATCCTGAAGACGGACCAGCCCGCAAATCTGCGGGCCGCGCTCAAAAAGGGCGAGATCGACGCGCTCTTCGGCGATGGCGTGACGCTCAGTCTTTGGCTCAATAGCGCCGATGCGCAGAATTGCTGCGCCTTTCGCGGCGGCCCTTACACCGAAAGCCGGTTTTTCGGCGAAGGTGTCGGCATCGCTGTGAAAAAAGGCAATGTCACTTTGCGCCACGCGCTCGATTATGCGCTCGCGGCGCTGGCCGAGAAGGGCGTCTATGCCGATCTCTATCTAAAATATTTTCCGGTCGGGCTTTATTGAGGCTGAGCAAAACCCTCTCCCTGTGGGAGAGGGTGGCTTGCGGAGCAAGCCGGGTGAGGGGTTTCGATCTTCGTTGAGGGAGAGGTAACCCCTCATCCGCCTCGCATTCGCTCGGCACCTTCTCCCACAGGGAGAAGGTTCGCTAACTCCCGCTACAGATACCGTTCCAGATCCTTGGCGGCCTCTTGCGGCGTGCGCTCGAGGTTGAAGGCGTTGACGAAGCGGCCTTGCTTGTCGAGCAGATAGACGATGGCCGTATGGTCCATCGTATAATCGTCGCCATGCGCACCCGGCACTTTCTTCGCGTAGACCCGGAAGGCTTTTTCGACCGCCTTGGTCTGGGCCGGATCGCCCGAGAGCCCGACGATGCGCGGATCGAAGCTCGACAGATAGTCTTTCATCGTCTCAGGCGTATCGCGCGCCGGATCGACCGTGATGAAGAGAGCCTGGACCTTTTTATCCGGGCCCATGGCCTTGAAGACTTCCGAAATCTCGAAGAGCGAGGTCGGGCAGACGTCCGGGCAATGCGTATAGCCGAAGAAGACCAGCAAGGGCTCGCCCTTGAAGGCGGCGTCCGTTACCGTCTGGCCGTCCTGCCGCACCAGGGTAAAGGCCCCGCCTATGGCCGAGGCCCGCGGTGCCGACTTATCCGGCGTGACCACATAGGCCGTCGCGGCAAGGGCCATGAGGCCGAGCACGATGACGGAAAGGGGCAGAAGAAGACGGCGTGAATCTTTGAGCATGATCGCATTTTAGGCTTCCTTCGCGCTTGGGGCCAGAGCGAAGGTCAGGATGTCTCACCTTGACCAGGCTCGATTTTCCCCGTCTGTGATATTATATCGCATAGCTGAAGGTCACGCTTTCCCATCCGACCGGCGCGGGTGCCGGATATTTGACTTGAAGGCGTGTGAGAGATGATTAGCTGGGGTTAAGCTGGGCCCGCTCAGGGCGCCCTTTGGAGCATCATATGGCAGAGAAAATTCCCGTGACCGTGCTCACCGGCTATCTGGGCGCGGGCAAGACGACACTGCTGAACCGCATCCTGACCGAGCCGCATGGCCGCAAATTCGCGGTGATCGTCAACGAATTCGGCGAGATCGGCATCGACAACGAGCTCGTCGTCGGCGCCGACGAAGAAATCTTCGAGATGAACAATGGCTGCATCTGCTGCACGGTGCGCGGCGACCTGATCCGCATCATCGAGGGCCTGCTGAAGCGCAAGGGCAAGTTCGATCAGATCATCGTCGAGACGACGGGTCTCGCCGATCCGGCGCCGGTCGCGCAGACCTTTTTCGCCGATGCCGATGTCAAGGAAGCGGCAAGCCTCGATGCCATCGTGACGGTGGCCGATGCCAAATGGCTGTCCGACCGCCTGAAGGATGCGCCCGAGGCGAAGAACCAGATCGCCTTCGCGGATGTGATCCTGCTCAACAAGATCGACTTGGTGAGCGCGGAAGAGCTGGCCGAGGTCGAAGGCCGCATCCGGGCGATCAATCCTTATGCGAAACTTCACAAGACCACGAAAAGCAATGTGCCGATCGACGAGGTGCTCAACCGAAACGCCTTCGATCTGCAGCGCATCCTCGAGATCGAGCCGGATTTTCTGAACGTGGAAGACGAGCATGATCATGGCCATCACGATCATGGGCACGATCACCACGATCATCATGGGCATGACCACGGTCATCATCATGGCCACGATCATGGACATGAGGCGCATGGACACGGCCACGGCCTGAAACATTATCACGACGAAGAGATGCAATCCTTGTCGATCACGCTCGAGGGCGATGTCGATCCGGAAAAATTCCTGCCCTGGGTCAACGACTATGTGCAGAAGGAAGGTGCCTCGATCCTGCGCTCGAAGGGCATTCTCGCCTTCAAGGACGAACCGAAGCGCTTCGTCTATCAAGGCGTCCATATGATGCTCGACGGCGATCTTCAACGCGAATGGAAGCCGGACGAGAAGCGGGTCAGCCGCATCGTCTTCATCGGGCGCCATTTGAAGGAAGACGAGATCCGCTCCGGGTTCCTCGCTTGTGCCGCGTGATAATCATGCGGCACATATGTGATTATTTTGATATTTGATTGATCATGGCCGCGACAGACACAGCCTCTTCCCTCACCCAGTATGTCACCAAGATCGAGGCCGGCGCCTATGTGACGGCGGCGGCTTTTCTCGGGCGCACGCCGGTGCTGGCTTTGGGCGACGGGCAAGTCGTCCTTGCCGAGATCGGCCAGGAAAAGCGCATCGCCGCGCATCCGGATGCGGGCATTCTCTCGGCAGCCAAGGGGCCGCGCACGCTCGTCACGGGCGGCGATGACGGGCGCGTTGTCGAGATCGCGGCCAATGGCACGGTGACCGAAATCGCCAAAGAGAAAACCGGCTGGATCGATGCGCTCGCCGTGCGGGACGATGGCTCGATCAGCTGGGCCTCCGGCAAGACCGTGCGGGCGCGCAGCGCCAAGGGCGAGGTCAAATCGATCGCCGCGCCTTCGACCGTGCGCGGCCTCGCCTTCCTGTCGAAGGGCTATCGCCTTGCCATGGCGCATTATAATGGCGCAAGCCTGTGGTTTCCGAATACGGATGCCGGGCTCGACCTTTACGAATGGAAGGGCTCGCATCTCGACGTGACCCTGTCGCCGGACGGTCGCTTTCTCGTCACCTCGATGCAGGAAAACGCGCTTCACGGCTGGCGGCTCAGCGACAAGCAGAACATGCGCATGAGCGGCTATCCGGCGAAATCGCGCTCGCTTTCGTGGTCGAGCGATGGCCATTGGCTCGCGACCTCCGGGGCGGATGCCTGCATCGTCTGGCCGTTCAAGGAGAAAACCGGCCCGATGAACAAGGCGCCGCACGAATGCGGCGTGCGCGAATCGCGGGTGTCGCAGGTGGCCTTTCATCCCAAGGCGCTCGTCATCGCGGTCGGCTATGACGATGGCTGGATTCTGCTGTGCCGCTTGACGGACGCAGCCGAACTTCTGGTGCACCGTCCCGGCGAGACGCCGGAAGGCGCGATCACGGCTTTGACCTGGGATGCGGACGGGCGGCATCTGCTTTTCGGCTCGGCCGAAGGTTTTGCCGGTCTTCTGACAATGCCCACTTGAAACGGGTCGCCGTCTGCTAAAAGCTGAAGCTTCAGGAACCTCGGCGGATGCCATCGGTTCTGCGCATGATCCCGAAAGTTGCAGACTTTTCGGACGAGATCATGCGAAATTCAAGATGCACCAAACGGCTTTTGAGGCAGCGCGTCCATGATCATGCTCATTCGCCGGCTGGCGTTGTTTTTCGCGATGATCTTCGGCGTGATCGGCGCGCAATTTCCGGAATATGCGCAGCAATACCGGCAAAGGCTCGGCGGCGCGATCGACGAATTGAATACGATCATTGCGCGCTTCGACCAGGATACCGCCCAGGCAGGGTTGTCGGAGCCCGAGGGGATCTCGCGCCTTCAACATAATCCCGATGTTTTCGTGCAAGGCCGCGGCGACCAGATGCGCGAGATCGTGGCGCGGCGCGACAAGCTTCAACGCCAGGCCCAGGTCTATGCCGACTCCGGAAACATCAAGCGCGTCTGGGAGCTTGCGACGCAAGCCGATCCCTATATCGCCTGGCGCGCCTATGAGACCTTCGAGCCGGCTGTGCCCGTCACGACGGAAGGCATTATCAGCGCTGTCATTGGTTTCGTCGTGGGCTGGGGACTGATCCGCCTGCTCGGCTGGCCGATCGAGAGGCATCACCGCCGTCGCCAGCGGATGCGCACGCTGCCGGAAAGCGGCTTCGCGGCTTAGGGTGATGATACCGGCGATCGTTCATATGATAACCCATTCATCTGACGGCGGCGATTTTCGGCGAGACGGATACGCTTTGGTCAAGGACGCATCTTCGATGCGCCGCCGAAGGCGGTGGCCCGAAGGGCCATCCTTGACGAAAGCGATCCGCTCGCCATGCTAGCCGCCAAGAGATGAATGGCGAAGGATGATGAATCGCCGCTGTCCCGGACTCGGTCGTTTGTATGAAGACCTGTGCCGGAACAAAACCGAGGCGCAACGATTGTGAGTGCCATGATCCCCAATGTCCTTTCGATCGCGGGCTCCGACCCGAGCGGCGGCGCCGGCATTCAGGCCGATCTGAAGACCTTTGCCGCGCTGGGCTGCTACGGGATGGCGGCGGTCACAGCCTTGACGGCGCAGAATACGCAAGGGGTCGCAAGCGTGCATGTGCCGCCGGCGGATTTCGTCGCGCTTCAGATCGCGGCGATTTTTGCCGACATCGACGTGGCTGCGATCAAGATCGGGCTTTTGCCTTCGGCTGAGATCGTCGGGGTGGTGGCAAAGGAACTCGCACGGCATAAAGCCTGTCCGATCGTTCTTGATCCCGTCCTTGTTGCGACAAGCGGCGATGCGCTGAGCGCCGATGATGTGCCGGCCGCGCTCGTCAAATATCTCTTTCCGCTCGCGACATTGGTCACCCCCAATATTGCGGAAGCCGCGCGTCTTGCCGATTGCGCCTTGCCGCTGGATCTCGCGGAGGTGCGGTTGCTGGCGCCGAGCCTTTTGGAAAAAGGCGCCCGCGCCATACTGCTCAAGGGCGGTCATCTCGAAGGCGAGAGCGCCGACGACCTTCTCTTTGACGCGGCGGGCGAGACCTTGTTTTCCGTGCCGCGCATCGCGACGAAAAACACCCACGGCACGGGCTGCACGCTGGCTTCCGCGATCGTAGCCTATCTCGCCAGAGGTCACGATCTCATCGAGGCGATCAAGGCCGCGAAGATTTTTCTGACCTGTGCTTTAAAGGGCGCGGATGCTCTGAGCGTCGGTAAAGGCCACGGGCCCTTGAATCATTTCCACAAAGGAAAAGATTGATCGCGAACGCGTTTCGATTTTGGAATTCTGCTCTCGGCGGGACGCTGATACCAGTATGAAATCGGCATCGTCACTGTTATTGGAACGTATCAAAAAGCGAGCGGCCGAAAAACCGCGAAAGCCCGATTGCCCCGTCCTCCAGGCCTAGTTAAGCTGTAGATCCTTGCTACAAGGGGGACATCCAAATGCGTTCAATCTTGATTGCGGGCGCGTTCCTCGCGCTCTTCGGGGGCGTTGCCGCGCAAGCGGCAGATCTCGCCGCTCCGCCGCCGCCTGCGCCGGTCGTGTTCGTGCCGCCGCCACTGGCTCTCTTCGATCCGATCACGCCCATCCTGACGGCGATCTTCGCGCCGCTGCCTCCGCCTCCGCTCGCTCCGCCGCCTCCGGTCGTCCGGAAATACTGAGATCGCGATAGAGCGGGATGAGGAAAAGTGTGTAGCGGTTTTCCGGCCGCATCCCGCTCTAAACTATTAGAATCGATCATGTTCATGATTTTGGATCGATTCGATCCAAAATCATCGTGATCTAATGTGATCGAGCGAATGGCAGGCCTAGCGCCTGCCATTTCGTTTTGGACCTCATCTGCCGATCGCTCAGCTTTTGTCGATCAGGATCGCGCGGAAGTCATTCACATTGGTCAGCGTCGGTCCGGTGACGACAAGATCGCCGAGCGCCGAAAAGAAGCTATAGCCGTCATTATTCGCGAGATGGGCTTTGGCACTCGCGCCGATCGCGGCCGCTCGCGCGAGCGTATCAGGCGCGAGCATCGCGCCGGCATTGTCTTCCGTCCCGTCGATCCCATCTGTATCGCCCGCGATGGCATGAATGCCTGCATGGCCATCGAGCGCGACGGCGAGCGCCAGCAAAAATTCGGCATTGCGGCCGCCGCGGCCTTTGCCGCGCACCGTGACCGTGGTTTCGCCGCCCGAGAGAAGCGCCAAGGGCGCGGCGCCGGGCTGGCCGTAATGCGCCACCTGCCGCGCGATCGCGGCATGAACGAGCGCCACATCGCGCGCCTCGCCCTCGATATCATTGCCAAGGATCATTGGCTGATAGCCATGCGCTTTCGCAATCTCCGCCGCGGCTTCGAGCGAGGCTTGCGGCGTCACGATCATGCGTAATTCGTTTTTCGAGAAACAGGCGTCGCCCGGTTTCGGCGTCTCATTGGCCGGAAGACCAAGCACGGCTTTGACCGAGGCCGGCACGTCGATCTTATATTTCTGCAGAATCCCCAAAGCGTCGGCTTGCGTCGTGGGATCGGCGACGGTCGGCCCCGAGCCGATGACGGACGGGTCGTCGCCGGGCACGTCCGAAATCATCAAAGTCACCATCCGCGCCGGCGTCGCCGCCGCCGCGAGGCGGCCGCCCTTGATCGCCGAGAGATGTTTCCTCACGCAATTCATTTCGGTGATCGTCGCGCCGGATTTCAAAAGCGCCTTGTTGATCTCCTGCTTCTCGGCGAGCGAAATGCCCTGCGCCGGTAAAGCCAGAAGCGCCGAGGCGCCGCCGGAGATGAGGGAGAGCACGAGATCGTCGGAGGTGAGCCCTTTCACAGAGGCAAGGATGCGCGCGGCGCCCGCCATGCCGGCCGCGTCCGGCACAGGATGCGCCGCCTCGATCACTTCGATCGTCTTGCAGGGCACGTTATGGCCGTAGCGCGTGACGACGAGACCTTCGAGGGGCCCGTCCCAATTGTCCTCGACGGCTTTCGCCATGGCAGCGGCGGCTTTGCCCGCGCCGATGACGATCGTGCGGCCCTTGGGCCTCGGCGGCAGGTTTTGCGGCAAGCAGACCGAGGGTAGGGCGCGATGGATCGCTGCGTCGAACAAAGCCCGCAGCAGGTCTTTATGGGCAGAGGCCAAGCGCTTATTCCGTCACGAGATTGCGCGGTGTGCCTGCGACCCAAAGCTCGATATTTTCAACAAGCTGGTTGGCAAGGCCGGTCATGGCCTCGTGGCTCGCCCAAGCGACATGCGGCGTGATGATGAGATTCGGCAGATCGGCGCCTTGATCGAGCAGCACATTGCCGTTCTTCGGCGGCTCGACAGTGAGTACGTCAAAGCCGGCGCCGCCGATCTCGCCCGTCTTCAAGGCATCGACCAGAGCCGCTTCGTCGACGAGGCCGCCGCGCGCCGTGTTAATGAGGATCGCGTCCTTCTTCATCTTTTTCAATTCGGCCGCGCCGATGATGTTGCGGGTGCCATCGGTCAAAGGGCAGTGCAGCGAGACGATGTCGCTTTCTTTCAAAATCGTGTCGAGATCGACCTTGCCGGGAAAATCATAGACGTCGGTCGCGATGACTTTCATGCCGAGCGCTTCGGCGCGTGTCGCGACCGATTTGCCGAGCGCTCCATAGCCGATGAGGCCGAGCGTCGAGCCTGAAATATCGCGGATCGGATGATCGAAATAGCAGAATTGATCGATCGTCTGCCATTTGCCTTTGCGGACGTCGAGCGTGTAGGGGATGAGGCTGCGGCGCAGCGCGAAGATGAGCGCAAGCGTATGTTCCGGCACCGTGTTCACCGCATAATTGCGGATGTTAATGACGGGTATGTTGTGCGCCTTGCAATAGGCCTTGTCGACGCAATCCGTGCCGGTCGCGGCGACGGCGATCATTTTCAGCTTCGGCAGTTTTTCGAGCGAGGCCGTGCGCACCTGGACCTTGTTGATGATGGCGATGTCGGCATCGGCGAGGCGTTCGACGATCTGCTCGGGCGACGTCGCATCATATTCCGTATAGCTGTGCGGGAAGCTCGGCTCGCGCAGCGGGACGCCGAGGGTGCCGCGGTCCAGGAAAACGATTTTCAGCGGTGCCTGATCTGCCATGGACTCCCCTCCCTATTCGAACGCTTGGATTTTCGAGTTAGCCATCTTCTTACGGACGGTTCCGGCCGCAGACGCATTGGATTTTTATAGAAAAATCACAGTGCGCGAATCCCTTCTCCCTGTGGGATAAGGTGCTCAGCGAATGCGAGGCGGATGAGGGGTTACATTCTTCGAATGTAGTTCGTAACCCCTCACCCGGTCAGCTTCGCTGACCACCCTCTCCCACAGGGAGAGGGTGCGCATACCTAGAGCAAGTGCACTGACTCGATATTTATTCCGCGGCGTTGGCGATGACGCTGTTCGAGCTGCGGAAATAATTTTGCGCCGCGGCGACACCGCTGCCGGGCTCGATCTTGATGCCGATATCGAGCATGGACATTTCGGCACCCGCGAGCGCGCCGAGCACCATCAGCTCGTTGAGATCGCCGAGATGACCGATGCGGAAGACCTTGCCCGCGACCTTTGCGAGACCCGCGCCGAGTGCCAGATTATAGCGGCGATAGGCGGTGGCGATCACGTCGGCGCCATTGAAGCCTTCCGGCACGACGATCGCGGTAACCGTGTCCGAGAACCATTTGGGCTCGGTCGCGCAATTCTTCAGGCCCCAGGCGGAGACCGCGGCGCGCACGCCGCTCGCGAGATAATGATGGCGCTGGAAGACGTTTTCCTGGCCTTCCTCGAACATCATCTTCATCGATTCGCGCAGGCCATAGAGCAGCGGCAGCGACGGCGTATAGGGGAAATAGCCGGTCGCATTGCTCTTGATCATGTCTTCGAAGTTGAAGAAGACACGCGCGCATTTCGCGGTGTGGCGCGCTTCGAGCGCCTTCTGGCTGGCGCCGACGATGGCGAGACCGGCCGGCAGCATGAAGCCCTTCTGCGAGCCTGCGACCGCGAGATCGACGCCCCATTCGTCCATGCGGAAATCGATACAGCCGATCGAGGAGACGCCGTCGACATAGAGAAGAGCCGGATGCTTGGCCGCATCCATCGCCTTGCGCACGGCGCCGACATCGGAGGTGACGCCCGTCGCGGTCTCGTTCTGGACGACGAGCACGCCTTTGATCTTGTGCTCCTTGTCGGCCTCGAGGATGGCGTGAATATGCTCGGGATGCGTGCCCGTGCCCCATTCTTCGTCGATGACCTGCACATCGAGGCCGATGCGCTGGGCGAGATCCGTCCAAAGCGCGCTGAACTGGCCATAGCGCGACACGATGACCTTATCGCCGGGCGACAGCGTGTTCGTCAGCGCGGCTTCCCAGCCGCCGGTGCCGGTCGACGGATAGACGAAACATTGGCCGGTCGTCGTCTTGAAGATTTTCTTCAGGTCTTCGAGAATCGGTTTTGTCAGATCCGGAAAGGTCGGATTCCGGTGATCTTCCATCGGCACATGCATCGCGCGAAGGATCCGGTCGGGGACATTGGTGGGGCCAGGAACGAATAGAAAGTGGCGGCCGGGCATTCTTGAGATCCTCCTATTGACCAGCGTTCCGGTGGGCTGCACCGGCAGGCCTTCCTCATATGGTTTGGCCGGATGGCCGTTCGGCTGGAGCCGAAAAGGGCTAGATCCGGCCTTGCACCGGACCTTTTCAAGGACTGGCTGTCGAAACGTTCAACCGCCGTCCATGCTCATTCCATTTGCCGGAAAAGCGTCCAGCTAGCTCCTTTGCCGGTCTCGGATCGGACTCGTCAAGCGGCAGGTGCCAAAATATTGGTACCCCGGCCGTTTAAATCGGCGCAATGGGACATTTTGTGACTTAAAGTAAAAAACTGCGGGCCGGATCAAATATTCTTTGGTCAGCACCAAATAAATTTTCGGATTTGGTGCAATGCAAAATGCAACGGCTGACAGCATCGATTCTAAACCAAAGCGGCGGCTCTTGAAACTCTCGGCCTTCTGAACGGCAAGGGAGCCTCCTTGCCGCGGATATTGCAAGGAAAATGTAACTTTCTTAAATCCTTCGACTTTCCCTTGTAGGCTTCCAACGTGATGCTACGCCCCCGTTCGCAAAGAGATTTCCCGTATGGCAAGCCTATCAAATCGCATTCACCCGGTCGCCGGGGCAAAGCCGCCGCGCTTTAGCGCCTTGGTGCTGGGGGCGCTGGGCGTCGTCTATGGCGATATAGGCACGAGTCCGCTCTACACGATGAAGACCGTGCTCGATCGCGCCGGCGATTTGTCTACGCCGGGCACCGTTCTCGGCATGTTGTCGCTGATCGTCTGGACGCTTTTGATCACGACCTCGCTCAAATATGTCGCCGTGGTGATGCGGGCCGACAATGAAGGTGAAGGCGGCATCCTGGCGCTGATGTCCCTGTTGAGCCGCAAAGAGGGCACGCGTATCGGCATCGTCAGTCTCGGCATTCTCGGTGCGGCTTTGCTCTACGGCGATGGCGCCATCACGCCTGCCATATCGGTCTTGAGCGCGCTCGAAGGATTGAAGGCCCCGATCCCGAGCATCGAGCCTTATATCGTGCCGATGGCCGTCGTGATTTTGGTCGGCCTTTTCGCCTTGCAATCGCAGGGCAGCGCGCGAATCGGCAAATTATTCGGGCCGGTCATGGTGATCTGGTTCGTGTTGCTCGGTCTGTTGGGCTTGATGGGCATCGTGAAGCATCCGGCCGTCTTCGAGGCTCTCGATCCGCGCTATGGTCTCACCTATCTTTTCACGCACGGGTTCGAGGGGTTTCTCGTGCTTGGCGCGGTCTTTCTCTGCGCCACGGGCGCCGAAGCGCTTTATGCCGACATGGGCCATTTCGGGCTGAAGGCCATCCGCGGCGCCTGGTATGGCCTCGTCCTGCCGATGCTTCTTTTGAACTATGCCGGGCAGACGGCCCTCGTTCTCGATGGCGGGGTCGCAAACGGCGAGAATCCGTTCTTCGTGCTTTGCCCGGCGGTGCTGCAAATTCCTCTCGTGATCTTGGCGACTCTGGCGACGATCATCGCAAGTCAGGCGATCATCAGCGGGGCGTTTTCGATGACGCGTCAGGCGATCCAGCTTGGCCTCTGTCCGCGCCTGCATATCACGCAGACTTCGGAGGGAGGCTATGGCCAGATCTATGTCGGCTTCGTCAATTGGGCCTTGATGGCGCTGACTTTGACGCTGACGCTCACCTTCCGCTCATCCGACAATCTGGCGGCCGCCTATGGCATCGCTGTCGCGCTCACGATGCTCTTGACCTCGATTTTGATCTTCCACGTCATGCACGAGATTTGGCGCTGGAGCCTGCCTTTGAGCGTTTCCATCGCGGGTCTTTTCATTCTTGTCGATCTGGCTTTCGTGACCGCCAACATGACGAAGATCCTGGAAGGCGGCTGGATTCCGCTGGCTGTGGCGACGGTGATTTTCGCCTTGATGTCGATCTGGCGCGACGGCCGCGCTTTGCTGGTGATGAAATTGGAGCGCGATACGCTGCCGCTCGAGACCTTCATCCATCAGATGCACAATAAGCCGCGGGTGCATGGCACGGCGGTCTATCTGACCAACCGTCTCGATGTCGTGCCGGTGCCCCTCCTGCATAATCTCAAGCACAATAAGATCCTGCATGAGCGCATCGCGTTGATGCAGGTCGTGACCAAGAATATTCCGCACGTGGCGCAGGCCGATCGCGTCGAGGTGCATCATCTCGCCGATAATTATCACACGATCACCGTCAATTACGGTTTCATGGAATCGCCGAATATTCCGCGCGCCTTGGACGATTGCGCGATGAAGCAATTGCGCTTCAACATGATGGATACGTCCTTCTTCGTCGGACGTTTCACGATCGTTCCGAAGAAGCGGGCAAAATGGCGCAAGATCGAAACGAAGATCTTCGAAGCCATGCATCGCAATGCCTTGGCGGCGACGGAATTCTTTCGCATTCCCCCCAATCGCGTGATCGAACTCGGCACGCAGGTGGAGGTGTAACGCCGAGACTCAAGCAGTTGTCATTGCGAGGAGCGGAGCGACGAAGCAATCCATGCCATTGTCGGGGAGCGGTTGCCCTGGATTGCTTCGCTTCGCTCGCAATGACGGTCTGCAGATCGCAGAATGAACGTGGCCTAAAGCACCATGACCCGCGTCACCGCGGCAAGCTCGGTCGCCCAGGCCGCGCAGCAGCTCGCATCGGAAAGAAAATGCGCGGCGGCTTTCAACTCATAGCCCTGATGCGAGAGCGACCAGCCGTCCTCCGTCGGCCGCGGATAAAGCCGATAGGGCGGCGTCGAAAGACCTTCGCCCGTCGCTTTCAGAAAGGCCTCCTTGAGACACCAGAGTTGCAGCGCGGCGCGGCTCTGCCCCGAGGCGGAGAGCTTCTGAAGCGTCGCGATCTCGTCCTTATGCAGATAGGCGCGGCTGACCGCCTTCCAGTCGAAGGAATCGGCTCCCTCCTGCACGTCGACGCCGATCCGGCCCGCGCGGGAAATCCCCACCGCGATCCAGCGCCTGCCGTGGCTGAGATTGAAGTCCCAGCCTTCGACATCGGCGAGAAAGGGCCGGCCCTTGGCGTCGCGCGTGAAGACCAGACTTTCCGGCGCACGCGACAGAAAGGTGCCGAGGCAATGGCGCAGCAGCCCATGCGCGGCGCGGCGGGCCCGGCGGTCGTCTTCCTTTTTGTAGCGGTGGATGCGCTCGGCTTCGTTGCGTGGCAAAGCCAAACGTTCCGCCGGCAGAGCGCTTAAAACATCAGCGGCCTTCACCACGAGAATCAGGCTCTCGTTTATGTTCAAACTCTGCGGCAAGCTTGCGATGGCGCCAAGCTCAGGCGGCATTTGCAGGCCCCGGCTGATAGTCAGGCAGCCTTAGAGAGTTCTGGCGCAACCGTAAAGGCGGCTTCCGTCTTGGCGGTGATTTCTTCGAGCGTCACGCCGTCGGCCAGCTCGATCAAAACCATGCCGCCGCCATGCCGGTCGACCGAGAAGACGCCGAGATCGGTGATCACGAGATCGACGACGCCCGCGCCGGTCAAAGGCAGGGTGCATCGCTTGAGGAGCTTCGGGCCATCCTTGGCGCAATGTTCCATGACGACGACCACATATTTGACGCCGGCGACGAGGTCCATCGCGCCGCCCATGCCTTTCACCATCTTGCCCGGAATCATCCAATTGGCGAGATCGCCGTTTTCCGCGACCTGCATGGCGCCCAGGATCGAAATGTCGATATGGCCGCCGCGTACCATGCCGAAACTATCGGATGAGGTGAAATAGCTCGTCGTCGGCAATTCGGTGACGGTCTGCTTGCCGGCATTGATGAGGTCGGGGTCTTCCTCGCCCTCGAAGGGGAATGGCCCCGTGCCGAGCATGCCGTTTTCGCTCTGCAATTGGACATTCACGCCCGGCGGAATGTAGTTCGAGACGAGCGTCGGTATCCCGATGCCGAGATTGACATAATAGCCGTCGCGCAATTCCTGCGCGGCGCGGGCGGCCATTTGTTCTCTGGTCCAGGCCAAGCTGTTTCCCCGTCACTAAAATGTTGATTTTAACGTCCGGAAATTCTGCACCTTTTCGCGGGCTTGCTCAAGCCGCGGCGCGCGGGCGGGTGGTTCTTTTCTCGATGAGCTTTTGCGCATTCGGCACATGCACGATGCGCTGCACGAAAATCCCCGGCGTATGGATGCAATCGGGGTCGATTTCGCCGGGCTCGACGAGATGCTCGACCTCGGCGATCGTCACGGTCGCGGCCGTCGCCATCATCGGATTGAAATTGCGCGCGGTCTTGCGATAGACGAGATTGCCTTCGGTATCGCCTTTCCAGGCATGGACGATCGCGACATCGCCGAAAAGCGAGCGTTCCATCAGATAATCGGCACCGTCGAAATTGCGGACTTCCTTGCCTTCGGCGATCAAAGTGCCGACGCCGGTCTTGGTGAAGAAGGCGGGGATGCCGGCGCCGCCGGCGCGGATGCGCTCGGCGAGCGTGCCTTGCGGGTTGAATTCGACCTCGAGTTCGCCCGCGAGATAGAGCTTCTCGAAAAGCTTGTTCTCGCCGACATAGGACGAGATCATTTTTTTGATCTGGCGGGATTCGAGCAGGATGCCGAGACCCGCGCCATCGACCCCGGCATTGTTCGAAACGACGGTGAGGCCCTTCACGCCGAGATCGCGGATCGCCTCGATCAGGCTCGTCGCAATTCCACAGAGGCCGAAGCCGCCCGACATCACGAGCATATCGTCACTGAGCACATCTGCGAGCGCCGTCTTGGCGTCGGGATAGAGTTTTTTCATCTGCGTGGGCCTTAAGCGCGCGGTTTCCGCAAGATCTAGGACGCCGCCGATGGCAAGGCAAGATGCGCCTTCGGCCGGGGCCTTGAGGCTTTGGACCCAATTATCTGATCCCTCACCCTGAGGAGCACGCCAGTAGGCGTGCGTCTCGAAGGGCGAGGGATCGGCGTCGCAGCTTCGACTCCAAACCCTCGTCCTTCGAGACGCGAGCGCAGCCCGTTGCTTCGCAACGTGCTATGGCTCGCTCCTCAGGATGAGGGTTTGGTTGAGGCCGGGCCTTTCGTCCTCCTCCAGCCGGCCATCACCGCGAAACGCCAGGCTTTGAAGAGGCAATCGGCCTCTGCGAACCCCGCTTCGCGCAGCCAGGCGATCTGGTCTTCAATGGGCGCGCAGCGGTCGGTCGCCATGCGCAGCGCCGCGGCTTCGAGATCGGCCGGCGTCGCGCCAAGCGACTGTGCCTGATCCCGCCACATCTTTTCATAAAGCGCGTGAATGGCGGGCGTCGGCCCCTGGACCTGTTCGGCATTGATGAAGAGCCCACCCTGTTTCAGGGCGTCGAAAATGCGCCGGTAGAGCAGTTTCTTTTCGTCGTCATAGAGATGATGGATCGCGACCGCCGAGACGATAACATCCCAGGGACCGGCAAGATCGGCTGTGCTGAATTCCGCGCATTGAAAGCTCAAACGCGGATTGCCGGCGAAACGATCCCGCGCCTGTTTCAGCATCTCGTTCGAACCGTCGAGAAGATGGATATGCGCCTGCGGCCAGCGCCGCAGGACATGCTCCGACAGCAGGCCCGTGCCCGCGCCGAGATCGAGGATGCGGGCGTCTGGCGCAAGGCCGTGCTCTTCGATGAGCGTGATCACCGTGCCGTAGAAAAGATCGTAGCAAGGGATGAGCTTGCGCCGCAGCGCATCGTAATCCGCTGCATCCTTGTCGAAAGCTTTGATCGTCGCGGCATGAGACATGAGGGAGCCTTGAAGTGATGGAACATCGCTTCGCAAGGAAGCGCGGCTCTTATGGCATGATTGCGCAGATCACCGAAGAGCGGCCTGCGGACTGTTCGTATCTGTTTTCCTAGACGCATTGACTGTTTTATGTTCATGATATGTTCTTAACGCAGGCAAGGCTCGTTTTTACGATGCGACCCCATCTGGTCTTGAATTCCAGAGGGTCGCTTGCAGGACATTACAGATTTTCGAGAGAAATTTGAGCGACGCGTCAGATCGCGGCCGCTGCGCTCTGTGCCTGAGATGACAGATCACGGCGTCGTTCTCGGTGTTGATACGGTATTGTTCGCGGTGGATGCGCACGTTACGAGGCACCAGCCAGATCATGCAGATCTCCGCCTCTTGGCGTTGCTCGGCGTCGCCTGCAAACGCCGCGTCGCATCCGATGTGATCAAGCATGTCAGAAAGGCATCGATGCAATGGGCATCGGGGAACAAATCTCTGGCGCGTATCCACTTGGCCTTCGCAAGTCTGCCGCGATTGGAGGGCCGCGAAGACGCGTTCCAGCTCTTTTGGGCCGATGAGCTCATGGAGGCAGGCGTCGCGCCAAGCGCGCTTTTGAAGGCTATCGATCTTAATGCAGGCATGCTCGACCTGCGCAAATTCAATCCCAACCAGCCGCGTGTTCCCGCCGGGAATGGGCGCGAGAGCGGCCGTTGGGGATTGGGCGGAAGTTCGGTCAGCTTCGCTACTGGACCGACCGATGATCCAGATGGCTCTACGCTGGTTTCAGGCAGAAGCGCTGCGCGCACCTCCATTCCCAACGAGAGTCTTATCCAACCCATTTTCTACGACAGCAAGGCCCATGAACGCCCAAAGACCGAGGATTTAGAATACGAGGAGAGACGGCACTTCGGAACTGAAACGCCCGAAGAGGATGTTGAGCACGGCAATCCGATTCCGATCGCGCCGCAATTGGTTATTCCTTTCGCCGTCGCGCCGCCACGAGCCAAAGAGGGTTCCGGCCAGCGACCGCCGGGCAATCCGCCGCCGCCAAATGATGATGATAAAGAACCGAAGCTCTGCCCGGATCCAGGTCCCGATCACGGCGGTGGCCGCAAGGAATTCGATCTTCGTTATCAGCAATATGTCGGCTCGGTCGTTAATCCGCAGATTGTTCCGCCATTGTCGCCTTATCTTGGCTACAGCCTGCCAAATCCAGATGGTGGCAAACCGGTCGTTTTCGATCATTGCCAATATTCAGACGGGGCTATGATCGATGCCAAAGGACATTATGAAGATTTTACAGACGACGATTTTATGAAAAGGATCATCACAAAGGAATGGCTTGATCAAGCTGCCCGTCAGGTCGCCGCGGCACGCGCTGCGGGCAATCGGCGGGTCGAATGGTGGTTCTACGAGCAGTCTGCTGCTGACTTAGCCGCGAAGGAATTCAGTAAGGATCCGAACCTCAAAGATATCATCATTCGCCAGTTGGATTATCCAGGCGATGCGCGATGGCCTTATCCAGCAAGCGCGAGATGGGCGAAGGGGAGGCAAAAACAATGACCCTCTCTCAATATACGATTTATAGTCATTGGGGTGCGCGCGCGGAAACGCCTGAAGTCCTAGCCGCACGCTTTATTCGGCTCATTGAGCGATTGGCGGCGCTCCATCCTGCCTTTAGCAATTGGACTTGGGTCGGCAGAGAGCGTGTGCCAAGAGCTTTCGAGTCGCAGCGCGATAGCCTGCCGAGCGCTATTGCCGCGAATGTCTCCCGAAGCGACTGGGACACGCCAGAGCCCCACATGGGGTATTATGCGGGGGTGACCAACACGATCAGAAAGACGACGCCTCGCTCGCTATCTGTTGCAACGAGAGGAGGTGCTCAATACCAAAGTTGTGCTGCCAATCACGCCTATATTACGACTGGCTGGCGCGTCGAGCCGGATCCATCGATCGTGACTTACGCAGTCTTCAAACCGGCATTGCTTGCGGTGTCTGAAATTTACGACGTCGATTGGTGTTCCGCCTATCCAGATGACATCATGGAACTCTGGCCGCGCGATCAAACCTACCGCATGCCATGGATGTGCTACATCAAGCCCGCCTGGGCGCCGCTGATCACACCGCCGAAGACAGCGATCGTCGAGCATAGGCCAAACGGCGCGCTTTTCATGTCGGCAACCGACGAGACATTCGTTACCGCCAATCCTGCACATCTTGCCGTCGCGCGTGACATAGAAGCCGCGCTTGCGCCGCTCAATGCGTTGCCGGAAAATGATGGCAAGTCAGCATGAAATTATATTGCCAAAGAAAAAGCACCGTCTCGGCTGAGACGGTGCTCTTGATGATAAGGCCGATGAGTCCGACTTTTACCCCGCGAGCTGATCCCTTATCGGCAGGTTGCGGATGCGTTTGCCGGTCGCGGCGAAGATCGCATTCGTCAGCGCCGGCGCGACCGGCGGGACCGCCGGCTCGCCGACGCCGCCCAAGGGCTTCGAATAGTCCTTCGACCCAAGCTCCATGATATGAACATGGATCTCGCGCGGCGCCGCGTCGATGCGGGTCACCTCATAGCCGTCGAAGTTGGTTTGCACCGTGCGGCCGTTCTTGAAGCTAATCTCGCCGAGCGTCGCAAGGCTGATGCCCTGGATCACGGCGCCTTCGAGCTGCGAGCGGATACGCTCCGGATTGACCACCGGCCCGCAGTCGATGCCGATATCGACACGCGGAATCGAGATCTGCCCTTCCTTCGAGACGGCGACATCGACCACCGCCGCCGTGTAGCTCGCGAAGCCGCGCAGGCCCGCGATGCCGAGCCCGCGGCCTTCGATCGGCTTGCGGCCCCATCCGGCTTCCTTGGCGACGCGCTCGACTACGCGGCGCAGGCGGCCGGTGTCGTAAGGATAGCGCTTCGGATCTTCGCCATGGTTCCAATCGTCGGCCTGATCGTGCGGGTTGACGATGCGGTCCGGCCCGATCAGTTCGACCAGAAACTCCTTCGGATCGCGTCCTGCCGCCGCCGCGAGTTCGGCGATGAAGGACTGGATCGCGAAGCTATGCGGGATGTTCGACACCGAACGGAACCAGCCGATGCGCGTATGCGCCTCGACGCCGGGATTTTCGACCCTAAGGTTTGGAATATCCCAAGGCACGTTGACGGCGCCCATGCCGAGTTCGAAAGCCGCTTCATGCGTCTGATCGGGCTTGAAGATCGAGATGATCGTCGGCGCCACGGTGCGATGCAGATAGGCGATGGGCTTGCCCGAGGCATCGAGACCCGCTTCCAGATGTTCCACCGAGACCGTGTGGAAATAGGAATGCGAGAGGTCGTCCTCGCGCGTCCAGGTCACTTTGACCGGCTTGCCGTCGACGGCCTTGGAGAGGAGCGCCGCTTCGACCACGTAGTCCGGCTTCGATTTGCGCCCGAAGGCGCCGCCGAGCAAAGTCACGTTGACCTTCACGTCATCGTTTGAAAGCCCGAGCCTTTTGGCGACACGCTCGCGTGCGGCTTGCGGCGACTGCACGCAGGCCCAGGCCTCGCATTTGCCGTCGACGATGCGTGCGACCGCGGCTGGCGGCTCCATCGGCGCTTGCGCCAGATGCGGAATATAATATTCCGCCGTGATCTTCTTCGCAGCCTTGGGCAGAGCGGCATCGACGTCGCCTTGATTGCGCACGACGAGGCCGGGCTTGCGGGCCAAGCCCTCAAGCTCGGTCTTATAGGTGGCCGAGTCGTAGCTCGCGTTGGGGCCATCGTCCCATATGACCTTCAGCTTCTCGCGGCCCTGAATCGCGGCCCAGGTGTTGGTCGCGACGACGCCGACGCCGGCGAGCGGCATGAACTCCGATGGAATGGGCGTCGGGTCGATGACGACCACTTTGATGACGCCGGGCACTTTCAACGTCTCGGCAGCATCATAGGATTTGATCGTGCCGCCATAGACCGGCGCGCGCAAAACGACGCCATAGAGCAAGCTGTCGAGCTTGGTGTCTATGCCATAGCCGGCCCGGCCCGTGACGATGTTGAACCCGTCGACGATCTTCAAATCGTCGCGCCCGATATAGCGGAACTTCGCCGGATCTTTGAACTTCAACTGGTCGCGTGGCGGCACCGGCAACTCGCTCGCTGCGGCGGCCAAAGTGCCATAGCCCAATTTGCGATTGCTCGGCCGGTGCAGAACCTCGTGATTGACGGCCTCGACTTCCGAAACGGGTACCTTCCATTGGTTCGCCGCGGCTTGCTCGAGCATCTGCCGCATGGCGGCGCCCATCCGGCGCAGCGCCCAGAAATGGTGCCGCGTGGTGCGCGACCCATCCGTATCCTGATTGCCCCATTTGGGCTCGTCGCCGTCCGCCTGCTGAACCTTGAGGCGGGACAGATCGGCTTCGAGCTCATCGGCGACGATCATCGGCAGGCCGGTGCGCACGCCCTGGCCCATTTCCGAGCGGATGCAGATGAAGGTCAAAGTGCCGTCGGGTGCCAGCGAGAGGAAAATGCGCGGGTCGTCGCGCAGACCGTTGGGCATGCCTTCGCCGGCATATTTCTTGTCGGCGCCGCCAAGCGATTCGTCGGCCTGCACTGGAAGCTGCAGGGCAAGCACGAAGGCAGCCGTGCTGAGACCGAGCAGGGCCGAGCGGCGGCTCATATTTGCAATGTCGAGGGGGAGGCTTTGATCGTGGATCATTGCGAAGCTCCGAGGCTTGCTGCTTCCTTGATGGCGGATCTGATTCGCGTGTAGGTCCCGCAGCGGCAGATATTGCCGCTCATGGCTTCATCGATTTGCGCCTCGCTCGGATGCGGCGTCTCGCGCAGCAGCGCTGCCGCCTGCATGATCTGGCCGGGCTGGCAATAGCCGCATTGCGGCACATTGGCGTGCTGCCAAGCGACCTGCAGCGGATGCGTGCCTTCGCTCGAGAGGCCTTCGATCGTCGTGATCTTGTGGCCGGCGACATCCTTCAGCGATGTCTGGCAGGCGCGCACAGCGGCGCCGTCGAGATGCACCGTGCAAGCGCCGCAGAGACCTGCGCCGCAGCCGAATTTCGTACCCGTCAGGCCTTCGATATCACGCAGATACCAAAGCAGGGGCATGTCCTGGTCGCCGTCGAATTGAAGGGCGTGTCCATTGACCGTCAAACTGATCATTGATCGACTCCAAGGGGGATGGCGAGGCGCTTGCGAAGCGCACCGCTAATCGATGTCGAGCAAGCCTGTTTCGCGCCGAATTGGTCCAGTGGCATTGAGGGGCCGGTCGCTCACGGTCTCCTCAAACCGGAAGCAGATCCGATATGCCACGGTTGCTGGCAGCACTTCGTCTTGGCGCGAGGCAGCATGCCTTGACGACAGACTAGAGCCAAGCCCGCCTCAGCGGCCATAGGCTTTTCGGGAGTGGCTGGCAGGGGATGCGCTTTGTCGATTCAAATTGCTATATCGTGTTTTATCTCGTTGATTCAACGCTAAAACTTATATCATGTTCAAATTCATCTATTTGCAAATGCGGGCGTCTTTGAGCGTGGCAAAAAGCCAGGTACTTATCGGAATAGCAAGCGACGCGCCTTCACGGAAAAGTGAGCATTCCGCCTTTCGCGCTTCGACACCGCAAAAACATCGACCGCCTTTTGAACCTCGCCTGCGCTATTGGCAACGAAGAGGGGCAGGCCGGATCGCCGGCCCTCAACCCTCGGAGAAGATCAATGATTCGCAAGACCGCCCTTACGCTCAGCACCTTCATCGCGTTCTGGCGGTTTCAATAAGGGACGGCTGATCTCTGCTCAACTATGGTCGATTGAGAAAACCTCGCTCTTCACCGGGCGGGGTTTTTCGTTTCGCGCCCGCTGCAACTTTGGCGGCGATGCCGCGTTTGGCAGTGCCAGCTTTGCTGTAAGACGGACAACCCGCACAGGTCCCCATGCAACATGTCAAATACCGTCTGATCGATCCGCGCCTGCGGCCGCGTCAGACCCGCGTTGAAGTCCCAGGATGGGCGGGTGCAAAAGAGCCGCGCGCGGACGGGTCTCAAGAATATGCCTGGCATTGCCTTCCGTTCACGGAAGGCGCGCAATATGGCGTCGAGATTTTCTACCCCTATGACAATGAGCTTCGTGTCACGACGCGGGGCGGCCAGCCGGTCTTCGAGGGCGATCTTGGTCCCGACCCCGACACTGGCATTATGTGGCCGCCGTTTCGCTCATTCGGGAGCGCCTTTTACACTTATCAATTGCTTCTCGATCTTAAGGTCGAAGCCGGATTCGCGGTGAGGACGGAACCGCATCCGCGCTTTTATACGGATCCGACCGACACGGTGCCGATCGCGGTTCCGGCGTTGATCCGCAATTGGTGGCCGATGATTTTCTTCATGGTCTTCAAATCGCCGGCCGAGGGCCGCACGCATATTTTCCGGCCGGGCGAGCCGATGGCGCAGCTCCTCATCATTCCGGAAGAACCGGATTTCGACTTGGTCGAGATGGGAGAAGAGGAAGCTGCCGAACGTGAATTGCAGGCGCGGCGAATCTACGAAAGCCGCAAGACCCTCGGCGCGCAAACGCAATGGACGTCAGCGACCAATACGGTCTTTGACGGAACCTACCGTCACATTCTCGGAGCTGCGAAAGCCAAAAACAAGCGCGACCCCGGTGCTTAAAAAAAGGCGCGCCATGAAAGACGCGCCTCGAATCATCAATAGTGATGGTGGTGGTGATGGTGCCAAAAGTGGTGATGGTGATGATGATGCCACCGGCGCCAATGATGGTGATGATGGTGGTGGTGATGATATTGGGCGAGCTCGACGTTCGCCGGGTCGTCGCTGTCGCCAGCGGCTTCCTTTTGGGCCTTTATAGCTGCGTCCGATGCCTGAAGCAGCGCGACCGCATTGGGAATGGGCTGAAGCAGATCCGCATAGCTCCGCACTTCCATAACATCCGCGGCCGCGGGTGCTTGAGCCGGCGCGGCGGTGGCGGTGCCCGCGCCGCCCAGAGCCGCCAGGGCGCCGACGATGCCCACAATTTTTTTGTCCATGAACACTCCCATTTCAAACAAGCAGAGGACGTTTGCCTTCGCGCGGTAAGCCTTGACCGTGACGCAGCTCAAAGGCTTAGGCAGACGTTACCGCAACGTCTCGCCGTTCGAGGGGTTCCAAGCTTGAGTGCATGGGAGAGGGATTTGGGGCGCGGCCCTTGGATTAGATAGGCCGGTCGCCACGTGCGTAAAAATCAATGTAGATTTTGTGATCGCTAAAGTCGGAACTGTCGATCGCGTTTCGCAGATAAATCGTGTCGATCCCGAGCTTAATGTAGGACGGGTCATATTCCTTATACACGATCACATCGATCGGTATCATGTGGTAGCGGCTGTCGATACGGGCGGCGACGACGAGCTGACGATTATTGCCCGGCAAGATGCATTCGATATCGAATGCCTTGGTGATGTCCATGTCTTGATATTCGGCCGGCAACAAGTGAATGGCGACGTTGTTCTGGTCCAGGATCGCAAGCGCATGTGTTTGGCCGTCGATTACCAGAACCGTGCTGGCGATGGGCGTTGGTAACGGCGAATATTTCGCGAAGCCCGTCATGGGCGTGGCCGTGATGCCGATGAGCAGCGAGAGCCCTGCCATCAGGTTCGATCTCATCCTCGCCGCTCCTTGTTGTTGGTTCACACGCTGCTTCGCGATGCCGCCAGAAGGTGTGCCGCTGATTCTGGCCCGGCCAACGATAAAACGATGCGATCGAAACCGCCATATGATGCCGGGCAAGTCTTGGCGCTATCTAGGGCGCGACTGTAGTCCGACACCTGCATAATACGTATGAAATAAAAATACCGGGCGCGACGTAAAGAAATACCGCATGATTTCCGGCAGATACGCGTAAAACTCCAGAAATCCCGCCATGAAAAAGGCAAAATTTTTGCTTTTTTTTCATATGATGTTCAAAATTGACCAGGGATTTTTACTTAGCGGAGCTATTTTTATTAAGCTGGCTCTTCAGCATTTGAACGCCTAACCTTTAGCTTCGGCCCCGGCCGAACGTAGGTTTTTTTTGTGCCTTTTTCAGCTTGATGGAAAGCAAATGTTCTGCTTATGTTCTTATCACGCGGGGCGCGGTGAAGACAAAGCTATGATTGGCTGGCCAAAAACGCCGGCGGTGGAATTTTTCGTCCGCCCTCACTACGGCCTGCGCGCCAGAGTAAAGGCAAAAACGCGGGCTCAGCTTGGGAAAAGACAGTCGATCTGAGGGGGGACGGCAATGGCTTCGCGGTTTTATGTGATTCCGGTCGCGGCGGACGGCTTTCTGCCGGAAGAGCCGCAGATCCTCGACAGCAAGTCCGAGGCGCTCGAGGCGGCGATGCGCATCGTCGATCGCCATGCGGGCCTGGTCATCGCCGAAGAACCTGGACCGTATCAGGAGCTGGAGCTGATCCGCATTGTAGGTCATGTTGACGTAGATGTGCTGAACGGCCTCGTCGACTGAGTTTTGGAGTCACCTAAGCCCCGCCGTAAGCCGCTTTCAATGCGCCTGGATTGACTTAACATATGCCGCTATCCATAGCTTGGCAGCTTTGTCGGAGGAGTGTGGCATGCGCATAGGTTTTGTCGGGGCTTTGGGTTTTGCCTTTGTTTTTCTGGGCTGTATGCAAGACCGATTGCCATCGGCTTTGCAGGTGCTCGGAAGCCGCGCGGCGGCGGCGGAACAGCAAACAGCGCCAGCTTCGCCCGACTGCCAGAATTACGCGCCTCTCCCAGGGCAAGGACGGGAATACGACGTCTTCAAGAATTTGGCCGCTGCTACGCGCGGTTGCGCGTCACCATCGCCGGTCGTCTACGAAAAAAATGATGGCGGCGGCCACTCCGTGCCGTCTCAACAAGAAGAGCTCGACCGTGCCGCCTGCCGAAGCGAAGGCGAGCGCGCCGCGACCACGGCCAACGGCCTTCGGCCGGGGGAATATGACATTTTTAAAAGCAACGGCGCACTGCATGGCGGAGACGTCGAAAAGATCGAGCAAAGCTGCATGATGCAAAAGGGCTACAAGAGCGTAGCGAAGTAGACCGGCCGCAGCGCTTTTTTAAAGCGCGCGCCGATCGTCGCTGCGGCCGGCTTCGGCGTCAGGCGGCGAGCCGCGCGGGCGGCGCCATGAATTCCGGGCCGACTGGCGAGCGGACATTTTCCAAAACAATGCGCTCGATCTCGGCCAGGGCGGAGGCATCGAGCTTCCAGCCCATGACGTCGGCGACAGGATCGAGCTGACCCGAATCCGTGCACCCCAAAGCACGATACTGAGCGGCTGTTCGTCGAAGATACAGCGTACCGCCAGATGCAGCACGCGTTTGCCGTAATTCTCTTGCGCGAAGGCATCGAGCTTTTCAACCGCGGCAACATGTTGCGGAGATGAACGGCCCAGCGGCGCATTTAAAGTCCATAAATTTGCTTAAAAAGCGCCGCCACGAGCCCAGCCTATTCCATGGCACGACGGGCGCCGCTGTCAGCGCCCGTCGATATCTGGATCATCCTTGCGCTTTTCGTACCGCCGATCCGGTTTCCTTGATGAAGAAGGCAGCAAGGATGGCGATCACGATCGCCACGATGCCGGTCGCGCCGCCCTTGGTGAAGGTGTCGAGCGTCAGCGCGCCGCCGCCGGCGAGCTTTTGCAGCAGCCAGCCATAGGCCGGCGCGGCAAAGGCGCTCATCACGAAGACGAGGAAGTTGATTGCGCCGGTCGCGCTGCCCTTCACTTCATCCGGATTGACTTCCTTGATGATCGAATAAGGGATCATCGCCGCGCCGGAGCCGATACCGAGCAGAAGCCCAAGCAGATAGTGAGGCGCGCTATTTGGCGGCAGATAAAGAATCGCCAGCGTCGCGGCGAGCATCAATGCCATCCCAGCAAAGAGAACGGGCTTCCGGCGGCCGATGCGATCGGCGATATAGCCGAGCAATGGGCAGCCGATGACCCAGCCGAGCGGCACCATCGAGGCGCGATTGACCGCTTCGGCATAATCGATGTGCCAGCCCTGCCGCAAGAACGAAACGCCCCAGATCATGTCACCGACGGTCGTCGGCAAAAATAAAAGCCCGGCGCATAGACCACACAAATAAGATTGCGGATTGGTCAGCACCGTCTTGTAAGGCGCGAACATGTGCCAAATGCTGGTCTTCGAATGTTCGGATGCATCTTGCCGCGGTGTCATGACGAACAAAGCAATGCCCGTCGCCAGAGTCACGATGCCGGCATAGATCCAGAATTGCTGCCAGTTGATCGGTCCATGCACCAAGGGGCCGACAACGAATTGTCCGGCGGACCCGCCGAGCATGCCGATACATTGCGTGAAGCCGATTGCCGTCGCGAGATAGCGTGCCGGCAAGCCATGCGCTGCGAGATAGACGGCTCCGACAAACGCAAAGGCAGCGCCCGCGCCCTGAAGCAGACGGCCGAAGCTCGCCACCCAGCTAATGCCGAGACCGAACATGATGATGCCGGCGGCGAGAAAAAACACGCCGATTGGAATCGTGTATTTCGCCCCCCATCGATCGAGTGATGCTCCGGCGACGATCGCGAAGGTCGAATAGGTGTAATAGTAAAGTCCAAGCAGCGAGCTGACGCCGAGCGTGGTCAAGCCGAAGGCCGCCGTCAGTTCCGGAACCATTACGCTCGGTGCCGAACGCACAGCATATTGCATGAAATAAAATAAAAGGCTGAGAATCCAGGCGACGATAAATGCCGCGTGGAAGCCGCTTATGGTTGATGTCTTTCCCGCAGGAATTGGAATGGCCTGGCTGGTCATGGATTCCCTCCCTCGCCAGGCATTCATGCGCCAAGCTCGCATCAAAAATAACGAGAAGGAGTCCGTCTACATTGATGCGCGTCAAGCGATGTTTCGTTTTCGTGTGACAGTTTTAAGAAGCGCGGTTCATTGATCATCGGTGATGACTCTGTTCGCACAGCTTGAGCGCGACGAAGCTGTTCACGGTTTCGTGTTCGATCTGATCGATCAGTCAAATGCGCGAGACGTCATCGTCTTTGATACGAATCAAAGCGAGTCTCATGGCTCCTGTCTAGAATGAGTTCGATTCGAAGATGCGGGCGGAAATGTTTGAGAAGCGGCGTGTAACGATGAGCCGCTCCTTTCGTTCGTGAACCCGCAAGGCAACTTCACCAGAGCTGACAGGAGCTGATGCGATGAACGTTCCTCCCAGGGATATGAGTCCGGTGGTCGATATGACCCGCCGGCAAGCCGTAGGGCCGACGCGCACCAGTCATCCCGCCTATGTCGATCTTCTGCCGCCCTGTAATCATGCTTGTCCCGCGGGCGAAGATATCCAAGGCTGGCTAAGCCTCGCGCAGGCGGGCAAGTTCAGGCAGGCGTGGGAACATTTGATGCAGGAAAACCCCATGCCCGCGGTGCATGGGAGGGTTTGCTATCATCCCTGCGAAGGCGACTGCAATCGCAACGAACTCGACAGTCACGTCAGCATTCACGCGGTCGAGCGCTTCCTGGGCGATAAGGCAACCGCGGAGGGCTGGACGCTTCCCCCTGCCGCCGCCGCGAGCGGCAAGCGCGTTCTCGTCGTCGGTGCTGGTCCGAGCGGTCTTTCGGCAGCCTATCATCTCGTGCGCCTCGGACATGAGGTCGAGATTCATGAGGCTGGTCCGCTGCCGGGCGGAATGATGCATTTCGGTATCCCGGCCTATAGGCTTCCGCGCGATATCTTGATGCAGGAGGTCGCCAGAATCGAAGAGACGGGTGTTCGCATCTTTCTCAATCACAAGGTCGAGGATGTTCTCGCCGAGAAAACCGCAGGCAACTTCGATGCGGTCTTCGTCGCCATCGGCGCGCAGGCGGCCAAGCATATAGATATTCCGGCGCGCGACGCCGCTCGCGTCGTCTCGGCCATTGGTTTGCTGCATGAGGTCAGCGAAGGCGCCGCACCGAAGCTCGGCCGCCGCGTCGTCGTCTACGGCGCGGGCAATACGGCGATGGACGCGGCACGAACGGCAAAGCGTCTCGGAGCCGAGGAAGCGCTGATCGTCTTTTTCTCGGATCGCGCTCATATGGAAGCCGATACGATCGAGGCCGAAGAGGCTTTGAGCGAAGGCGTAAAAATCAAATGGCTGAGCAGCATCCGCGACATTGGCGCGGGCGACCTGCAGGTCGAAGTAATGCAGCTCGACGATAAGGGTGTGCCGCAACCGACCGGCCGGTTCGAGACGCTGCAGGCGGATTCGGTCGTGCTCGCTCTTGGCCAGCAGGCGGAAAGCAAGTTCCTCGGCAAGGTTCCGGGCGTGGCCCTGAAAGCCGACGGCACTGTGATGGTCGGGCCCGATATGATGACGGGTGCCGAAGGTATCTTCGCCGGCGGCGATCTCATCCCAGGCGCGCGCACGGTCACGACCGCGGTGGGACATGGCAAGAAGGCCGCGCGGCACATCGATGGTTGGCTCAGACGCCGGCCTTATGTCGCGCCGGCCCAAGCCCCGATCATCGACTTCGCCGGGCTGCATCTTCCGATCTACAGCGACGCGATGCCGTCGCAGCAACGAGAAGTGCCGCCGGATCTGCGCGAAGGATTCGCAGAAGTCATGGCCGGGCTTTCGGAAGCACAAGCACTTCATGAGGCGCGTCGCTGCCTGTCCTGCGGCAATTGCTACGAATGCGACAATTGTTTTGCCGCGTGCCCGGAGCAGGCGATCGCCAAGCTCGGCATAGGACGCGGCTATCGGGTCGATCTCATGCTTTGCACCGGATGCGCCGCCTGTTTCGAACAATGCCCCTGCCACGCAATCGATATGGTTCCCGAGCGGGCCTGAGCCTAAGGACGAGATCATGAGCACCAGGACCACGATGGACGGCAATACGGCCGTTGCACATGTCGCCTATCGCGTGAACGAAGTTTGCGCGATCTATCCGATCACGCCGTCTTCGACGATGGCGGAACTCGCTGACCAGTGGTCGGCAGATGGACTCACCAATATCTGGGGCAATGTCCCGGTGGTGCAGGAGATGCAGAGCGAGGGCGGCGCGGCCGGCGCGGTGCATGGCGCACTTCAATCGGGAGCGCTCACGACCACATTCACCTCGTCTCAGGGGCTGATGCTGATGCTCCCGAACATGTTCAAGATCGCGGGCGAACTGACCTCGGCAGTCTTCCACGTCGCGGCGCGCTCGCTCGCGACTTCCGCCCTATCCATCTTCGGCGACCATTCCGATGTGATGACGGTTCGCACGACGGGCTTTGCCTTGCTCTCCTCCGCCTCGGTGCAGGAGGCACATGATTCGGCTCTCATCGCGCAGATGGCGACGCTCGAATCGCGTATTCCTTTCTTGCACTTCTTCGACGGCTTCCGCACCTCGCATGAGTTGAACACGCTCGAGCTTCTCTCCGATGCCGATATCCGCGCGATGATCGACGACGATCTCGTCCGCGCTCATCGGAACCGTGCGCTCAATCCGGAGCACCCTTTCGTGCGCGGCACGGCACATAATCCAGATACTTATTTCCAGGCACGGGAAGCCGTGAACCCCTATTACGAATGCGTGCCAGGCATTGTCGAAGCCGCGATGAAGCGCTTCGGCGATCTCACCGGCCGCTTTTACCAAGTGTTCGAATATGACGGTGATCCCGAGGCCGAGCGCGTGCTGGTGCTGATGGGATCGGGGGCCGAGACCGCGCGTCAGACGGCGGCGGTCCTGCGGGCGAATGGCGAGAAAGTCGGCGTCCTGCAGGTGCGTCTCTATCGCCCCTTCTCGACGGCTCATTTGCTCGCGGCATTGCCGCTTTCTGTGCGCCGTATCGCCGTGCTTGAACAGACGAAAGAGAGCGGCGCCGTCGGCGAGCCGCTCTTCCAGGATCTGGTGACGAGCCTCGCCGGTGCCGTCGGCCGCGGCGAGCGGCCGAGCATGCCGATTGTTGTCGGGGGCCGCTACGGGATCTCATCGAAGGATTGCTCCCCGGCCATGATGAAGGCCGCGTTCGACGAACTGAAATCCGACAGGCCGCGCACCAGCTTTACGCTTGGCATCAACGACGACCTGAGTCACATGAGCCTTGCGATCGACCCTGCCTTCACAATCGAAAAGCCCGACCTTACGCGCGCGCTCTTCTACGGTCTTGGTGCTGATGGCACGGTCGGCGCCAATAAGAACAGTGTGAAGATCATCGCCGAAGACGCGGGCCTCTATGCGCAAGGCTATTTCGTCTACGATTCGCATAAATCCGGCGCGCAGACCGTCTCGCATCTCCGCTTTGGACCCCAGCCGATCAAGGCGCCCTATCTCATCGCGGAAGCCAGTTTTATTGCCGTTCATCAGTTCAGCTTCCTGGAACGGCAGGATATGCTGCGTCTCGCCGCGCCAGGCGCCACCTTCCTCCTCAATGCGCCTTACGAGGCGGATGAAGTTTGGGATCACCTGCCGCGGCCGGTTCAGCAAACCATCATTGAAAAGAAGCTCAGATTTTTTGTGATCGACGCCTCCGCCGTCGCGCGGAAAGTCGGCTTGGGAACCCGGACGAACACCGTCCTTCAGACCTGCTTCTTCGCCATCTCGGGCGTCCTGCCGCGCGAGAAAGCGATAGCGCATATCAAGGAATCGATTCGCAAGACCTATGGACGCAAGGGCCAGTCGGTCGTCGACGAGAATTTCGCGGCGGTCGATGGAACATTGCTCAATTTGCATGAAGTGAAGGTGCCGGCCAAAGTGACGAGCACGGCGGAACTGCCGCCGCTTGTTCCAGCCGGCGCGTCCGCCTTTGTGAAGGACGTCACCGCGCGGATGTTCGCGGGCCTTGGCAACGAAATTCCTGTCAGCCTGATGCCCGCCGATGGGACGTTCCCCTCCGGCACCAGCGCCTATGAAAAACGCAACATCTCCGACATCGTGCCGGATTGGCGCGAAGATCTTTGCGTCCAATGCGGCCAATGCGGCTTCGTCTGCCCGCATAGCGTCATCCGCGCGCGCTATTACAATGAGGATAAACTCGTAGGCGCGCCAGAAGGCTTCAAATCTGCGCCGGTCAATGCGCGCGGCTATCCCGAAGCCCGCTTTACCTTGCAGTTTTATGTCGAGGATTGCACCGGATGCGGTCTCTGCGTCGAAGCCTGCCCCGAGACCAGCCCGCGTGAGCCCGACGTCAAAGCGATCAACATGACGGATAAACTTCCGATCCTGGAGCGGGAGCGCACAAGCATCGGCTTCTTCGAGACTCTGCCGGTCAACGACCGGGCGCGCGTCGATTTCGCTAATGTGCGCGGCGTGCAGTTCCTCGAGCCTTTGTTCGAGTTCTCCGGCGCCTGCGGCGGCTGCGGCGAGACACCTTATCTCAAACTCCTCAGTCAGCTCTTCGGCGACCGGCTGCAAGTCGCCAACGCGACCGGCTGCTCTTCCATCTATGGCGGCAACCTGCCGGTCACGCCATGGACCAAGGATCGTGAGGGCCGCGGCCCTGCCTGGTCGAACTCGCTCTTCGAGGACAACGCCGAATTCGGTCTCGGCTTCCGGCTTGCCGCGGATAAGCATCTCGATCTTGCATTGGCGCTGCTCGCAGGGCTCGCCGACAAGGTCGGACCGGACCTCGCTCAGGCCATCGCGAAAGCGCCGCAGATCCAGGAATCGGAGATCCGGGCCCAGCGCGTCAGGGTCGCGGAACTCAAAGTCCGGCTTCTGACTTTGCCGGAACCGGCGGCGCTCGATCTGCTCTCCGTTGTCGATCATCTCGTCCGGCGCAGCATTTGGGCCGTCGGCGGCGACGGCTGGGCCTATGATATCGGCTATGGCGGCCTCGATCATGTGCTGGCCTCCGGCCGCAACGTGAACGTGCTGGTGCTCGATACGGAAGTCTATTCCAACACGGGTGGTCAGGCCTCCAAGGCGACGCCGCTCGGCGCGGTCGCGAAATTCGCGGCGGCCGGCAAGCGGACCGCCCGCAAGGATCTGGCCTTGCAGGCCATTGCTTACGGAAATGTCTATGTCGCGCAGGTTGCGATGGGCGCCAATCCGCAGCAGACGCTCGAAGCCTTCCGCGAGGCCGAGGCCTATGAAGGAACGTCCCTGATCCTTGCCTATAGCCACTGTATCGCGCATGGCATCGATATGCGGCTCGGCATGAAGCAGCAGGATCTTGCAACGGCAAGCGGCTATTGGCCTCTGTTCCGCTTCAATCCGAAAATGCGCACGATCGGCGAAGCGCCGTTCCGGCTCGACTCGCCAAGGCCGCATATCCCGCTGAAGGACTATGCCTATAATGAGATTCGTTACCGTTCCTTGGCGCAATCGCGACCGGCGGAAGCGGCGGAACTGCTCGCCATGGCGCAACGCGGCGTCGATGAGAAATACCGGCAATATGAGGATCTCGCGAGACGCGATGGCAGTCGCTTCAATGTGGAGGCACATCCTGCGCCGGAAAACGAAGGCGCCGCCGCCGTTTCGTTCGGCTCGGATGCAAAGCCTCTCCTCACGCCCGAAACTGTAGCCTGAGACCAAAGGAGAATCCTATGCCGCTTGCTACGAAATATCTCGGGCTCTCGCTGAAAAACCCGCTAGTTGCCTCGGCATCGCCGGCCAATGCGCAGATCGATCATTTGCGCCGTTTGGAAGATGCCGGCGCCGCCGCCGTCGTGCTGCCCTCTTTGTTTCAAGAGCAGCTCGAGGCCGAGGATGCCATCGACGCGCTTATCCTCAATAAAACGGCGTATATTTCTCCTGAAGCCATGAGCTATTTTCCGGAAGTCCGCGACGGACCTTATGGCGTTGGGCCGGACGTCTATCTCGATCTGATCCGGCGTGCCAAGGAGGCGCTCTCCATTCCGGTCATCGCAAGCCTGAACGGCTCTTCGGAATCGGGTTGGGTCACCTATGCTCAATCGATGCAGCAGGCGGGTGCCAGCGCCGTCGAATTGAACATCTATTTCGTTCCAATCGATATGGCGCTGACGAGCCAGGATGTCGAAGACCGTTACGCGAGCATCGTCCGCGCGACGCGCCGCGCCGTCAGCATTCCCCTTTCGGTGAAACTCTCGCCCTATGTCAGTGCGCTTCCCAATCTCGCGCAGCGGCTTCATGCCGAAGGCGCCGATGGTCTCGTCTTATTCAATCGCCTGCTGCAGCCCGACTTCGACCTCATGACCTTGCAAATGGTTGAAGGGGTTCACCTCAGCACGCCTGATGAAATATCGCTTCCTCTGTCGTGGATCGCGCTTCTCGCAGGGCGGACGGGCGCCTCCCTCGCGGCCTCGACCGGCGTCGAGACCGACGACGATGTCGTAAAATATCTCCTCGCCGGCGCGGACGTCGTGATGACGACCTCCGCTTTGCTGCGCCATGGTCCAAGACATTTGAGGAAGCTTTTGGGTGGCCTGAAAGTCTGGATGGAGCTTCGAAACTTCACCTCGGTCTCGGAGATGCGCGGCTTGATGAGCTGGGCGAGATCGCGCCATAAGGAGCTTTATGGACGCCCGAGCTACATCAAGATGCTCGAGACCGGCGTCGTCTGACGCAAGAAGCCAATCGCTCAATTGCCAATACCGTTTGCGTCGCGGCGCAGAATTGTTTTCGCTTCTGGCGTTCCCGCTGTTTAGATCACGATGGTTCTGGATCTCCCAACTCGGCTTGCCCGAGTTGGGGATTTTCAGGTTCAAGTCGGCAGGCCAGACTTGAATCGATCCAAGACAGGAACGTGATCGATTCTAATAGTTTAGAACGGAATGCGGGCGGAATCCGGTACCACTTTTCCTCATCCCGCTCTAGCAACTCTAATCTTCGCGCCGGCCATCGTGCGGCGTCTTCTTTTGTTTGCAGCTTCCATTCGCAAGCTTTGGCGCTAATTATCCGGGCGCATCGCCGCGCGCGCCGCGCCATGCCTTCTTGCAATCCTATGTGCGAACCCGGAAGACCTGACGCGCCCGCCATTCCAAATTCCTGACGTATCTCGGCCCTGCCAGCCGGTGGCCCATCAATCGAGGATCAAAGACCATGTCGGAAAGCCGCCCGCCATTTCCACCTTTCACGCATGAAACCGCGGTTCAAAAAGTCCGAGGCGCCGAGGACGGCTGGAACAGCTGCGATCCGGCACGCGTCGCGCTTGCCTATTCGGTCGACAGCTATTGGCGTAACCGGGCCGAGTTCGTTCAAGGACGTGAGGCCATCGTCGCGTTCCTCACGCGGAAATGGAATCGCGAGCTCGACTATCGCCTCATCAAGGAACTTTGGGCCTTCACCGATAATCGGATCGCCGTGCGCTTCGCCTATGAGTGGCACGACGATTCGCGCAATTGGTTCAGATCCTACGGCAACGAGAATTGGGAGTTCGGCGAGGACGGCCTGATGCGGCGGCGGTTCGCCTGCATCAACGATCTTCCGATCACGGAAAGCGAACGCAAGTTTCATTGGGATCGCTCCGGTCCGCGTCCGCTCGATTACAAGAGTCTTTCGGATCTGGGCCTCTGACGCAGCCTCTCGAATTCGGATCAGCAAGGTCGAGACGGCGCGGCGGATCATATCACGCTCGTCTTCATCGGGTCCGGTATAGCGATTATATTGCCGATCGTGATCGCTTATCTCGGCCATGCCTATTGGGTGTTTCGTGGTAAAACAGCTTCGGCCAATGAGGATCTCGATGCGGAGGTTGCGCCATCGCCGGCGGGCGGCATTCCACATCGCTGCAGACCGATCTGCATCTCAATTGAGAACATGGGCTCTTGTGAGAACATGGGCTCTTGGGCGGCGGCGCGCAGCGGATGAGAGGAGAGGAACATGGTTACACGCGGCTTCACGGGGCGGCCCCGCAATGATGAATTGGCGGATCGCATTCCGCCCGGACAGCATCTGGTCACCGACTTTCCCGTCCTCTCCGCTGGCCCGACGCCGCATGTCGCGCCTGAGACATGGAATTTCGCGCTGAAGGCCGGCCCTAAGCCGGTCAAGACCTGGAATTGGCAGGAGTTCAACGCTCTGCCGCAAACCAAGATGACGCGCGACATTCACTGCGTGACGACATGGTCCAAATTGAACACGGCATGGGAAGGCGTGCTCGTCGACGACATATTGGCGGATGCCGGTATCGTGCCGCCGACCGATTTCGTCCTGGCGCATTCAATCGACGGCTATTCGACAAATGTGCCCGTCGCCGATCTGACAGGCGGCAAGGCTCTGGTCGCTTTGCGCTATGAGGGAAAGCCATTGACGGCCGACCACGGGGGACCGGCGCGGCTGCTTGTGCCGCATCTCTATTTTTGGAAATCCGCCAAATGGCTGAACGGTCTGCAATTCACCCAGAAGGACGAAGCCGGCTTCTGGGAACTGCGCGGCTATAATATGTATGGCGATCCGTGGCGCGAGCAGCGCTATACGAATGATTGATGCGCCGCCGCTAAAGCCGCCCGCGGTCGAGTGGCAGATTGCGACGGTCGTCGAAATTCGCCAGCAGACGCCGCGCATCAAGAGTTTCAGTCTGGGGCTGTCGAAGCCCTTCCCGTTTGAGGCTGGACAGCACATCGATTTGCGGCTTGTGGCGCCCGATGGCTATCAGGCCATACGCAGCTATTCGATCGCGTCAGCGCCAAGCCCGACGAACCGGATCGAAATCGCAATCGAGCTTCTGGCCGATGGAGAAGTCTCTCCGTTTTTTCATGAGGTCGTCGCGGTCGGAGACGAGATCGAGCTTCGAGGTCCTCTCGGCGGCTATTTCGTCTGGTCGGGAAATGACGGCGGGCCGCTGCTCTTGGCCGGCGGGGGCTCCGGCATCGTTCCCTTGATGGCGATGATCCGCCATCGGCAAATGGCGGCGCAAGGCGTGCCGGCGCTTTTGGTGCTCTCGAAGCGCCATGCGGCCGATGTGCTCTACCAAGATGAACTCCTCGATTTGGCCGGCCGGAAGGATGGTTTCGAGCTTGTCCTTGCCTTGACGCGAGAGCCTCCGATGCGTCCTGGCGATTACGGCCGAAGGGTCGATGGCCCGATGATGACGGACGCCGTAAAACGTCTGCCGTCGCCGCCCAAACATGTCTTCGTCTGCGGCTCGAATGGTTTCGTCAACGCAGTGACGGAAGCGATGATTGCCGCGAGCGTGCCGGCATCGATCATCCGAACCGAACGCTACGGCGTTTGAATGCCGTAGGCTCATTTTTTACGGCAATCGTGCAGAAGCTCGCATTGATAGGCCGGAAGACGCGTGAACACGGCTGGTGCAAATCTCGCATTGGATGAGAACGGCACTCGAAGTCCCGACCGGCGAAGCGCCTCGCCTGCCATGCTGTTGGAGTTCTGACTCGTCGGCGAATAGGTGAGATCCATTTGCCCGATCGCGGCATACATCTTGACGATGGTCTGCCATTTGGCCGAAAGGTCCGGCCCTTCGAGCACGGTCGCGTGCGGAAATTCCTTTCCCTGATAATCTTGCGTGTAATAATCGTTCATCCGGCCCTTTTCGAAGGGCGTGTTGTTATGCGGATCGGAGATGAGCGTACCGAAGTCGGACGGTTCGTTCTTGTCGAGGCTGTTTAAAGCGCTGATCGCGTTTTGCGGCGTCTGCAAGGTGCTTTGGATCGAAGGGCCGGAACTCACGCCGAAACTTTGTCCGGCGCTGTTCGTGTAGACGATCGCCATATGATGCGCCAATCCCAACCCGACATAGGCAATGATGCGCGTCGATGCGAGAGGCGTAAAATAAACGACAATGGTTTCTATCATTGTACCGAACCCGATTACATGCTTCCCCCGCGGAGGAAAGCTCGGATCTTCTTCACGACCATGTCCGATTCCGAGCTGCCCGCGAAGTCGAAGTGCAGCACGACGTAGACTTCAGAGTACATGCCAAGCATCAAGGTGAATCTCGTCACATACATCGTCCCGGCGTCGGCATCCTGTTTGCCTTCAAATCTCTGCAGGGTGCCGAGGTCTTCGTCGTGAAGAATCTTTTCCGTTTCGGAGAAACGCTGCCCCGGCGGAAAATAGGGTGCGAGAATGGCCGTGACATCATCTTGAAACACGCCCTGGCGCGTATCGTTCATCGAATAGAACTCGCTCATAAGCTTGCCCATGAGAGAGTTGCGCGGGCCTTCCCTCAGGAACGTGGCCGCTGTCATTCGATGCGACGAGTCGCCGATGCCGGTACGGGCCTGCGCAGGCGCCGACAAGACCATCGATACGAGAAGCGCCGTGAGCAAATGTTCCTCCGAGCCTCGCAGCCAAACGCCAAGTACATCTACTGCCTGGGAGAAAGTACTAAAAGGCATGGGCTGAAACAATAATGAATCGCCGATCACCTTTAAGGAGGCGGCTTTTAGCCGGGCAAGTCCCGCGCGCACGAATCTGGACGTGGCTTTCGCCCGGCACGATCCGCCAAACCATGTGCCGACAGGTTTAGTCCGAAGCAGCCTTCATGTAAGGAAAATGGATCAACGCGACATCCGGCGCAGGCGCATACCGAGCTCGAGCTGGGCGCGTGAATCCACTCCTGTGCCGGAGGCCGCAATTTGCGCTCTTTGCAATCTATGGCGAAACGTCAAGGACGATTGGCGGCGATCCTCGCCTTGATCGCCGGAAGCTTGGATGCCTACGGCTTCATTATGTACCAAACCTATTTGTCGTTCATGAGCGGCAATACAACGCAAACCGGCTCCGCGCTTGGGCAAGGCGAATGGGGCTTGGCTTTGCCTTCGGGTCTGGCGATCGCATTCTTCGTCTGCGGTTGCTTTGTCGCGACGCTGCTGGCGTATTCCGCGCTGCGCCGGACACGGCGGCTTGTTTTTGTGATCATCGTGGCAACGCTGGCGTTGATCATTTTCATTACCAAGCTCGGCATTTTATACGCCGGCCTCCACATAGCCGCGATCAGCTTCTCCATGGGCCTCATGAATACGGCACTGTCGCGGGTGGGCGCGCAATCGGTGAACCTGACCTTCGTGACTGGAACCTTGAGCCGGTTCGGGATGCATCTCGCTCTGGCCGTCAAGCGGGCACCGCTTTCCGACAGCCAGGGAGCATGGGACACGCATTGGGGCAGAGCGCTCGCTCTTGCGACGATCTGGGCCGGATTTCTGACCGGTGCGGTCCTATCCGGTGCCGCGACACCGCGCTTCGGCGTATGGGTCCTGCTGGCGCCGCTGCTCGCCCTGTTGGTGTTGGCGGCGCGCGATCAGGAGGCGGACACGCCGGTCTGATCTCTGGTAACATATTGAATTATTGGCGCTCCCTACCGGAATCGAACCGGTGTTTTCGCCGTGAGAGGGCGACGTCCTAGACCGCTAGACGAAGGGAGCGAGCGCAGCGCGCTTTCTATAGCCTGGGCGAAGGCCAAGCAAGCCTGATCGCTGCGCGGGATAGCGCCGCACAGGGGCAAGGCCACGCGGTCTCCGCATTTGCCCTATAATCTCCCATTGAAGAGACAGTGCTTCAGGAGTTTCTCATGCACGGCAGCGGTTCGATCGAGACGGCAAAAGCCGGAGGTGGAACGCCCGACCTGCCGCGTCCGCCTTCGCCGCGTCCGCAAGAGGCGCCGCTGGGTCCGCTCGCCACCCTGTTCGTGCTGCGGCGCAATCCAGTCGAGACCTGGACCAAGGCGCATTACGAAAAGCCGATTCTGCTCGGCAATTCGATTCTCGGCATGACGGCGGTCGTCACCGATCCCAAAGCCATACGCCGCGTGCTCAGCGAAAACGCCGGCAATTACCGCAAGGACTGGCTGCAGCGCCGGGTTCTGTCGCCTGGCCTGGGCGAAGGGCTTTTGACGGTCGAGGGCGAGGCCTGGAAGGTCCAGCGCCGCACGCTGGCGCCTTTGTTCACGCCCAAGACCGTCGCTGGCTTCACGGACACGATGGTCGCGGCCAGCGAGACGCTGATCGCGCGATGGCAGCGCCAGCGCCCCGGCCGGGTCATCGACGTTCATGCCGAAATGGGCCGCGCCACGCTCGACGTGCTGAGCCGGACGATTTTTTCCGATGGAATCGGGGAGAAGCCGCAGGAGTTCATGCGAATCTTCTCCGATTATCTGCAATCGATCGGATCGCTCGATCCGGTCGATCTTTTCAACCTGCCGTCCTTCGTGCCGCGCATGAACCATTTGAAGAATCGCGCCGCCCTCGGCTTTTTCAAAGAGGCGGTTGAAGCGATTATCGTAAAGCGCCGCGCCCGGCTTGAATCGGACCCGCAATCGACACCGCGCGATCTCCTCACCTTGCTGCTTGAGGCCGCCGATCCCGAAACCCAGGATCATCTGAGCGAGGATGAAGTCTACGCGAATGTGCTGACCTTCATCGGCGCCGGACATGAAACCACGGCCAATGCGCTGACGTGGAGCCTCTATCTCCTGTCGCTCGCGCCCGATTGGGGCGAAAGGCTCGCGGCCGAAGCCGATGCGGCTTTCGCAGGGCCGGCCGAGACGCTCGTCGACCGGCTGGTGCAAACCCGTGCCGTCATCGAGGAAGCCATGCGGCTTTATCCGCCGGTTGCCAGTCTTACGCGCGAGGCGATCGACGCCGACGATCTGTGCGGACGCCGTATTCGCAAAGGCACATTGGTGATGATGCCGCCCTGGCTCCTGCATCGCCACCGGCTTTTGTGGGACAATCCCGATCATTTCGATCCGCGCCGCTTCCTGCCGGGCGCGCGCGAAAAAATCGATCGTTTCGCCTATCTGCCGTTCGGCGCCGGACCGCGCATTTGCATCGGGGCGACATTCGCTTTGCAGGAGGGCTGCATTTTGCTCGCAGCCATCATGCGGCATTTCCGGCTGGAGCATGTCGAAAGCCATGAGGTCGTCCCGGTGCAGCGCGTCACTCTGCGGCCCAAGGACGGCATGCCGATGATTTTGAGGCGGCGCGTTAGAGCATGATCCCGCAACGTTCCACTGATGTTTGTGGGATTGGAAGACCTATAGAATTTGGCACGCTCCTTCTTCGGCGCCGACGATTATTTCTGTCTGTTTCTTGAGTGCAACCGATGTTTCTGAATTTGGATCGACCGGCATCAATCTCATTATAAGGCCGAGTGGGTCTGGTATATCCATAGACATCGTAACAAGTAGCTGCAAACCGGCACGCCTGATTTCGTAGACGACCCGGCTCACTCCGCCCGCCCTTATAATTGTCTCCGGAGTTTTGGGTGTGATTTCCATTTTCACACCATGCGGTATCTCGGCTGTCTCTATGGTGAGTCCGAGAGCATCACCTCTTGCGTCAAGCTCCCCCTTAGATCGAGACAATTGGTCTTTCACAGAAACTTTGTGGGCAGGGGGAGGAACATTGCATGAAAAAATATATTTGGAAGCCTTCGATTGAAGTTTGTCGTTGAGCAGGAAATTTTTTTCCTGGCCATCAACATGATGTACGGCAGGAATCGCTTTTTGTGGCCAAAAATACCAAGCGGCCGGGCCGCCGAAGATGAGCATCACAGCGCCCACTATTAATGTTGGCTGCAAAAGCCTTTTTTTATTTCCTTCTTCGCAAGCAGAAAGAAATGCGACTACCAAGATAGTCAGCAAAAAGACGGCTATTCCGGCCCAAAAAAGAAAAGCTGAATATGGTGGCGAGAGTTTGAGGTAATCAGGCGCTGCCATCATAGCCAGCCCGAAAGCTGGTCCGGCGATCCACCCTGCTTGGAGCGCGATATGACGATCAACATTTAACATTGACCGCATCCTGGTCGGATGCGCACTTTATTGCAATGCTGACAGGCGGCGAGTGCTACCTAATACCGGGCTTTTTTGGATGCGATTGGCGCTCAATAAACGGACACAAAAAGTCGGCTCACTTTTCAGATGAGCTATGCTCCGAAACAAAAATACGATCCGGAAAGTTTGGTTCTGCCTTTCACATTTAGTTGGCTGTTAGGCGGCGCCTCGGGTTGCGGCCGATTCAATCTTAAGTGATTGCGCAAGGGAATATTCGAACCCGTCTGCGCGACCTATTTCCCGTTACGAATGCAATAGAATAACGTCGGCTCGCTGCCGCGTATGACGCTGTTTGGCATCAAAGCGATTTCACGCGTAACAAGAGGTATCGCACATGGATTCTTTTTCCCGTCGCAGCATGCTTGCCGCCAGCGCGGCCGGCGCAGCCCTTGCTGCTGCCACATCGGCCGCGAATGCCGCCACGTTCGGCAATCCGGATGAGCCGCCGCAAGGTAAGATCAATGCCAATGCCGGCAGCTTTCGCGATCCGGGCCCGCAGAACCCGGCGCTTTCCTCGCAATTTCCCGACGCGACCGATCCGCCCGCGACCGATCTCGGCGATCTGCCGCAGTTCTGGGCCTCCTTCAACAATTCGCATAAGCGCATTCAGAACGGTGGCTGGGCGCGCCAGGTGACGCAGGCCGATTTTGCCATTTCCGACACGTTCTCGGGCGTCAACATGCGGCTCGCCGCGGGCGGTATCAGGGAGCTGCATTGGCACCTCGCGGCCGAATGGGCGATCATGACCTATGGCCATTGCCGGGTCACGGTGCTCGACCAAAAAGGCCGTCCTTACGTGCAGGATGTGAAGGAAGGCGATCTTTGGTATTTTCCGGCCGGATTTCCGCACTCGTTGCAAGGGCTCGGGCCCGATGGATGTGAATTCGTCATCGCTTTCGATGATGGCAATGCATCCGAATTCAATACATTGCTGGTGACCGACTGGTTCGCGCATACGCCGCCAAGCGTTCTCGCGAAAAACTTCGGCGTCGCCGAGGAAACATTCAAATCGATCCCTTTGACCGATCTTTGGATCTTCCAGGGAAAGGAGCCGGGGCCTTTGGCCGAGGCTCAGGCTGCCGTTGCGAGTGCGGCCGGCGCGCCGCCCTTTCCCTTCACCTTCTCATTGTCGGGAATGAAGCCCTTTCGCGACAATAAGAGCGGCAAGATCCAACTTGCTGACAGCACGGAATTCAAGGTTTCGCAGACGGTCGCAGCAGCACTTCAAACGATCAAGCCCGGCGGATTGCGCGAATTGCATTGGCATCCGAATGCCGACGAATGGCAATATTGGATCAAGGGCGAAGGGCGCATGACGGTGTTCAATGCCGGACCGCGCGCGCAGACGCAGGATTTCAAGCCGGGCGATATCGGCTATGTCAAACGTGCCGCCGGCCATTATATCGAGAACACAGGATCGACGGATCTCGTGATGGTCGGGGTATTTAGAACGGCGGAATATCAGGAAGTCTCGTTGTCGGATTGGCTGGCGCATACGCCGCTCGAGCTTGTGGCGCAGCACCTCAACATCGACCCGTCGGTTCTGGCGAAATTTCCAAGAGAAGCGCCCGGGCTCATGCCAACGTAAAGCGGCGCTGGCGGTCCGTCATCGCCTGGGTCCGTAAGCCCGCATGAAAACCGAGACGGCGGCGCCGACAGTATGCTCGACTTCGGCGTCGCTGATTTTGTCGTCGGGACAAAACATCAGGCGCTTATGAATGTCGCCGAGGCAAAGCTGGATGAAATGAATGGCCGCGGTATCCGGCTCCGGCGCCTCCAGCCGTCCGGCCTCCGTCTGTCTTGCGAAATAGGCGGAAAGCCGGCCGAACCCATGTTTCGGGCCGGTCTCGTAAAAGGCACGGCCGATGCGCGGGAATTTCGCCGCGACCGCGATGACGGTGCGGACCTGCGCGATGATTTCAGGCGTCATCATCATTGTCAGAAGCGAGCGGCCCAGTTCGGTGAGCGCGCCGGCTATGTCCGCGCTATCTTCGTCAATCGCCCAGCATTGCTCGACCTGTTGCTGGCGCTCGGCCCGGATCAGGGCCTCGAACAAGGCTTCCTTCGAGTCGAAATGGAAATAGATCGTGCCCTTGGAAACACCGGCCGCGCGGGCAATGTCGTTCATGCTCGCGCCGTCGAAGCCCTGCGCGAGAAAGACGCGCCTTGCGCCGTCGAGAATTTGCCGCGCCTTGTCGTCGTCGAGCGAGGACGGGGTCGGAAGCTCGGGATCTTTTGTGGAAATAGACGCCATAGGCATGTCATGCGATCTGCCGGCGCACCGGCCGCAGGAACGTCCAGAGCGAGAGGAGGAAACCGCGCCGCGGTTTTCTGCCTGTGTCCCGCTCTAGGCTATTAGAAGCGATCCCGGTCATGATTTTGGAATCGATTCGATCCGAAACCATCGCGATCTAGAGCAAACCTTTAAAATCCAACGGACTTCATGTCAATGTTGACCGAACCGTTCGGTATGGCCGCAGCCATCAATAGGCCGTGAAAGGCTTTGCCGCCGGCATGCATTGTCAGGGCTTGGAAGCCGTCGGCCAGATCGGACGCAGCAGGCGCACCTGCTGCTCTTCGGGTTCATCTGGGCGCGTCTGACCCAAGTCCGAAAGCTCGCGTGACAGGCTCGCGCATTCCTGGCGTGCCGCGTTAAGCGCCCCTTGCAAAGCTGCGTTTTCGGTGCGCAGCCGATCGATGCGGTCGATAAGCCCGCGCTCGACGGTGCGCATGCGTTCGACGAGGCCGTCATGTTTCAGGCGGAGGTCTTCTTCCGTTTGCGCGGCTTGACGCAATTCGGCGTCATGCGCTTCAAGCTTCGTGGCCAGGGTGCGCAGCCGTGTCAGGCTTTCGCTATGCGCAGCGTGTGCATCCTTGAGCCTTCCTTCGAGATCGGCGACGCGGAAGCCCTGCCGTTCATATTTCTCGATCGCCGAGACACGCGCCGCATCGCTTGCATGAACCTCGTCGCGGGCGCGCTCCAGATGGCTCGCGAGCAAGCTGGCTTCCGCTTCCTTGTTGCGCAGCAACGTCTGCGTTGATTGCAAAGTGCGCTCGGTATCCGCGAGGCGCGCTTCAAGCGCTGCCCCGCAGGCCGAAAGCGCGGCGAGCGTTGCCTTTTGTTCGTCGGCCAAACCCAGCGCGCCATTATACTCATGCATGAGGGCGTTGTATTTTTCTTTGTCGCGGACTCGCAGACCGTCGAGATCGAAAAGCTCTTTGGAAAGAGCCGAGGCCTCGGCAGACAGCTCGGCATGAGCCCGGCTCAATTTCGCGACATCGAGGCTGAGTTCGCCGTTGGTCTGACGCAGCCCGGCAATATGTTCCTGCATTTGGTTGATGCGTGCGCCGCGGCGCCCGAGTTCGGCGAGATTGGCCGCCCGCGCTTCGTTAAGAGCCTCGGCCTTGAGTTCGATGCGTCTCTGCTCGACCGCCGCTTCGGCCCGGACCTGATCGAGGTCGGCGAGAATTTCCCGCATCGATAATGGCAATTGCATCTCGATACGGCGCACAGACAGCCGAACGGCTCGCGCCCAGAATACCGGCGCGAACGCAAGCGCCACGAGTCCCGCAATCAGGAACCCGAGCGCGAAAACCATCACCTGTTCGATCACGAAAACACGCCGAGCCCAGGTCGAAAGGAATTTCGACTATGCCATGACCCGGGGCCAAGAGCAAAAGCCGTTAAAGCCTCTAGAAATCAATGGTTAAAAAGGGTTCCACGTGGCGTGGTTGGTAAATTTGAGGTAACCGAGGTTAAGCCCAAGCCTGGCGCCGAGGCCCGAGCGAATCGGAACGACGACGATATTATTGGCGCCGAGCGCCGTCATGCCGAAGCCGCCGACCAGATAGGCGGAGCCGTCGATCCCGCCGAACCGCTGAAAAATCGCTTCAGTGGCCGGCAGGTTGTAAACGAGCATCATGGTGCGGTCGCCGTCGGCGCCGGCGTCGAAGCCGAGCGACGGACCTTGCCAATAGAGCTTCAGATCGCCGGCATTGCGGGTATACATGATGCCCTCGCCGTAACGCAGGCCGCCGACAAAGGCGCCGCCCGCTTCCTGGCCGAGGATATAGCCGTTCGGACGTCCCCACTGCTTGGTGGCTTTCTCAACCACCTGGGCGAGGCCGCGGGAAATCGTACCGAAAAACTGATGGCCGCTGCGGATCAACTCGTCCGAGGAATAATCTCCAGGCCGCTCGGGGCCTGGATCCGCCCGAACTTGGGTCGCAGCGAGGCTGGAAAGGCCCAGACCGGCGGTCAGAATTGCAAAATCTCGGCGCGAAATCGGTGGCATGGGTCTCTCCGCAAAGCAGCCCGGCCGGACGCGAAAGGGCAATCCAAAATCATCATGATTGAGGATATCGCCGCGCATTCTGGGACAAGTAAGGTTAACAGAAGCTTAATTCCGCGACGCCTTGCTCAGGGAGGCGAGGGTCTTCGGAGAAAGTTTCGGCGTGGTTGCGATGGCCGGATCGCCCCAAGCGATGAAGGGTCCGTTTTTGAATTGCTCCTTAGCTTTGCCGTAGCGCAAGGGCAAGCCCGCCGCATCGAGAACGATCCCGCCGGCGGCGCGCAAAATCGCATCGCCCGCCGCGGTATCCCATTCCATCGTATTGCCGAACCGCGGATAGACGTCGGCCCCGCCTTCGGCGACAGCGCAAAATTTCAAGGATGAGCCGGCGCAGCGGCGCTCATTGATCGGGAGCCCCGCCAAAAATGCGTCGGTTTCGGCGTCGGCGTGCGAACGGCTTGCAAGCGCCGTCCATCCCTCGCGCGGCGGCTGACGCACATGAATGGGTGTGCGCTCCTCTAACGGGGGCAGGGGCATTCCGGGTTTGACATTACAGGAATAAGCCTTCGCTCCGGCCATCCAAAGCCGGTCGATCGCCGGTGCATAGACGACGCCGGCGCAAGGGACCCCACCGAGAATCAGGCCGATATTGATGGTGAATTCGCCATTGTGGCTCAAGAATTCGCGGGTGCCGTCGACTGGGTCGACAAGAATGAATGACCCGCCGCAGGGTGGCTTATGTCCATGTGCCGCCGCCTCTTCCGCGAGAACGGGCAATTGCGGCAATTGCGTTGCCAGGCCCTCGAGAATGATGGCTTCGGCATATTCGTCGGCGTCGCAGACCGGGCTTTTATCGGGCTTGCTGCGGGCATGGCTGTCGGTGTCATAGACTCGCATCACCGCGACAGCGGCGCTCAGAGCCAATTGTGCGAAAATTTCCGCGATCGCATCGCGATCGAAAGATAATGGGCTGGCGCTTAGCCGAGTTTTTAAAGACATTTCGTCTATAGGTCCCAACCGGCGGTCATCCTGACCGGAAAGCCGCCAGTATTCAAGCCGATCCCTCGAATTCGGCGCGGCTGTTACATGGAAGCCACCTAGATGATGGCTCCGGTCGCTTTGTCGCAGGTCTTCGCCGGGGGCCGAAGGCCTGAAACGGGATGTTTAGACATCGGTCCTATCCGAGGCGGCATGATCCCGATCAAACCGGCAGATCGTATGTATGAGTTTGCATTGTGACTCTGCAAGAGTATCAAAATAACTTCGATCGGCGGCTTCATGCTGATTCGGGCTTCTTGCGTGTCCAGATGCGTCCCTTCGCTTGGTCAAACCTGGAGGACCTATGACGGCCTTTACACTCGATTCTCTCGATCTCGCCGCGTTGCTGTGTTCCCGCGTCTGCCATGACGTGATCAGCCCGGTCGGCGCCATCGTGAATGGGCTTGAGGTCCTCGAAGAGGAAAAAGACGCCGAGATGCGCGGAATAGCCCTCGACCTCATCAAGAAGAGCGCCGAGACGGCCTCGGCCAGGCTGCAATTCTGCCGTCTCGCCTTCGGCGCGGCGGGCTCCGTCGGCGCCTCGATCGATACGGGAGATGCCGAGCAGGTGACGCGCGGGCTTTTTGCCGATGGGCGCACGCAGCTTGAATGGAACGGTCCGCGGATCCTGCTCCCGAAAAACAAGGTCAAGCTGATCCTCAATCTTTGCCTTGTCGCGGCGGGCGCCATTCCGCGCGGCGGCGTCGTCAGCGTGACATTGGCTGGAAGTGAGACGGACACCAAGATCAGCGTCGAGGCGAAAGGTGCCAATGCGCGGCTCCCGAGCCATGTTCCGGGCCTCCTCTCTGGAGCGCCGGAAAGCAATACCGTCGATGCGCAAGCAATCCAGCCTTACTATACCGGCCTGATCGCGCGCGCGGCCAATATGACGCTTGAGCTTGCGATCTCCCCCGACTCCGTCGCGATCGAAGCGGTTCCGGCTTCGGTAGCGGCCGTGGCGGCGATGGCGTAGTCATCGGTTTCAACCGCCGTCACTCATAAAAGATCTATCGCCTTCAAGGCTCTTTAACGATCCAAGCGATACCCTCCGGGCGCGTAAGGCGTGGCCGGATCGGATGATGGACGAACTCCTCAATGATTTTTTGGTGGAAACGGCGGAGCATATCGATGCCGCCGCCACACAACTCGTCCTTTTCGAGAGAAATCCCAGCGATAGAAGCATCATCGGCAGCATTTTCCGGCTGCTTCACACGATCAAGGGCACCTGCGGCTTTCTCGGCCTGACACGCCTCGAGCTTCTGACCCATGCGGCGGAAGCCTTGATCAGCCGCCTGCGCGAAGGTGTGCCTGCGACCTCCGAAATGGTCTCGTTGATTCTTGAGGCCGTCGATCGGGTCAAATATATTTTGAACGAATTGGAAGCGCACGCCCGTGAACCGGGCGGAGACGATGCGGACCTTATCGAATCGCTCGAAGCGCAGATCGCGCGGTCTTATACAAATGCGAGCGAAGCCGAGATCGTTTCGCGGCTCGAAAGGGCAGCGAGAGTTCCGGATCCGGTCGCTGCGCAAGCTGCCGGCACGCCGGTCGAGGCATCGCCGCGGCGCACCGAAACGATCCGTGTCGCCGTCGGCGTGTTGGAGCGCGTCATGCTCCTCGTGTCGGAGCTCGTCCTGACCCGAAATCAGCTTTTGGACCTGAGCCGCCGTCAAGAAGACGAAACGACGAAAGCGCCCTTGCAGCGCCTTTCGACTTTGACGACCGATCTGCAAGACACGGTCATGCGCGCCAGGATGCAGCCGATGGGCCGGCTCTTTGCGAGCCTGCCGCGGCTGGTGCGCGATCTGTCTCTCGAACTCGGGAAAAAGCTCAATCTCGTAACCGATGGCGGGGATACCGAACTCGATCGCCAATTAATCGAATTGATCCGCGATCCGCTGACCCATCTTTTGCGCAATTGCGCCGACCACGGCATCGAGCCAGGAGCTGAACGAATCGCTGCGGGCAAGCCCGAGGCGGGCACCATTCAGGTGATGGCCTCGCATGAAGCGGGCTATATCACGATCGAAGTTTCGGATGACGGCCGCGGGCTCGATTTGGCGCGTATCCGCACCAAGGCCCTGATGCAGGGGCTCGCGACGCCGGCGGAACTCGCCGCCATGTCGGACGATGAGCTTTGCCGCTTCATCTTCGTGCCTTCTTTTTCGACGGCGGATACGGTCACGAGCATTTCCGGCCGCGGAATCGGCATGGATGTCGTGCGCGACAATATCGAAGAGATCGGCGGTTCCATCTCCTTGACGACGACAGCCGGCAGGGGAACCCGCTTCTCGATGAAGATCCCGCTGACGCTTGCCATTGCTCCGGCACTCATCGTCCAGGTCGGCTCACATCGCTTCGCCTTGCCGCAGCATTCCGTCGTCGAAGTCGTCGGCATTGGGACTGACAGCCAGCATCAAATCGAAAGCATCCGCGGCTGTCTCGTCTTGCGTCTGCGCGACGAGGTTTTGCCGCTTCTCGACCTCGAAGTGATGCTCGACATCGTCGACGACGAGGCGGAGGTTGTGCTCGAACGGCGTGTCGTCGTCATGCGCGTCGGCGCGCATGCGTTCGGCGTGATGGTCGATTCGGTTGCCGACGTTCAGGAAGTGGTCGTCAAGCCGCTTGGCGCCTCACTGGCCCATCTCGCGGTCTTTTCGGGTCATACGATCCTCGGCGACGGATCCGTTGTCCTGATCCTCGATCCGGCCGGATTGGCGGCAGGCCTGGGGCTCGTTCAGTCGAATGATTACACCGTCGTGCCCGCGATCGAGGCACCGGTCGCGCCGAAGGGCATTCGCCTGGTTCTCTTCAAGGCGGGATATGGGTGTGTGAAAGCGATCCCGCTTTCCCTCATTGCGCGGATCGAGGTGGTGACCGCGGCCTCGCTCGAGCGCAGCGACGACATGTTCGTCATGCAGCACCGTGGTCAATTGATGCTGCTGCTTCCGGTCGGCAATGTGGAATTCGCGGCCGAGCATCCGGTTCTTGTGCTTGGCGTCGGCGGCGAAAACATGGGGCTTATCGTCGAGGAAATCCTCGATATCGTAGAAGAGCCTTTGGATCTCGAAATCGCCAGCACGACGCCCGGCGTGATCGGCTCGGCTCGCATCCGCGACACGATCGTCGAGATTCTCGATGTCGCGCATTTCATGCGCATCGCCCGCCCGAACGCTTTCGCCCGGGCCTTCACGAAACGCTTTCAAGTGCTGCTCGTCGACGACAAGCCGTTCTTCAGAGACATGCTGTCGCCCGTTTTGAGCGCCGCGGGCTATCAGGTCACGACCGCGGAATCGGGTCACGAAGCTTTGAATCACTTTAGCAAGGGCCGCAGCTTCGATGCGGTGATTACCGATCTCGATATGCCCGATATGAGCGGCTATGCGCTTGCGAGCTCGCTTGCCGGCGATCCGCGTTACGCCCAAATCCCCGTGCTTGCACTTGCGGCACATGCGGCGCCGGCGATCGAACAAGCCGCGGCCGTCAGCGGCATGCGCGGCGTGGTCGGGAAATTCGACCGCGCGGCCTTGCTGCAGACCCTCGAAAAGATTCTCGATATCCGGGAGCTTGGAGAACATGATCTCGAAGCGCGGATCATGGGAGGTTTGGCAGCATGAAATCCGCGGGCGCGCATCATTTCGGATCGGCCGATTCGCATGAGGGGATTCTTCCCGGCGACGAAACCCGTTGCTTCACGGTCATCGTCGGCGGCGAGACCTTCGGTCTGCCGGTCGAGGCCGTTCAAACGATTTTCCGTATCGACGAGGTCACGCCCATTCCGCTCGGTCCCGAGGAAATTTTGGGTCTCGTCAACCTGCGCGGCAAGATCGTGACGGCCGTCAGCCTTCGGCGGCGGCTGCGCATGAAAGAAGAAAAGCCTGCCCGCGGGTTGCTTGCGATTGGCATCGAACATCGCAGCGAAAGTTTCGCGCTCGTCGTCGACGAGGTCGGAGATGTGATCGTTCTCGATCCCAAGTCCCGCATTCCGTTGCCGCCGCATCTCGATCCGCAGAGTATCTCTTTGACCAATGCGGTTTACCGGATCGAGACGGAAATCCTTCCGATCCTCGATATGGCATCCGTCTTCGATTTCCAGCGCCGTGGCGGGTCGAACGAACAAAGCTTCGATAAATAGTCTTCTAGGAGAGTCTGTTGAAACAGATATTGGTCGTTGATGATTCTTCCGTCATTCGGAAGGCAGCCAAGCGCATTCTCGAAGGATTGAGTCTGCAATCCAGCGAGGCCGGCGACGGCAAGGAGGCGCTGGTTCATTGTGCGTCGTCGATGCCGGACGGGATCTTGCTCGATTGGAACATGCCGATCATGGATGGTCTAGAATTTTTGCAGAAGCTTCGCAAATTGCCGGGCGGCTCGAAGCCCAAGGTGATTTTCTGCACGACGGAGAATGACGTCGTTCATATAGCGCGAGCTATTCATGCCGGAGCCGACGAATATATCATGAAGCCATTCGACAAACAGATTGTGCAATCGAAATTTGAGGAAATCGGCCTCCTCTGATACCGCGTTTACGCTTTTAAAACATGTTTAAACCATCTCATTGCGGGTCAATTTTATAGATGAACAAGCCATTGGAAGTTTTAATACATCACGAATGGGCGGATGCCGAAGGCGCTGCGTTTTTCTTCAAGCCTCCCCAAGCCATGTCTTTCGAAGCCATGTCTCCCGAATTCATAGTCGCCGCGATGCGCGGCGCATTGTTGCGCCCGATGATGATCGGAGGCTTGTGCCATGTCCTCTGATCTTCAAGAGCTCAAGCAATTTCTGCGTGAGACGAGCGGCCTCACCTTGGACGCCAATAAAGCCTATCTGATCGAAAGCCGCCTATCGCCTCTCATGCGCCGTGCGGGCATCGCCAATCTTTCGGAGCTTTTGAAAACCGTCAAAAGCGGAAAGGATGCGAGCCTGAAGCAAAGCGTCGTCGATGCGATGATGACGAATGAGACTTTCTTTTTCCGCGACCGGGCGCCGTTCGATAATTTCCGTAACTTCATCCTGCCGAAATTGATGGAAGCACGGCAAGAGGAACGGCGCATCAGGGTCTGGTGCGCGGCGGCGTCGACCGGCCAGGAGCCCTATTCGCTTGCGATGATTCTCGATGAGGAGATGAAGAAGCTTGCCGGCTGGAACATCGAGATTCTGGCGACCGATCTTTCAAGTACGGCCGTTGCTACGGCGCGGACCGGACGCTACACGCAGTTCGAGGTTCAACGCGGCCTGCCGATCACGCATCTCTTGCGCTATTTTCGCAATGAGTCCGATGGCTGGAGAATCAACGAATATCTGCGCGCCAGAATCCAGTTCGAGGAGTTCAATCTCCTGTCGAATTTCGAGGATTTTGGACAATTCGACATCATCTTCTGCCGCAATGTCCTGATCTATTTCGACCTCGAAACGAAGAAGGATGTTTTGCATCGCCTCGGCGGCGCGCTTGCGAAAGATGGCTTTCTGACCATGGGGTCGGCCGAGACCGTCGTCGGCCTGTCGGACAGGCTCATGCCGCATCCATCGTTGCGGCTGACCAGCGTTCATCGGCCCGAGCCCATCGTCCAGACACCACCGCCGACCGTCAGCATTCCCGTTCAAAGCCGGCCGCTCGTTCCGGCCATGCCACGCCAGGCATCAAAGGCGATTTCGATCGCAAGTCCGATTTTCCTGCGGTCTCTCGCATGATCCCGAAAAGTTGCAGACTTTTCGGACAAGATCATGCGACCGGCAGAGGATGATCTCGAAAAGTTGCAGAGTTTTCGGAGAAGATCGTGCTCCAAAAGCAAATCGGGAAGCCATGGTCTACGGCTTCCCGATTTTGAATTTCTGAAGATGGATTAGAGGTCAGCTCCGCATCAAGCGATGCTGCGTTCCTCTTCATCGCCCGGCTCGCGCAGGACATAGCCGCGGCCCCACACGGTCTCGATATAATTGCGGCCATTGCTCGCATTGGCGAGTTTCTTGCGCAATTTGCAGATGAACACGTCGATGATCTTCAGTTCCGGTTCGTCCATACCGCCGTAGAGGTGGTTGAGGAACATTTCCTTGGTGAGGGTCGTGCCCTTGCGTAAGGAAAGCAGCTCCAGCATCTGATATTCTTTGCCGGTGAGATGCACGCGGGCGCCGGAGACTTCCACCGTCTTCTGATCGAGATTGACGATGAGATCGCCCGTTGCGATGACCGATTGGGCGTGGCCTTTGGAGCGGCGCACGATGGCATGGATGCGGGCGACGAGCTCGTCTTTGTGGAATGGCTTCGTCAGATAGTCGTCCGCCCCGAAACCCAGCCCTTTGACCTTATCTTCGATGCCGGCGAGGCCCGAGAGGATGAGGATCGGCGTCTTGACCTTCGCGACCCGGAGATTGCGAAGAACTTCATAGCCGGACATGTCGGGAAGGTTCAAGTCGAGAAGGATGATATCGTAATCGTAAAGCTTACCGAGATCGATGCCTTCTTCGCCGAGATCCGTCGTATAGACGTTGAAATTCTCGGACTTGAGCATCAATTCGATGCTCTGTGCCGTAGCGCTGTCGTCTTCAATCAGTAGCACGCGCATGTAAGGTCCCCACCTTTGCCCCGTCGGCTGCCCTAATGGCGTTAAACCCTTGTACACATTACCGCGAGACCACCGCGCGTCGCCGCGGTACGGAGAGCGGAAGAACGAATTTCGTAACCATAATGCGCATTGGTTAACAATTCATTCTAACCACCGGCTTCTCTCTTTGATCCGATTGACCTTTACCGGCCTGGCCACACGATTTCCACGCAAGCCCAGGCGGAGCTTTGCGTGAGGACCGTTACGCGGCACCTCGTCCGGCAAAGCTAGGTTGGTTCAAGCAATGAAAGCTGCACCGCTGAGAACGGTGAGAGAAATAAAACGTCAGGCTCGGCCGAAGCCATCCCTGCGAATCAGTTATCAATCATACACCGGCAAGGCTGATCCGAAGCTGATTTCATCGGTGGGCCTTAAAGGTAAGAAAGCAGCAACTTCGAAAGTGCATATTCGCCAAGTCTCGCGGTACCCATCGTCTCATTGAGGTTGAATATCGACCGGCGTCTTGGAGTTTGAAGAATGAAGTCGCGGGATACCCTTGTGCGCCTCAAGCGCTTCCACGTTGAAGAAAAGCGCCGCCGCGTTTTGCAGATCGAAACGATGATCGGCGAATTTGCCCGTATGGCCGGCGATCTCGATCGCGAAATCGCGGTAGAAGAACAGCGCGCCGGCATCGTGGATATGGGTCATTTTGCTTATCCGACCTATGCGCGTGCCGCCCGCGCGCGCCGCGACAATCTTCTGCGCTCGGCTGATGAGCTCAAAGGCCAGCTCGACGAAGCCCGTTTCCATCTTGAGGAAGCGACGGCTGACCTCGCGAAAGAGCAAAGCCTCGAAGTGCGCGAAAAGATCTCCGACCGGCTGAGCGATCTGACCGCACCGGATCTGACCCTCGGCGGCTTGCGCGCCGTTCAAGCCTGAGCGCTCAAGCCTCTCCCGAAACACCTCAGCTTGGTCTCTTTCGGAAGGTTCATCCGAAAGACACACAAGGCCTTTAGCGAAAGGCCTGCGCATATTTGGCCGTGGTCCTGACTCGGGGCCTTGCGGTCGATTTGCTCACGCGGCTTTCGAGCCGCGTCCTCGCCTTTCATTTTGCCTGATCCTCATAGCTTTAAATGAAGGGCAAGATTTCGAGCCTGACCCGGCTTGGCCGCTTGGCCCGGCCTTTTGCGCGATGCCCGGTTGGCCCTTGAATTAGCTTCATAAACGCATAAAAACAAAGGGATAGAGTGTTTTCGCGATTGCGTGTAGTCTATTCTCGCCGCCACTCATTGGCTTCGACCCGACGAAAGATCGATGAAACGTTTTCTTGAGTTGTTTTGGCCCTTAGTCGGGCTCGTCGCGGTCGCAGTGTCGGCTTGGTTTCTGTACCGCGAATTTCGGGGCGAGTCGGTTGGCCATCAAGTTTGGGCCGAACTCAAGGCCTTGACGCTGAAACAATATGCCTTGGCGATCCTATCGACGCTCGTCGCCTATGTGGCGCTTGCCTGGTACGATCGGATCGCGCTGCTGCATCTGGGCGTTCGCCACATATCCTGGATTTTCGTCGGGCTCTGCTCGTTCACGACTTATGCGCTTGCCCATAATATTGGGGCTTCGGTCGTCTCCGGCGCCATGGTGCGCTACCGCGCCTATACGTCGAAGGGGCTCAGCGCCGCCCAGATCGCCGTGCTGGTCGCGCTCTGCTCGCTGACCTTCGGCCTCGGCACGATTCTGCTCGGCGGCATTGTCTTGATCATCGAGCCGGAAAGGTTGAGGCGCCTCGGCGGCATATTGCCGGGCCTTTTGACGGACCCGCGCTCGGCGCGGATCATCGGCACGATTTTTTTGGCTGCGGTCGCAATTTATATTTTGGGCTCGGTGTTCCGGCTGAAGCCTTTGGTGATCGGCGGGTTCCGGGTCGAATATCCGCGGCCGGGCATCACGGTCCGGCAGTTGATCGCGGCGCCGATGGAGCTCATCGGCGCGGCCGGGATTATTTATTTTGCCCTGCCGGAAGCCGGAAACCCGGGCTTCATGGTCATATTGGCGATTTTTCTAGCGTCCTTTTCGGCCGCGCTCGTGTCCAATGCGCCGGGCGGGCTCGGGGTCTTCGAGCTTATATTTCTGAAGGCCCTGCCGGCGCTGCCCCAGGTCAAGGTCCTGACGGCCTTGCTGGTCTTCCGGCTTTTCTATCTTTTGATCCCGCTCGCTATCGCGATCGTGATCGTCATCCTCTTCGAACGCCGCAAATTGGATGAGGCGCTGCATCGCAAAGAGGGGGAAGGCGGCGAATCAATTGCCTGCGAGGGCGACGCAAAAGCCATCGCGCCCGAGAACGCCGGTCTTTTATGACAAGCCGGCTCTCGACCTCAAGACGGGCCAAGATCAAGATGAGATGATTGGATTAGAACGTGATTACTATGTCGAATAGTCATCGCGTTCCGAGCTTTAAAGGCCGCGGCTTTTAGTGCCTATATTGCTGAATCCGTGTGGTTCGCAGGCCGGCCAGTCCATGCTGTTCGATCGACATCTGCCAGGACAGAAACTCGTCCACCGTCAAAGTATAGCGGCTGCAAGCTTCTTCGAGCGACAAAAGTCCTCCGCGCACCGCCGCGACCACTTCCGCCTTGCGGCGAATGACCCAACGTTTCGTCGAAGCGGGAGGCAGATCAGCTATGGTCAAGGGACTCCCGTCTGGCCCGATCACATATTTCGCCTTTGGACGGTGCATTTCGGTCATATTTCAAACTCACAACTCAACTGACCCTGTGAGTAAGGAAAATGAGCCATTCAGTTTAAGATTTGACTAAACGAACAGGTTGATTTTGCTAACGAATAGTTTGTAAAGCTGGCTCAATATTTAAAAAATAGGAAATTTATGAAATTTGTTCCTTCTTGATACAGGTTACCACCGGCGCTGAGGTAACTTGAACTAGGCTGGATGGCCCCGGCGGGGTGCCAAACGTTAAAGACATCTTTCGGTCTTTCATTGCATCCGCGGACCGGGAATGTTTTAGATGGTGGCGGCTGGAGAGCCGCCGCGGCTCTTCGGCCGGAAAAGCTATTCGGACGCATGGCGCATGAGTGACAGGTTTGAGACTGGCAACGGCATGAATTCACTGGGGCTCGCAAAGCCGCCGGCGGAAACGCGCGTGGTCGTCGCCATGTCCGGCGGGGTCGATTCGTCGGTCGTCGCGGCGCTTTTGAAGCGCGAAGGCTATGACGTCATCGGCGTGACGCTGCAGCTCTATGATTATGGCGAGGCGGTTCACCACAAGGGCGCCTGCTGTGCCGGCCAGGACATTCACGACGCGCGCCTCGTCGCGGCCCGCCTCGGCATTCCCCATTACGTCCTCGACTACGAAGAGCAGTTCCGCCAGAAGGTCATCGATCCTTTCGCGCAGAGCTATGCGACGGGCGAGACGCCGATTCCTTGCGTGTCCTGCAACAGCGACATTAAATTCGCCGATCTCTTCGAGACCGCGAAGGATCTCGGCGCCGATGTCCTGGCGACCGGACATTATGTCTCCTCGCGGCCGGATGGGCAGGCTGGGCGCCAGCTCTATCGTGCCTTCGACGCGTCGCGCGACCAGAGTTATTTCCTTTTCGCGACCACCAAGGAGCAGCTGGCCCTTTTGCGCTTTCCGCTCGGCGAAATGGAAAAGACCGAAGTGCGCGCCGTTGCGCGGGACTTTGACCTGATTGTCGCCGATAAGGACGATAGCCAGGACATTTGCTTCGTGCCCTCCGGCAAATATGCCGACTTCATCGCGCAGGTCTCGCCTTCCGCCGCCGTGCCGGGCGAGATCGTGCATTTGGACGGGCGCGTTCTTGGCCATCATGCAGGCGTCATTCATTATACGATAGGGCAGAGGCGCGGCCTCGGTCTCGGCGGGTTCGGCGCCGAGCCGCTCTATGTTGTGCGTCTCGATGCGGCCGCGGCGCGCGTCGTCGTCGGGCCGCGCAGCGCGCTCGCCACGCGCATCGTCCATCTGCGCGGTTTGAATTGGCTGGGCGACGGATCGCTTGGTGATATCGCAGCCGATGGTCTCGAGCTTTGCGTGCGGGTTCGCTCGACGCGCGCGCCCGTACCGGCTTTTCTGCATGCCGCGGGCGGCACGGTCTGGGTCGAACTCGTCAGCGACGAGGACGGCGTATCGCCGGGGCAGGCTTGCGTCTTCTATGCCTCGGCCGATCCGCAGGCGCGGGTTTTGGGCGGCGGCTTCATCGCCTCGACGCAAGCAGCAACGCAAGGACTGGCGCCGCGCGCAGCCGATCCCATGCTGGCCGCGGCCGGACGTTGAGTCGCGCGTGAGCGAGGATAAGGCGCAGGCGGCGGCGCTGCCGCGCACCGAAGCGCCTCTCAAAAAGACGCTCGATAATGCGCATGTCGAAGAGGCCTATGCGCGCTGGGCGCCCATCTATGATCTCGTCTTCGCTGCGGTGATGCGGCCGGGCCGCAAGGCGGTCGCGACGGCTGCCAACAGGCTCAAGGGTTCGATCCTCGATGTCGGTGTCGGCACCGGGCTCGAACTGCCGATGTTCGATCGGCACCTGCACCTTGTCGGCGTCGATCTCTCCGAGCCCATGCTGCGGCGTGCCCGCCGGCGCGTCGGCGCCAAATCGCTGCATCATGTCGCGGGATTGGTCTTGATGGATGCGATGCATCTGGGCTTTCCCGATGACTCATTCGACGCCGTCGTCGTGCCCTATGTTTTGACTGTGGTGCCTAGCCCCGCGTCCTGTCTCGACGAATGGCTGCGGGTCGTGAAGAAGGGTGGCGAGATCATCCTCGTCAATCACATCGGCGCCGAGACGGGCCTTATGGCGCTGCTTGAGGCCTGGCTCGGCAGGCACAGCGCCTCTTTGGGCTGGCGGCCGGAATTTCCCTGGTCCGTCATCGGCGATTGGATCGCGGCGCATCCGCAGGTAGCGCTTGCCGAGCGACGCGCCTTGGCGCCCTTCGGCATTTTCACTTTGGCGCGAATCGTGAAGCTTTGATGGGCTTGCCTTGACACTCGCGAAGGCTCGCGCCTATATCGCCCCGCCTTGGCATGCTGCGATGCGGCCAGATGGGGCGGAGTAGCTCAGCCGGCTAGAGCAGAGGAATCATAATCCTTGTGTCGGGGGTTCGAGTCCCTCCTCCGCTACCAGCTACAGACCCGCCATGCCGGTCGGGGAGCGCATCGCGGAAATCCTGCTTGCCGCGAAAAGCCGCGCCGATCATGGCCGTTTGAAGCTCGCAAGGAGCTTGATCCGGAAAGCCAAAGCTCAAAGCAAAAAGGCCATTCGGCCTTTGGCGTTCACAGTCGCGAAGGGGCAGAACCGCCGGGCGAAGTCAGCCCATGTTGCCAAGCGGGGGCAACCTGACTTATGGAGAAGCCCATATCGGCCGATGGCCGAGTCGAGCCCGGGGTCCACGAGCGACCGAAACCGGGCCTGTGGGCCGCAATAGCTCAGTTGGTAGAGCATCTCATTCGTAATGAGAGGGTCGGGAGTTCGAATCTCTCTTGCGGCACCACTTCACAGTCCGTTATGATCCGGTAACGTCCATATCATATTGTTATTGAAGGTATTTACCGCAAATGCTGTCCATGACGGTCCATTAGCGGCCGTTGGTATCCGGTCAGAAACGTTGGTATAAGCGTTGGTATAAGCCAAATACCAACATTGTAAGTACCAACAATGGCTCTCACCGATGTCGAAATTCGTAAGGCCAAGCCGAGTGATCGTCTGATTAAGCTTTCGGACGGAGGAGGCCTTCAATTATGGATTACGCCCGATGGCGCGAAACGATGGCGGCTAGCTTACCGTTTTGGGAGCGGCCAAAAGCTACTCGCCATAGGCGTTTATCCCGGCATCAGTCTCAAAGACGCTCGTGAGGCAAGGAATGAGGCCAAACGCCTCCTTGCCAGTGGCCAAGATCCTTCATTCGCCAGAAGGGTTGCAAAGGCAAAAAGGGCTATAGCATGCGCTAACACCTTTGACGCCGTCGCCGCCGAGCTTTTGGAGAAAAAGCGGCGGGAGGGGAAGTCGGAACGCACCATTGGAAAGGCCCAGTGGCTTTTGGGGCTCGCGAGCGGCGCTATCGGCCCTAGGCCCATCTCCGAAATCACTGCGCCGGAAATCCTTGGCGTGCTTCGCATCGTCGAAAATCGAGGGAAACTCGAAAGCGCCAAACGACTTCGAGAGACCATCGGGCAGGTCTTTCGCTATGCGGTTGCCACCGCACGCGCGGAAAATGATCCGACGGCCGCTCTAAGGGGCGCGATTGCTACGCCGGTCGTTCAGCATCGTCCCGCCATCATCGACCCGAAGGCCTTCGGCGGCCTGCTTCGAGCGATTGAAACATATGAAGGCGCTCCAGAAACGCGCGCTGCATTGGAGTTGCTCGCTTTGACCTTCGCTCGCCCCGGCGAACTTCGCTTCGCGGAATGGAAGGAATTCGATCTTGATGCCGCAGTCTGGTCTGTACCGGCAGAAAAAATGAAAATGAAGCGTCCGCACCGTGTCCCGTTGGCTCCACGTGCCGTTGCGATCTTGCGCGAACTGCAAACAATAACTGGCCACGGGAAATATCTCTTCCCTTCCATCCGAACGCCTCTGAAGCCCATCTCGGAAAATACGATCAATGCCGCGTTGCGGCGCATGAACTACTCGAAAGAGGAAATGTGCGGGCATGGCTTCCGCGCCGCTGCCAGCTCAATGCTAAACGAAAGCGGCAAGTGGAATGCGGACGCTATTGAAGCCCAACTGGCTCACGTCGAGAACAGTGCTGTGCGCCGCGCTTATCAAAGGGCAGAGTTTTGGGAAGAGCGAGTTCGAATGATGACGTGGTGGTCTGAGCACTTAAACCACCTTCGCAAGACAGAGAAAAACGAGGCGCATCACAACGTCACCTAAACATTAAATCGCGAGCCTTCTCGACGATGGTCTGCATCGAGACCAATATCTGGGACAACCAGAAGATACCTATCTGAGGCTCGCGGGTTAGGTTTGCATTGGAACATTCATTCTTTAGCGGCAGTGCCGGTTGTGCGGATCGCCCGATCCCGTGCGAAGGAATCGCAAACTTCTTTCAGGGCCGCGGTGAAGTCTTCCGCAAGTTGCAAGAGGCCATTCCTATCTGCATGGCTCGATATTTCCGCGCCCTTGATTGCACATCGGAATCCTAGGAAACGATCTCGAACGGCGGCGAGAGCGTCGTAATGATCGATATCAGAGGTGGGTGAAGCCTCGGCGGGTTTCATCGGACGCCTCGAAGGGGAAGACCTATCGGAGCATTGAGTACCAAGGCCGCCCGTAGGGCGGTGTGATCTTCTTGGAGTCGAAGTGCCATATCAGATGACCATCGTCGTTCTGACCGAATAAAGTCAAAAGTCCCGAGTGTCCTGGCGTCCCGTGCAGAGTCTCAAACATAGAGATCAGCGCGTTGGCCGAGGTGCAAGTGCCCAAACTGCAGCGAATACCCAAAAGATAAAAGTGTAGCCCAAAAAGATATTCAGGGCTCCAATTTGCCATTTGCTCGGATGACCCCGAAAGAAAGCGAGGTATGTGGGCAAAGGGTAAATCACAAACACAAAGATTAGAATAAATAGAGCGAAGGGGTTTACTGGCGAATGAGCCAAGAAGCCGTTCAGTGAGTTAGCGTCCATTGTGAGTTATTCCAGCGTTGATATACGAAATTCAATTAAGCCAAAGCGAAGTTAACCGAAGAGGCCGGGATCAGCGCTGCCCGTCGGCCTCACCTTCGATGCCGTAAGCGTCATAGACGGAGTGATCGGTAAGGGCGTGATCCGAAACGCCCCAGATAATCGCCGTCACCGTCGAGCAGCAGGCCAAAGTCGAGAAAGGTGCGCCCGCCGTTTGCTGCCAGCTCGACGCGGTTCCGTCGATCTCAACCGTTCCCCGATGGATTTTGACCCTCACCGCTTGCCCCATTCTCGATGACGCCGGCGACCCAACCGACTTGTGACCAGAAAGTCGGAACGTAAGCTAAGCTAATATGATGGCTATATCCAGTGGTTTTATAGCCTCCCTAATGCTGCCCTTCGTTCATGAAGGGCCGGGCGCTTGTGGCGCGAAATCTCAGACGGATTCGAGTGAAGCAAGGTATCTCGCAAGAGAAACTTGCGGCGGATGCGGCTGTCGATCGCTCTTATCTTGGCGGGCTTGAGCGGCAGGAGGAAAATCCGACCGTCGATCTGCTCGACAGAATCGCCGCGGCGTTGTCGGTCACGATCTCGGAACTGTTCGCACCGCCTGTGCCGGGAGAGAAAGCGCCCAAACCTTTACGAAGCGGCAGAAAGCCGGGCGCCTAACAGGTAGTTCCGGCGAGTAAAAACGCCAAAAAGCCAAAGATTCTAGCCGCATGGCCTTGGCGACGGCCTATCTTGACGGCATCCATAAGCTGGATGCTCCCGTCCGGGGTGACTCAGTTATCTGACTTATTTCGGCAAGAAATTGGCTGACGGCCTCTTTTGCGCTGAGAATCCCGAAAAGGCTTATGGACACAAATGGGAGTCAGCGGCACCCTATGCGGTACCCGGAAACTCGAACAAAAAGCATGGATACCCTTTCAAAAAAAGAACGAAGCGCCCGCATGGCCTTGATCCGCAGCAAGGATACGAAGCCGGAAATGATCGTGCGCTGTTCATTGCACCGGCTGGGTTATCGTTTCCGCCTTCACAGGCGGAGCCTGCCCGGAGTTCCTGACCTAACATTCCCATCTCGAAGGAAGGTCATTTTCGTGCATGGTTGCTTTTGGCACGCCCATGAAGGTTGCAGCATCGCCAATATGCCGAAGAGCAGGCGTGATTATTGGGCGGAAAAGTTCCGGCGAAACAAGGAGCGCGACCTTTCTAATATCCAGCTCCTGCGACAGGACGGGTGGAAGGTACTGACGCTTTGGGAATGCGAAACAAAAGCACCTGAGCGTCTGGCAAGGAAGCTGACTCATTTCCTTGGCCCCGTGTCTAACATCGCAGGGAGTCCCATGCATGGTTGACACCAGCGTTAAGGAGACGGCCAGGGGCCGCGCCGGCACCAAGAGGCTGCATTTTGATGTAAGTACCGGCTTGAAGCGGGTCCTTGGCCGAGAGCTTATTACCGACGACGAAGTCGCCATCTTCGAGATGGTCAAGAACTCCTATGACGCGAACGCCACCGAAGTCTGGCTCTTTTTCGGGGAGAGCAGCGTCGTCATTGCCGACAATGGGTGTGGCATGTCGCTTGAGGACATCCAAAACAAATGGTTGTTCGTCGCCTATTCTTCAAAGCGTGAGGGGCGCACCGGTAAGGATTTTAGGGATGTTGCGGCGGACCGTTCCCACTACGCTGGAAGCAAAGGCGTAGGGCGCTTCTCGTCAGACAGGCTCGGGCAAGAACTCATCCTGCAATCACGGCCCCACGGAACTCGCGCAAAGACTGTGCATCTGCTCACGGTTGATTGGCAACGGTTTGAAAAGGACGACAAAGAGCACTTTGAACAGGTTCCGGTGACTTACGCCGAAGCTGCTGAGTTCGAATTGCCAGCAGAAATGCGCCGATTCGGCAATAAGCTTCGCCACGGCACGGTTATCGAACTGAAGCGGCTACGGGTTCACTGGGACCGGCAACGCCTACTTGAACTCAAGGCTTCATTGGCAAAACTCATTAATCCATTCGGCGATGGCGCCGACAGTTTTTCCATAACCATCATTGCTCCTGGTGAACGACAGGGGGACAAGCAAGCCGAGGCTAAGGCAAGCAAAGACGATGAGGACACAGTTGCAGGCCAAATTGTAAATGGCCAAGTTGGAAACTTCATCTTCTCCGCCTTGCGGGAAAAGACGACATTTATACGCGTCGATATCGAAGACGGTCACATAAACACTATGCTGACCGACCGTGGCGAGATCGTCTACAAAATTCGGGAGCCAAATCCCTACAAGCGCCTAAACCATTCCGGGTTCAGGGGTGAAATCTATTATTTGAACCGTTCCGCAAAAGTCACCTTTGCCCGGCGAGTCGGACTACCCTCGGTCCAATTCGGTTCCGTCTTCGTGTTCAGGAACGGCTTTCGAGTATATCCGATAGGAGAAGATGGCGACGATTGGTTTGGCTACAACAGGCGCAAGCAACAAGGACATAGTCGCTTCTTGGGTTCTCGCGAAATCATTGGTCGGCTAGATGTTTTCGGTTCTGACGAAGATTTCCAAGAAGCCTCAAGCCGAAACCAAGGTCTCATAGACTCGCCTGCTGTCAGAGAGTTGCGTGAGGCCTTTATGGAATATTGTCTCAAGCGACTTGAGAAGTATGTTGTTCCTGTCTCTTGGGTTGATAAGGGCGAGTCTGATACCGACGACCTTTCTCGCCTCCTGACAGACGATGGCCGCGCCAGGGTGTCTGCTGCTGTTGCAAGCCTTGTCGACAATGATGATGTAGAGCTTCTTCAATACAGCAAGCGTCTCGTCGGCTTACTTAACGAGCGCTCTGAGCAATTTGAGTCTTCCTTAGTTAGCCTTCGGTCGATCGCCGAAAAAGTTGGAGATGCCTCGCTATTGCGCAGGCTGGAAGGCGCTGAAAAGCGCTTCGAAGAACTGAAGAAAGCAGAAGCCGAGGCAAGGAAGGTTGCGGACCGAGAGCGTGAGGCGGCAGAGGCGGCGACAGGCCGTGCCGTCATCGCAGAAGCCGCGGCAAAGCGGTCGGAAGCGGAGGCTGAGACCGAGCGGCGGCGATCAAGCTTCCTTGAAAGTGTCGTAAGCTTGGATGTGAAGACGATACTAAGCCTTCACCACCAAGCGACCATTTATGCCGTCGCGATACATCAACAAATCGAAAACCTTCTTGCTGCAACAGCCGACAAGAAGTCGATTCCTAGGGAAGACGTGTTGAAGGCTGTGGAGCAGATGGCTTTCCTAAACCGGAAGGTCATGGCGGTAACAAAGTTCGCTGCACGCGCCAATTTTGTCTTAGACTCTGAAAAGATCAAAGCGGACTTTCCGGCCTTCATCGCCGACTATATTGACCAGATTGCCCGTACTTCTGGCAGCGCTCGCCTCAAAATAGAGTTGGTCAATGAACATCCTGGCTTAGAGATGACGTTCAACCCGATGAACGCTGCTATCATTGTCGATAACCTCATCAGCAATGCGAGGCGCGCCCGGGCCACCCGGATAAAGTTCGAGCTGTCTCCGCTGGAACGTTCCGGAATGGTCATGAAAGTGAGCGATAACGGAAACGGAATTGCAACGGGTGCGAATAAAAAGCGTCTTTTTGAAATGGGCTACACTACGACCCATGGGTCCGGCCTTGGCCTCTATCACGTACGGCAAGTTCTGGGCGAAATGGGGGGGACCATCGAACTCGATGAAGACACAGAGCGTGGAGCCGCCTTTATTATTAAAGTCATTGGCGGAAAGAAACCAAAATGAGACTCGATTTCAACGTCCTTTGGGTCGAAGACCAGCCGAACTATGTCGAGCCACAGATCACCCCTATTAAGCAACGGATGCGCGAAGAGGGATTCGAATTTAATCCCATACTTTGCCAGTCAATAGAACAGGTGCGCGATAAGATCGCCGACGAGGTATTTAAGGATGAAGTCGATTTACTGTTGGTGGATTTCGACCTAGGGGCTGGAGTCCAAGGTCAGGATGCAATTGCCGAAATACGAGGTACCGTACCTTATAAGGACGTTATTTTTTATTCTGCAAACAACTCTGCCGACACACTGCGACAGCTCGCGTTCGAGAATAATCTTGAGGGAGTCTTTTGCGCTGGCCGAAACGACCTTATCGAAGAGGTCATGGGTGTTTTTGAATCTCTCGTGAAGAAAGTTCTCGACCTTGACCACACGCGCGGCATCGTCATGGGAGCGACTGCGGACATTGATCAAATGGTCAATGAGTGCCTTCTACTCATGCACGAACAATTAGATGCGGGTGGCAGAGCAAGTCTACTTAAAGACGCATTGAGGCATATCGAAACTCAAATAGCCAAGATGAATAAAATCTATGCTGAACTCCAAGCCGCCACGCATATATCAAATTTTTCCGAAGCCCATCTAATTTTCACGGCATATGATCGCCTGCGAGTCTTGGCCGGTCTGCTTAAACAAAAGCCTTTCGAAGCGCACAAGCAATATCGGACTTCAGTTGTCGATTACCAGCAGAAAGTGGTACCTGGGCGGAACATACTTGGCCACCAAGTGCTCTTGCCTGAAGGTAGGCCGCAAGGAGTAACGGATGCCAGTGGGCAAATTATAAGCCTCGATAAAACCCGCGAGCTTCGACAGACGATATTAGGCTTGCGCACGAACTTCCGGGACCTTTTGGCTGCGATGAAGGGAACAACGTGAAATTTTTCGCACCTTCGTTTTAGGTTTTTTTGTAAGTATGTCCTTCAACAGCTCTCCCAAGGCCTCGGCGACAAGGGGCGGGACAGCGTTCGCGACTTGGGTAAAGCGCGGTACTTCGCGCCGCCGCCGATCTCCTCCGGTCGTATACTTCCCTTTGAATGAAAACCAATCGGGAAATGACTGGAGCCGGGCGTTTTCACGCACGGTCAACGTCCTTGGCTCGCGATAATGTAGGAGGTCGTCCGGCATGCTGGTGATGGTCGGAGCCGGAAGGTCCGGGTCGAGCACCCTCAATGCTTGCTTTTTAAGTCCGTAGCGGGTCCGAAGTGCATTGCTTATCGAGGTATTGAGCCTTCCCTCCAGATGGCTTTCCTTGATGATGTGTGAGAACCGCTCAACGATTTCCGCAGAATGTCGTGCAAGGCGCAAATCAGATGTGCAAGTCGCTCCGCTTGCCATCAGTTTTTGAAATTGCGTGCGCGCGCCGGCATGGCAAATTTCTTCAAAGCCCGCCGTATCTTTTGAGGCCTGAACTCCCCCTCTAGCAACTTCTAAGTCAGAGATTGCCGACCAAGCACCAACGGGTGCCTTAATGCCTTTTGTCCTAAGGAAAGACGGCAAGCGGCGGCGTAGCAAGGTGAATGGATTTTCTTCGCAAAACCCTGGTTTTATCGCAATCAAGAAATAACGTGTCCGGGCTTGGGGTACTCCAAATTCAGAGACGTTAATCAATTCCTCGTAAACGTCATACTCTTCCGAAAGGCGGTTGCGGAGCTTTTGCGCATAGTTCTTGGACTTGCCTTCCGTATCAAAGTCGAGCGTAAAGCCACGCACGTTCTCTATGAGGACTGCCCTCGGCTGTAAGGCATCAACTAACCGCAAGTACGACGCAAAGAGTTGGTTTCGCGGATCATCATGTTGCCGGCGCCCGGCGCTTGAAAATCCTTGGCAGGGCGGCCCGCCGACAAGAAGGTCAATCGATCCCTTGAGTGCTTCAAGCTGGTGTTTATTCTTCTTTAAGAAAGTGCCAATTGAAACTGGCTCCTTTCGGAGCCATTTCGGCCATTGAAATTTGTAACGGGTGTCGGCGCCGACTAGGTTCGTTGAAAGGGTTTCAAATGCGAAGGCATCGTGCTCGATTGCGAAGCGGCCAATCAGGCCTGCTTGCATGAGCCCGAGCGAGAGGCCCCCACACCCGGCGAAGCAATCCGCGAACCTGATAATTTTTCGCCGCTTTAATGGCATGTTTTCCGGCGACCGCATCTTCAAATCCAATATGCATCGGTTTGAAGATGAGAGCCAGGTGCAAATATTTCGTTTAGGAATTTCCTAACCCGCTATTTCTGCCTCGAAAGGGCAATCGTCGCCTTCGACAGCCAAACTGGTAGATGAAATGAAAGTCGCCGACTCGAATGAACAGCCGGCGATTTTGACATTCAAGCCGCCTGATGGGATTTGCGTGTCTTTTTCGACGGCGCAGCCTGCTTCTCTGACGTGCGCTTCGGCTTAAACGTTCCGCTCAAGGCAAGTTCGATCTCCCCATCGACCAGCCAGAAGTCGCAGTATCGGCGATAGAGGGTTGAGGCCTCCGAGGTAGCACCGGCTTCCTTCATGGCCTCGATGACAGTTTCGAGGGTGACGTTGATGAAGGGCACGAGTCCCGCCACCGGCTCCTTGAGCTGACGGACATAACCGTTCGCAGCACTTTGGACCAAATGGTTGAGCCGTGGCGCGATGAGGACGAAATAGCCTTCATCATAGAGCCCGTTTTGGATCATGATCTGCGCGAGACAATGTTCCCGCCAAAGCTGCTGGAGCGGATTTGTGCGCAATTCCGCGTTGTCAGCATCGACGAAGAGGCCCGTTTCGCGGGAAAGTTCATCGTAGCGAGGCCGAAGGGTCGGCACGGGTTCCGTGCAGCTCTCCGAATATTTCACCTCTACGGCGATGAACCCGCGACGGCCGGCGTCGGTCGTATAGCGCATGACAGCATCGAAGGCGGTGCCGTCATGCGTGAAACGCGGGTCTCGGCGCGCTGGGGAATGTTCGAAGATGACCTGGGTGATCGTGCCCATGAAACCAGGGATGATCTTTCTCATGACAGCGGTGGCCAGTTCAAGGTCAAGCCGCATTGGTCCGATCAGGTTGAAGACCAAAGGCGTGGACGATAACAAATTGCAGTAAAGCCTCTCTTCGTCGATGGCCGCGCCGATTTCCCGGTAGCAGACTTCTTTGAAGGCGAGAGCTGCGATGTCGCGGGAAATGAAGTTCGCGCCGGTCCTGGCCGCCGCTGAACTAAGACGGCTGCCGAGCCGAACCGCTTTGCCCTCGGACGAGATATAGGTCCCGGCCGGCAATTGCTTATCGGTTCGCCAGAGCGCTTGGAGCAGGCGAGCGGAGGCCCGAAAGCGCGAGTCGTGCGGTTGATGAACCTGATGCTTCCGGAGAACGGGCTCGGGGATAAGCGGCAAGTAATCGAACTGTTCAGGGAATTCGGGTGCCATGAAAACCTCCTTGTAGGCGAAGGAGATTCACGGCGGTCGATCCGTTGTTGCCAAAAATTAGTGACGTTCTTGCATCAGCGGCAGTTTTTCGCAGGGCATTTTCGAGAAAAATCGCTGTTTCGGGCCAAGTGGCGGTCGCTGGACTCTATATTACACGTCGGGGACCGTTTCCGGTCTTCATCGGGACGCTCCGACACTCATGAAGTGAAGGAGATTGTCCAATGTTGGCTATAGACGAAGAACGCGCGCGATATGCGCATATCGACCTCCGCCCGCTCGACGGCATGTCAGTCCGGGATGCGTGGCTTTGGATTCTCGATCTCAAAGACCCTGACCATCAAGCCTATGCTCTCGTCGAATACGTTATTTATCTGGATTCAGACGATCTTTTCAATCTCGGGCGTTCGCTTGTCAACCGCTGCCAATCTCGGCCAGACCGTGGAGCATTTGCTCCTCCCGCTCTCGCCGATCTTCAAAAATGTTACGCAGAGCACGACTCGTCAGTGTTGCACTTAGCCCTGACCGGCCGCGTGACCAAGCGCAAAAACCGCGCATATGTTCAGCGGCCTGGGTGGTACTACTTCTCCGGTATTGAGGCGTCCTTAAACGGGCAGAAGACCGGCGCTAAGCAGGACCCGAGTTCGCCCACCCCCTGATTTCAGATCCTTAGCCAAACGGATTTCAGAAAGCCCAGCGCGTAAAACTGCCGCGCTGGCATTGAAATCAAATAGTTGGCTGCATGCTGATCGCCACTCCATGCGCTGCGAAGCCATTGGTCAGTGGCGCAGATGCCGAGCAGCTTCCCACGACGAACCGCATGGCGGGGACGGGGCTATTGAAGACCCCGCTCCCGCGACGATCCCCTAAATTCATCGGAACTGCAATGATAAGTGATGACACAATTGAATGGCTGCGGAGCTTCACCGACCCTGCCGACCGCGCACGAGCTTTGATCGGGTCCGGCCTTGCCGGGCATCCTGATCCGCGTATCCAAGAACTGGAACGGTACGCTGGGGGCTTCGGCGATGAACACCGAGAGGTCCTGCGCGTCCTGACGCGTCAGCCGAAGCGGACCTTGGAAGTATGGAACCAGCAGCAGCGGGCGGCCCGTATTTATGGTCCGCGCCCCCCGCTGCCGAAATTTGGCGCGACCCTCCCGGATGATGGCTGGGAGCCAAAGCCGGAAACCGTCGAAGGCAATCAGGGGCAAGCTAGTTCGTCATCGGCATCTGTCGCGGGACAAGCCATCGCAGCCTCGCATCGGGACACCGATGATGGTCGTGCCGACGGCGTGAAGCGCGGTGACGAGCGGGAGCTGAAAATTTCTCGTGAACTCTTCCTCCGACTTGAACTGGCAGTCAACACCGCGGCGTCCGGAGCCTTACCAGGGGCCGTCGGTCGCGTACCGACCACGCCAGTGGCTATCGATCCCAATAATCCCTTCACACGTGGGCCCAAGCTGCGCTCGTCCGTGTTGACCCTAAAGGACGCGACGAAGATATACGATGGGATGGCCTTCGCCATGTGGCGTCACGGCGCGATCATGAATGTGCATGTCACGATCGTTTGGAGCGCCGCGAACGTGCAGCCGTCGGCGGCGACCGTGATCTTGGGCAGATATCTTAACGAAGCGCAAAAATGGGCGCGTCGCGGCAGGCCGTGGCATGAACGTCTACGCCGCCGTGCGGAGATGCGAGAAGGCGACGAATTGTTTTGGGTTTACGTCCATGAAAATGGGCACGCGCGCGGCTTTCATACCCATGTCATGGTGTCCCTGCCGGTTAAAAACATCAAACCCTTTGAGGCTTGGTCGCATCAATGTCTTAGGCGGCTTTGTCGGCGCGAGCGCTTGCCGGGCAATGTGTTTCGATTACGCCGGTCCTATGCGACTTCGGAGGCCGAAGCCGTGCGGGCTGGCTGGCGCTGGTATCGCTACCTCATGAAGCAGACCGATCCTGGCGCAAAGATTAGGCCGCCGAAGTCATTAGTCGAGTTCAGCGCTCGCCAAATCTTGAAGCCCTATCGGTTTAGAACCTCGTTGCCCGTGCAGTGCGCGCAGTTGGTCGGGCTCAGTCAAAATATCTCGAAAGGGGCGCAGAGGCAGTATCCCTTTATCAATCGCCTGAAGCGGGGCGAGCTTCACGCCATCTATGATGGGAAGGAACTCGCCGAAGGGCGCGTCTGGCGGGAACAGGACCCTGAATATCTCGCTGCCCTCATCAATGCTTGGTGCGAGCGGCCTTAACAAGATCGGCGGTGCGCGAGTGCTTGTCGATTTCAGAACAGTAAGAGATTCGATTTCCGAATTCAGCGTAGGGGTTTCCAAAAAACTGACAAGAAACCAATGATTTACACCATAGGCGACGAAGAGTTGTTCTTCTGGCGAATTGGCCCTGAAAGTCGAAGGAAGAGGTCAGGCTGATGAAAAAGACGGCCAACGAGGTGTGTCGGCGTCATGCCCGGCGAAACACGGCGAAGTCTGGGACGGTGTGGTCGGTCTTAGGATGCAAGGAGGCAGGAGGTGAGGTGGGCGGCCATCACCGCACATAAAAATTCCCTCTCCCCCGGGGGTAAAGCAGTAAGTAAAAGAACTAAACTAAGAAACTCTGACAGTATTTAGACAGTAAGTCTCAAGAGCTTGACGTTGAATGTCAGTGTTTAATAAAAATGGGGTCTGTCAAGACTTTGACAAGCCCCATTTTAACGCATGGTCAGAGCGTTTTGGAGAGTGGCCTCAAGCCGTCGCTTGGCCGGGGCAATGAGGCGTCTGCATCGAGCAGTTTGAGAAAAGCGTTCAAGCCACGAACCAGCTCTTTCTTTTGGCCGTCCCGCTGAATCGAGCCCGTACCTGGGTAGAAATTATAAGGCCCAACTTTGAGCTGATAGTCCGATGTCCGCCGCAGCGGATAACCGGCCCGCAGGATTTCCTCTACAGCCTTCGTCAGGATTGCCGGGTCGCCCCTCAGATAGAGGTCAATGTCGCTTTTCTTCTTAGACATTGGCAGCCTCCCGAAGAGGGCGTGATGCCAGCCAGCGAGAGGCTTCCTCGACCGTGACAAGGGTCCGGTGGCCAGCCTTGACGGCTGGCGGATTTGCTCCCATGCCAAGGTGCGGCCGATGCCGGCCCAGCGGGCAAAGCGGTCAACCGACATTGCGCCTTGAGGATGTGGTTCTTGGATTTGAGGCATTCTTCTTTACTCCTGCGCCGCCTGATTGACGGCGCAGGGATATAGGCGGCGACATGAAGAGACTTCAGGCGACCGAACGCGACTTGCCAAGCGTTTGCGGGGTGTTGGTTGACGGCTCTTCTTCGGTGGAGAGCGCAGAGTGTTTGTTGAAATCTCTGCGTCACCATAAAGCCCAGTGGCCTCTAGGCATCGTGATTCATTGCTGATGCGACAGCACTCGGATCAAGCAGAAAGCTGTTTGCAAGGAGGTAGGCTGAGGTGAACCCCGCATCCAGGGGTCCACGCCAGCTTGGCCACTGAAGATCATCGTCTAGCTGTTAGCTAAAAGCCGCCTCCTGCGACTTCGTCAGGCGCCCACGTCATCTGCCTTCAGGGTCCAGACCGCATGTGTTTTGTCGCCGACTTCAGCCAACAATTGATCGACGTCGACCGGAACGTGCTGCTCGGTCATCGAGGCGATCGGGTGAAATTCGGGTGTGTGGCTGGTAACCCGGCCAAATTCATCGCAGTGATGGTGCGCGGCTCCCGGCAGCATCTCCATCGGCAGGGGGATTTTGGCAATGGGGTTGTGATAAACATTAAGACCCTCGATCCAGTCCTCATCGTAGCCGGTCGAGTTCACGATCACCTTGAAGAGCTTCGGATGCGTCGCATTCGGGTTATGGTCGACCATCATCCCTTTGCGAATGACCAAGACGCGCTTGGACCCGAACTTGCCGAGGACGCCCAGCCGATTGAACTTCGCGATGGTGCCCGCAGTGGTAGATATAACCGCGCTGACGTTCTCCGCGCCCGGTAGCCTGAAGAAGCCAGAGGGGATCGTCTTGTCCTCCCACTTGTGCTCGTCGATCCGTTGGGGCAGCATCGTCAGGTTGCCGTGCGCGTCGGTTTTCGCAACTTGTTCATAGCCGAACAGGTATCGTGTGAGGGCGGATGCCGAACGCACCATCGACATGGGAGCGGAAAAATCGGCGACAGCGAGGACGAACGGCGCCCCAGCGACGTGCTCTTGTTCCCAATACTTCTTCTTGAGCTTCGAATAAAGCGGGCTACCAAACTTGATCGGCATGTATTGCTTCATGAACAGATCGATCTCTTCCGGCGTTTCCGTAGGCGGCGCCGGAACGAGCTTCCCGTTCTTCAGCGTCGGTCCCACGGTCACGGCTTCGACGAAAAGCGAGCCGAGCATCCCGTCGCAGCAGAAGTCTGGCGTGTTGTGACTGCGGTCCAAAACGTAGCCGGCTTCGATTAGCATAGCGAACAGGTACAGCTCCCAGATGCGTTGATCGAAGCCGGTCGTCTGGAACTGCTCGACGAAGTTGCCGTCGGCATCTTCGTGCCATCGCATCAGTGACTCGATGATTCCGCGCGCCGGCGAATAGCCCTCGTCGTTGGTGAGCCGCACGAACGAAGGGTTGAGCCGCCCTGCGTTGTGCAGGTGGGCGAAGAAGTCGACCGGCTGTCCGTCCTCGTCACCCTGGTAGTGATCCTCGGCCCGCGCGCAGGCGGCTTCCCGCATTCCTACGAACAGAGATTCCTTGCCCCCTTCGGGCGTCGGGTGGAATTCCGTCACGTTCACGGCACGGAACCGCAGCTTCCGGTCCCGTGCCATCACGATGCCCCCAAAGTCCCGGTCCGCGATATCCCTCGTCGCGATACCGATCACGTCGCCACCAGCGGCTTCGAAAAACGCCAACTCGTCGAACACCAGCCACGAGCCTGGCGCGCGGGCATATCCGCCCAAAGCGTTGAAGCGGGTGAACGAGATCTCGGTTATCTGGGGGTCGTCCATAGGCTCATCATCGCACAGCGACTGCCGACTCGCCAGCGGGGACGGTGGTCTTGTCCCTTTTTGCAATCGGGTTCAGCCATCCCACGACGGCGAACATGGCCCGCTCACGACGATGGAACGGACGCCATTCGTGGGTAACGACGTCTGCCTTTTAGCTTGCGAAGTGCGCAGCAGTGCAAATCGTCAAAAGTGATTGTTCAGACTCATTTCGTTTAGGGCGTTGAGTAGCCAGCTCCGCATGTACTCAATACGAAGGACAACTATTCCTGTATCGCCCGTGCGCCAGCGGCAGACAATGCCGCTTACACGGGCCTCTGCCGGTGTCCATGCCTGATCGGCAGATAGGCATTCCACGTAGCGCGTGTTCCAGACAGTTGAGCCACTGAAACCAGGTGGCAGCGGCAGACTACGATCGCCATCGATCATCTCAGCCTTTTCAGGCGAATGATGGAGCGTGAAAAAGAACCGGCTGTTCAATCCATCTGGTAACTCCGCCATCTCCTGCGTTCCATAGGAGGTGGAACCGCTAAGCAGGTTCTCGAAGTGGAAGCTCGAATTCTCCTGCGCATAGCCACGGAAAAACAGGATTTCACGAGGGACGGGGACATGCGCCCAAGTGATCAGCGCTTCGGGAATAGTCGCCGCTTGATGGCTTGCCTCCCACACCTGGGCAGTGATCGGAGCGATTGCGCAGTCGATCGGGTATCCTGCGGAGACCTGCCCATTCAGCATCCGAAAGACATTGTCGGTTCCTCGTAGACCGTACGCTAAATCCGGGAAAGGATCGCCGGTCTTATCGTCGATCAGCACATGTTCGTTCGTCAATAGAAAGCGCCGACTGAATATCTCGATGAAGGAGCCAGTGCCAGACAAGCGGGGCACATCGTTCGGCTTCTCGTACGAGATAGGCGAGACAAACGGGGCCGTAAAGTTTTTCATCTGCGCGACTGCCTGACGTGCATGTGCCTTCCATTCGTCTTCTGTCATGACCTCTTTCATTCGGGCGCCTCCGTTGATGTCCAGCAGCAAGCAGACGAAGATCCATATGATTTTGTGTGGTTGTATTCTACCCCACGGTCGTCCTAAACGGACGCGCTCGTCCTTCAAGGGACGACAAGGCTCAGAGGTCGCTCATCTGCGAGGATTGAATGACAGCAGACGGATGCAAATAGGCGATCATATAGCGCCCGTAATGTGCCGCGATCTTTAACGTGTTTGCTGCCGAAGATTTTGCGTTTAGGATGGGATCGGAGCAAAAAGATCGGCAGAAAAACACCCGAACCCGACTACAAATTTTTAATGTTGGTACACGTGTTGGTACAAAAAAATATATGCTTGTAAAATACAATATTTTTCAAGTGTATAAGTACATAATTCGGTTCCCTCTTGCTCATTAAATCCATCAAAACAATTACATTTGATTTTGGGGTTGGTCCAGCCGCGGGCTGATGGGCTCAAGACCCCTCGCTCCGCGCCCAAGACCCTGCGCGACGAATGCCCCCGGAAACGACTCGAATAGCTGACTGAGTCCTCCCTGAGCGGGTCGGTACATCGATTTCTTTTGCGTCGTGCGATCCCTCCGCGCACCTGGCAGCGGCCCGCCGTGCCGCTTCATCGGAGCCGGGCACACCAGTTGCCTAGATGAATCCCCGCGCCGCCAATTTGAGGCGAGCGCGGGGAAAGGGCTGGGCCCTGCGGAGTTCAGCTTTTGAAGCGAACCAGAGGGCGGTTTTTGGTCCAAAGGACGCTGAGGTCGCCCTTCGTTATCGCCACTTTGCTGAGGACAGGAATGGCAAGCGGAACGCAGAGCTTGCCCTCTTCGTCGGTAAAAACCGCCGTCCATAGGGCTACCACCGCGCTGTCCTTGGACTCGAAGAACTTGCTGAAAGCCTTCACGCCGCGCTCTTGGATGGCAAGGCCGTCCGCAATTCCCAAGCACCCGTCGAGCAAATTATTGCTCTTCAGGTGCTCGTAGGCGTCCAGGCCCGTGAACTTGCCGTCTCCCTGACCTGCGATGAACGAGAGATCCATGTTTGTTTTGAGGTCGTATTCGGCCGGACCGGTCAGTTCGAGTTCAGGGTGCAGCGGGGTTTTCATCCATTCGGGATGGGCGGGCGCAGCCGTCCGGTCCACATGGAGAACGGAATCGATCTTTTCTTCCACCGGGGCGGCTTCTTTTATTTTTGACTTCTTAACCGGGGCGGCCCCAGGGCCTTCGTCGGGTTCTGACATGACATGCTCCTTGTCATCAGTGAGTTCGTCCACTCGGGGTGGCGCTGATGGCTTGTTTGCCATCGCCGATCATAGCCCAGAATGAGCCCCTTCCGCGACGGCAAACGCACGTAGGTCAAAAATACAAGCGCCGATAATCCCATACAAGACTCAAGCCGCGTCAAAAATCCTGCATACTTGCGGCAGTTGGCACTTACCGAATGGCCGACCTCTTCGCCGGCCGCACTATCCGGCTGCTTGCAGGATCAGCTGGGTGATCTCATCGGGGTGGGAAATCAGCGAAAGATGGCTCGCCTTCACTTCGATGGTCGTGGCGCCCATGCGCTTGGCCATGAAACGTTCGAGATCGGGGTTGATCGTCCGGTCTTCCGTCGAAACCGCATAAAAGCTCGGCTTCGACCGCCAGGCAGCATGCTCGGTCTTGCCGGCTAACAGAGCCTTATGAAACGGCTGCTGGACCGCATAGAGAACCTTCGCCCTTGCTTCCGGCAAGTCGCCCGCGAAATCGCGCAGGAACGCCGCCTCGCCGAGACGCCCCTCATCGCCGTCGAAGACGATTCCAGCGGACGCCGGCGGCGTCGGATATGTCTTGGCCAAGGCTGTGTAATCCTCGCCCGCATCCGGTGCCCGCGCTGCGATATAAACAAGTGCCGAGACGCTCGGATGCACACCGGCCTCGGTGACGATCATTCCCGAGAACGAATGCCCGACCAGCACGGTCGGGCCATTTTGCTGCGCCAGTACGCGTTGGGCCGAGGCCACTGCTTCTGGCAGCGTTGTCAGAGGATTTTGGACGGACGTGCAGTTGAAGCCTTGCGGCTGCAATCTCGCTATCACCTCGGACCAACATGACCCGTCAGCGAATAGCCCATGCACGAAGACGATGTTACGCGCCTTCGTCGGAGCCGGGTTTGCGGCCATGCCGCGGGTCGAAATCAATGAAGCGGCGGCGCCGGCAACAATGGCGCGCGAAAAAATACGTCTGTTCATCATCATAATCTTTCTTCCTTCGATCATCGGGAAGGCCGAGTCATTCCTTACGCCTTCCCAGCAAGCCTTGGGCTCCCGGCGCTGGCACCGGGAACCGTATCGTCACGTCGCGAGCGCGGCTTCCTCGGGTGCGAGTACCTTGTCTTTCGTTCTGATTACATAGAACGTCGGTATGTCGCGCCAAGCTGCCGTATTGACTGGAAGCCCGTCGGCCAGTCCATGCACCGTTATTTGATCGCACGCCGGATGACGGAGGCTGCATTTCTACTCGAATCAAGTGACGAGGGGATTGCACGTCGAGCGGGCTATGAGACTGCCACTGCATTTTCGAAGCTGTTCCAACGACATCACGGCCGCGCATCAACCGCTATACGCTTTTCCTTATTCCGCTCTAGCGACAGCCGCCTTCCGATCGCCGGCATGCCTCATCACAAAAATGTTCCCGCTCGCCCGGGGCGCGCGAGCATGGCCGAAGCCTTGGTGGCCGAACAAAACTCACAAGGCACTCATGGGAGCGGCGGACGAATGCCGGGCCTCCATTGCTTATGAAGGGACAGGCATTTTTGCGGACAGCGATAATCTCTCCAATATCGCATTCACGAAATTCTTCGGGTCATTTTGAAAAAATCAGCAGCTTGGACGCAATAAGACTTTATTTGCATAGGCTTGAGACGTCCGCTGCTTTTGTCTATATCTGCGTATCGGACGTCCCCGCGCGGCCTTGTTCATCTGTCGCGTGGGTTTGAACGGAGTGCGCGGAATGCATCTAAGTCGTCGCGGCTTTATCAAGCTCACTGGCGCCGGTCTCGCTGCAACCAGTCTTGGTGCTCTTGGCTTTGGCTTCGCAGGTGCCGCGCTTGCGTCTTCGCTCCGGCCTTACAAGCTGGCAGCCACAACCGAAACCCGCAACACCTGCACCTATTGCTCGGTTGCCTGCGGCATCCTGATTTACAGTCTTGGCGACCGCGCGAAGAACGCCAAATCCGACATCATCCATATCGAAGGTGATCCGGACCATCCCGTGAACCGCGGCACGCTTTGCCCCAAAGGCTCGGCTCTGCTCGATATCGTGCATGCGCCCACACGGTTGAAGTATCCGCAATATCGGGCGCCCGGCAGCAGCGAGTTCAAGCAGGTCTCGTGGGATTTCGCATTGAGCCGCATAGCGACGCTGATGAAGCAGGATCGCGACGCGAACTTCATCCCCAAGGACTCCGCCGGCACGACGGTCAACCGATGGCTCAGCACGGGCATGCTGGCGGCCTCCGCGTCGTCGAACGAGACGGCTTATGTGACATGGAAGGTCGCCCGAGCCCTCGGAATGGTGGTCTTCGACAACCAGGCACGCGTCTGACACGGACCGACGGTGGCCAGTCTGGCCCCAACATTCGGTCGCGGTGCAATGACCAACACGTGGCAGGATATCAAGAATGCCGATGTTGTTGTGGTCATGGGCGGCAATGCCGCCGAAGCGCATCCGTGCGGTTTCAAATGGGTGGTCGAGGCAAAGATCGAGAACGCGGCCAAGCTCGTCGTAATCGATCCGCGCTTTACGCGCACGGCAGCGGTCGCCGATGTCTATGCGCCGATCCGTCCGGGAACCGATATCGCGTTCCTCAACGGCATGATGCGCTATCTTCTGGAGAAGGATGCGATCCAGCACGAATATGTGCGGGCCTATACCAATGCCGGCCTGATCGTGAAGGAAGGCTACGGCTTCGAGGATGGGCTGTTTACCGGTTACGAAGCGGATAAGCACGCCTACGACAAGTCAAGCTGGGACTACGAACTCGACGAGAACGGCTTTGCCAAGATCGACGACACGTGGCAGAACCCGCGCTGCGTCATCAACCTGCTTCGCCAGCATGTAGACCGCTACACGCCGGAAATGGTGTCGCGTATCTGCGGCACCCCGCGCGATAAATATCTGCAGATCTGCGAACTGTTCGCCTCGACCTCCGCGCCCGACAAGGCGTTGACGAGCATGTTCGCACTCGGCTGGACCCAGCATTCGATAGGGACTCAGAATATTCGCGCTATGGCGATGGTCCAGCTCCTGCTGGGCAATATCGGTATCGCCGGCGGCGGGATGAATGCTTTGCGCGGTCATTCCAATATTCAGGGGCTGACCGATATCGGCCTTCTGTCAAACCTGATGCCGGGTTATCTCACGCTTCCGAGCGATAAGGAGACCAGTTTCGAGGACTATATGAAGAAGCGGCTCTTTAAGCCGCTGCGTCCCGGACAAACCAGTTACTGGCAGAACTATCGGAAGTTCTTCGTCAGCTTCCAGAAGGCGATCTACGGCGACGCTGCACAGCCGGACAATGACTGGGCCTATGATTGGCTGCCGAAGCTCGATATCCCGCTCTACGACATCATAAAAGCCTTCGAGATGATGGCGAATGGCGAGATGAACGGCTACATCTGCCAGGGCTTCAATCCGCTGCAGGCATTTCCGGACAGAGGCAAGATCCGCAAGGCGCTGGGCAAGCTGAAATTCCTCGTCGTGATGGATCCGCTCGACACGGAGACATCGAGGTTCTGGGAAAATTTCGGTCCGCAGAACCCGTCCGATCCGGCCTCGATCCAGACCGAGGTCTTCCAGCTTCCGACAACCTGTTTCGCCGAGGAGGACGGCTCGCTCGTCAATTCGTCGCGCTGGCTGCAATGGCATTGGAAGGCCGCAGAGCCGCCAGCCGAAGCGCAGAGCGACATCTGGATCATGTCCGGCATCTTCCATCGGCTGCGTGAAATGTATCGCAAGGACGGCGGCGCGTTTCCAGACCCGCTCCTGAACCTGACCTGGAATTACACGAATCCGGTCGATCCGAATCCGGAGGAATTGGCGAAGGACATGAACGGTCGCGCCTTGGTCGATATCAAGGACGCCACGGGTGCAACGACATTACGCGCCGGTCAATTGCTGGATGGTTTCGCGCAATTGCGCGACGACGGCACGACCATGTCAGGCTGTTGGATCTTCTCGGGCTCCTACACCGAGAAGGGCAATCAGATGGCGCGCCGCGATGCGACCGACCCGCGCGAGCAAGGCATTGCGCCGAACTGGGCCTGGGCCTGGCCGGCCAACCGCCGGATTCTCTATAACCGTGCCAGCGCGGATCCGGCCGGCAAACCCTGGAACCCAGAGAAGCCGATCATCGAATGGAACGGCACGAAATGGGTCGGCATCGATGTGCCCGACTACGCGCCGACGACGAAACCTTCCGATGCGGTCGGTCCCTTCATCATGAATGCTGAAGGAGTCGGGCGGCTTTTTGGGCGCGACCAATTGGTCGAGGGACCGTTCCCGGAACATTACGAACCGTTTGAATCGCCGTCGCCCAATGTGCTGCACCCCAAGGTCAGCACCAACCCCGCGGCGCGCGTATTCGCCGACGACCGGGCGGACTTCGGAACCTCGGCGGATTTCCCCTATGTCGCGACCACCTACCGGCTGACCGAACACTTCCACTTCTGGACCAAGCACGCGCTAATCAACGCGATTCTCCAGCCGGAGGAATTCATCGAGATCGGCGAGGTCCTAGCGAAGCAAAAGGGAATTACGCAGGCCGGATGGGTCCGCCTGACGTCGAAGCGCGGGGTGATCGTGTGCAAGGCCTATGTCACCAAACGTATCCGTCCGCTGATGGTGGACGGAAAACCAACCCATGTGATCGGCGTGCCGCTGCATTGGGGCTTCACCGGCCAGGCCCGCAAGGGCTATGGCGCCAATACGCTCACGCCGTCGGTCGGCGATGCCAATACGCAGACCCCTGAATTCAAGGCATTCCTTGTAAACATCGAGAAGACGACACCGCCCGTCGCTTAAAGCGGCGTCGTTTCAAGTTGAATGGTGAGCACGCTTTAAGCAGTCGTTTAACCGCATGATCCTGTCCAAAAAGTCTGCTGCTTTTTGGGATCATGCTCTAGAGCGGGATGAGGAAAAGTGTGAGCGGTTTTCCGCCCGCGTCCCGCTCTAAATCATCGTGATGTAAGGAGCCGTCGATGGCAGATCTGCAATCGCAAGATTACATCCGGCGCTCGGCGTCGACCCTGACGCCGCCGTCGGTTCGCGATCACGAGCAGGAGGTCGCGAAACTGATCGACGTGTCGCGCTGCATCGGCTGCAAGGCCTGTCAGTCGGCGTGCATGGAGTGGAACAATCTGCGCGGCGAGGTCGGATATTTCGAAGGCACCTACGATAATCCGCTCGACCTCGATCAGAACACCTGGACGGTGATGAAGTTCACCGAATGGGAGGATGACAAGGGCAATCTCGAATGGCTGATCCGCAAGGACGGCTGCATGCATTGCGAGGACCCTGGCTGCCTCAAGGCGTGCCCGGCGCCCGGCGCGATCGTGCAACATGCCAATGGCATCGTCGATTTCATCAGCGACGCCTGCATCGGATGCGGCTATTGCGTCAAAGGCTGCCCGTTCAACATTCCCCGCATCAGTCCGGAGGATCACAAATCCTACAAGTGCAGCCTGTGCTCGGATCGGGTCTCGGTCGGGTTGGAACCGGCCTGCGTCAAGTCATGCCCCACTGGCGCGATCATGTTCGGGTCGAAGACCGACATGACGACATGGGCGGGGGAGCGTATCGTCGATCTCAAGTCGCGCGGCTTCGCCAATGCCGGCCTCTATGATCCGCCGGGCGTGGGCGGCACGCATGTCATGTATGTTTTGCAGCATGCCGACGACCCGACGATCTACGCGGGCCTGCCTAAGGACCCGCATATCAGCGTCTTCGTCTCGATCTGGAAAGGACTTCTGAAGCCCGTGGCTCTGGCCGGCATCGCCTTCGCTGCCATCTCCGGCTTCATGCATTGGATCACCGTCGGGCCGAACGAGGTGCAGCCGGAGGACGAAACGGAAGCGCAGCGCCTGCTTCGCGAGGAGCCGCCAAGCGTGAAGGATGCTGCACAATGACCTATCCCAGAGGAACATTGATCCGCAATCCGACCCTCACCCGGGTCAACCACTGGATCACCGGCGGCTGCTTCGTCCTTCTATTGCTCTCCGGGCTTTCGATGTTCGACCCGTCGCTGTTTTTCTTGTCGGCACTCTTTGGCGGCGGTCAACAGACGCGGGCGATCCATCCGTGGATCGGCATCGTGCTGTTCATCAGCTATGCCGGGCTGATCGTACAGTTCTGGCGCGACAATATGTGGAGCCGCGACGATATCGCCTGGCTTCGCGCGATCAATCGTGTGCTGGTGAACGAAGAAGAAAATGTTCCGGAAGTCCCCCGTTTCAATGCTGGCCAAAAATTCGTCTTCTGGTCGATGGCGCTGCTCGTGCCAGTGCTGCTCTTTACGGGCCTGGTAATCTGGGAATATTATTTCTCGACTTACACCTCGATCGAAACGCAACGCGTCGCGGTCCTGATCCATAGTCTCGCGGCAATAGCGGCGATCCTCGTGTGGATCATCCATGTCTATGCCGCGATCTGGGTCAAAGGCTCGCTTCGGGCGATGACGCAGGGCTATGTGACGCCGGGCTGGGCGTGGCGGCACCACCGCAAGTGGTTCAGAGGGCTGGCGGCAAGTGGCTCCCGCGGGCCGACGCCGCGCGCCCACAGCGACGCGCCGCGCAGATGAGAAGCAACGCATGAGGCGGCGTCGATGAGACAAGGCGAAGTTGGTTCTCAAGGCGTCTGGATCGGCGATCCGCAGGGCGGCGTCACGGCGCCCGACGCGCTGATCCTGCCCAACCTCGCGACGCGATTTTCCCGGACCGCCGCCCGGCTGGAGGTTCTGTCGGCCGGCCATCCATTGGAGGAATGGCTGCGCTTCATGGCGCAACTTGCGAAGGCTCAGCACCTTGCCGCAACGAAGCTCGGGCCGTTCGCCGGGCCGGATCTCGCCGCGGTGGAGCAAGCGGTCGAAGCGGGCATGCCACCTCTCGCGGCCGACGGCCATCGGCGCGACCCCGTCTGGCGAAACGGACTGGCTCTTGTGCTCGATGAGCTCGACAAGAGTGCCGCGCCACCGGAAGCCTTGGCAGAGATGGCGAAGCTGCGGGCTTATGCGCCGGAAGCGGTCGAAGCTCTCGCCGACGGCTTCCTGCATGGCAGCGTCGATCCTTCCGATGCGGGCGCCGCGCTCTATGTGGCGGCGGCTCTGCAAGTCTATTTCACGAGCCTGGCGTCTCGTTTGCCCGCGCCGTCCTTGTCGCTGTTGCCGCAGCGCGGGCTTTGTCCCTGCTGCGGCTCGACGCCGGTTTCCGGCGTGGTGACCGCGTCGGGCAAGACGCCGGGCACGCGTTATCTTTATTGTTCGCTCTGCTCTACGGCATGGAACCATGTGCGCGCCGTTTGCATCACCTGCGGCGAGGCGCGCTCCTTGATGCAGGAGGGAATCGAAGGCGATTCAGGCGCCGTCAAGGCCGAGACCTGCAACGAATGCCACAGCTACGCGAAAATGCTCTATCAAACAAAGGATATCAACGTCGATCCTTTCGCCGACGACCTCGCGACATTGGGGCTCGACATTCTCGTCGGCGAGGCGGGCTGGTCGCGCCACGCGCCAAATCCGCTGCTGCTTGCCGGATAATCCGTATCTAAAATTTCAACGCGATCGCAAGCAGGCCGGCGGCGAGCCCGAAGCCGACGACCGAGGCCGAAACGAAGGCGAGCACTTGCGGCCGGAAGGAGCGGGCGAGCATCGCGAGCGACGGCGCGCTGATCGGCGGCAGCGTCATCAGCAATGCGCCAGCGGGTCCGACGCCCACGCCGAGCGCAAGCATCGCCTGAACGATCGGCACTTCGCCAGCGGTCGGGATGACGAAGATCGCGCCTGCGACCGCGAGTGCCGCGATCCATCCGATATGATTGCTGACCTCCGGTCCGACAAAAGGAAAAAGCCAGGCGCGCGCCGCGCCCAGTGCCAGGACCAGTATGATGTATTCGGGAATCAGCCGCACCGACATGCGCGCCAGGATTTGCATCCACCGCGTGAAGGTGCCGGATGTCTGCGGTTTTTCGGTCAATTCCGCGAGTTGCGTCTGCGCCGCCGTGGCTTCTTGCGGCGTGACCATCAAGTTCACCAGATAGCCGATCCCAAACACCATCAAAATGCCGAGGCCGAGGCGCAAGGCCGTCCAATCCCAGCCGAGCACGAAACCCATGAAGACAAGCGTCGCCGGGTTCAGCACAGAATTGCCGAGCCAGAACGCGATCGCCCCGCCGGGTGACGCTTGACGCTCGCGCAGCCCGACGACGACAGGCGCCGCGCAGCAAGTGCACATCATACCGGGGAGCGCCAATAAACCGCCCGCGGCGACACTGCCGAAACTCGTCCGGCCCAAAAGTTTCGCGACCCAATTGACGGGCAGCAAGGCCTGGATGGCGGAACCGAGCAGCAGGCCGAGCACCATGGCCTGCCAGATCGCCTTGCCATAGGCGAACGCATAATCGAGCGCGGCGCTGAGCGAAGGAGCCGGCGGACTTGCGGCCTTGCCCATCAAAATGGATTGACCGATCGAATGATTGGCCGCGGCGACAAAGGCGCGATTATAGTAGGGGAACCACTTCACGTAGAAGAGGCCCAAGACCGCGATCAGGAGAAAGGTTATCCATCCCAGAGCTGGATGAGGAAAAGTGGGAACCGGTTTTCCGCCCGCATCCGGCTCCAAATTATCTGATGCCGGATGGGGCTGGCGCGCTGTGGTCATTGATCCCCCCAAAGCTAATGTGCGATGCGGATCGCCGGTTCGCCTTGTGCGACCGACCCGATGATGCTGACGCGCGGATAACCCGCGGCCTCGATGGCAGTTCTAATAGACTCAGCGCGATCCGCCGCGCAGGCGACGAGCAGTCCGCCCGAGGTTTGCGGATCGGTGAGCAGGGCGCGCTTCCAGGCCGGCAAGTCCGCCGGCAAGACGACCCCGTCCCCATAGCTCGTCCAATTGCGTCCCGATGCGCCGGTGGCAAATCCCGCCTCAGCGAGAGCTTCCGCCTGCGTCAGAAACGGGATGCGCTTGTAGTCTATGTCGAGGCTGACGTTGCCGCCGCGGGCCAGTTCAAGACCATGGCCGAGGAGCCCGAAGCCGGTCACGTCCGTTATGGCATGCACATCCCCGTCATGCGCGAGCTTATGACCGATGCGGTTCAGCAGAGTGGTCGAGGCCATCATCTCGGCATAGGCATCATCGGGGAGCTTCTGCTTTTTGAACGCCGCCGAATAGATGCCTATGCCGATCCCCTTGGTCAGGATCAACACATCGCCGGGGCGGGCGCCGGAATTGCGCCTTATGTTGCCCGGTTTGCATAGGCCTATCACGGCGAGGCCGTAGATCGGCTCGGCGGAATCGATCGAATGTCCGCCTGCGACCGGAATGCCGGCCTCGGCGCAGATCGAGGCACCGCCTTGCAGGATCGCGCGCACCGTCTCCACCGGCAACTTGTCGAGCGGCATTCCCAGGACCGCCAGCGCCATGATCGGCGTTCCGCCCATGGCGTAGATGTCGGACAGAGCATTGGCCGCGGCAATGCGGCCGAAATCGCGCGGATCATCGACCATGGGCATGAAGAAGTCGGTGGTGGCAATGACGCAGTTTTCGTCATCGATCTGCCAGACAGCCGCGTCGTCGCCTGTCTCCGTCCCGACGAGAAGATTCGCAAAGGGGCCCGCTTGCGGCTGATTGGCGAGAAGCTGCTGCAACACGGATGGGGCAAGCTTGCACCCGCAGCCTCCGCCATGCGCCAAATCGGTCAGGCGAGGGGGCGATTGGGACATGGATGCGCTTTCCGTCATCGAGATCCGCTCCGGGAGAAGGCTGGCGGAAGAGAGTGGGAGTCGAACCCACCTGAGACAGGCTCGCAGCCCCACTCGGATTTGAAGTCCGAACGCCCCACCAGGGACGATTCTCTTCCATGTTGATCGGCGGATGAAAGCCCGGCGGGGCCGAACAGATCCAACCGATGTTTATTGACGCGGCGCAGATCGCCTTGACGGAGCGTGACGCCGTGCCGGTCGAAAAATTCAAGGATCTGGATCGCCACCTTGCGGCCGTTGGCCAAGCGGTCACGGAGCTGCGCGGCGGCGAAGACGCCATCTCCATCGGCGGCTACACTTTCAATCATTGCCGTCATTTCATGGACGGTCGGCCGCAGGAAGAAATGGTCATGCGCCACCTCATCGACCAGACCCATGCGCCCAGCGAGTTTGAGCAGGCGCCTGACGTCGGCCTCTGGGTGCGGCATCGCCTTTGCGATGTCGCGCACGCGCGGCGGCTGAAACCGGTCCGCGCCGCCGAGCTGCGGCGCGATCGCGGCAAAGGCCGCTTCGTCCTTCGGCGTAAAACGCGCCGCATGCGTTGAAAGCCGGACGAACGCACCGTCGAGAACCACTTCGCCGGTCAGGGCCGCTTTTTGCAAGGCGATGACGAAGGCCGGCGTAGTGAGCCTCGGTTGTAAAAGCAGACGCAGCTTCTCGCGGCCGATGCCCTGAAGATCGGGGGTCTCGGCGTGGAAGGTAGCAAGCTGATCTATGAGGCTCGCCACGAACATCTGCCACCGCGCAGGCGAGATTGCGATGCGAGACACGCCATTGTCGAGGAGAACGAGTCCCAGCTCATCGGCAAGCCGCTGCGTCTGCGCGGCTGTCAAAGCGCGGTCGCGACCGAAGCCGGCCAAATCCCATGCATAGGGCGGCGTCGCGAGCAGGGCCGCGAAAGCGGCACGCGGATCGGCGATGGCAAGAGCCGCGCGCTGTGCTTGGCGTTCCGGCGTGCGCCGCCGCCGCGCAGGCGGACGCAAGTCGATGAACCGGCCGCCGCCGATCGTGCGTTGCGCCGATGCGTCGCGAATGACAAAGCGATCCTGCTGCGCGGCGGCGATCGGCCGTTCGAGCACGAGTTGGATATCTGCCACGGCTCCCGCCTGGATCGGCTCGTCGGCGAGCACGACGATACGCGCGCCGACCTCCGCCGCGGCGTGATGGAGCCGCACCGGAAACCATTGGCCGACCGGTTTCGTCTCGCCCGGAAGCAGGCGCAATCTCGCATCGATGCGATCGGTCGGCGCATGCAATTTTGGATCGAGCACGACGTCGCCGCGCTGGATTGCTTCCTTGTTGATGTCCTCGCCCACCAGATTGAGAGCGCAGCGTTCGCCTGCCCCGCCAATCTGCGCTTCACTATTCTGAGCGTGCAGCGAGCGCACCCGCGCCGCGCGGCCGGATGGGCTGATGAGCACATGGTCGCCGACTTGCACCGACCCTGAGAGCACAGCGCCGGTCACGACGACGCCGACGCCTGAGAGGGTAAAGACGCGATCGACCGCGAGACGGAAGCGCGCGTCTGCCGCGCGGTCCACGGGGTCGGAGGCGGCGGCGATAAGGCGGGTGCGCAAGGCGTCGAGACCTTGTCCCGTGACGGCCGAAAACGGCAGTATGCCGGCGCTCTCGAGCACCGTTCCGGCGATCACCGCCCTTATCTGGTTCTCGACATCTGCCAGCCGCTCGGGCGTGGCGATATCGGCCTTTGTCAGAACCACCAGACCACGCTTGATCCCGAGCAGGTCGATGATCGCGAGATGCTCCAAGGTCTGCGGTTTGACGCCATCATCCGCCGCGACCACGAGAAGGACGAAGTCGATCCCGCTTGCGCCAGCCAGCATCGTATGCACGAAACGCTCATGGCCGGGCACATCGACAAAACCCAGAATGGGTCCGGCCTCGGTTGGCAAATAGGCGAAGCCGAGGTCGATGGTCATGCCGCGTGCCTTTTCCTCCTTGAGGCGGTCGGCATCCACGCCGGTCAGGGCTTTGACCAGAGCTGTCTTGCCATGATCGATATGGCCGGCGGTTCCGATGATCATGGCGTCACATCCAGCCGCTTCTGCTGCGCCTGCCGTTCGGCCTCGACGATCGCCGCGGGCGAAAGTGCCGCGCGGACAGGCCCGAGAAATGGCGCGGCCAAACGGCTGCCGCCCGCCTGTCCCCGCAGCAAATAGACGAGCGCCATCGATTGGTCCGCGAGCGCGCCGCTGCCAAGATGATGCGCTGCGCCAAGCATCGCCTGCGCATCGGCGTCGTCAAGTTCGGCGGCGCGCCGCCACCACTGCACGGCCGCGGCCGGATCGCGTTCGACGCCGATCGCGTTGTGATAGAGCATTCCCAATCGCGTCATGGCGCTGGCTACTCCATTTTCGGCGGCGGACCGGGCCCAGCGATGCACCTCCGTAAGATCGGCCGAGATCGACTTATCTTCAAGCAGCAGGAAACTCAGCATGTCCTGCGCGATGGCGTCGCCTTGCGCCGCCGAGGCCCGGTAGAGTTCGGCCGCGCGGGCTATGTCCGCCTCAACTCCCGCGCCCTTATAATAGGCCGTCGCCAGGTTTCGCTGTCCGACCGGATCGCCGCCTTCGGCTGCGAGCGTCAGCCATTTGAGGGCAAGCGCAGGATCGCGCTCGACCCCAAGACCCTCAGAGAAGCAGGCGCCGATATTGTTCTGGGCGCGTGCCACGCCCGCATGGGCAAGCGGCCCCCATAGCGCAAGGGCCGCAGCATAATCGCCTGCGTCGGCCGCGGCGCGCGCTTCGGCCAAAACATCGCGGCGCGGATTGCGCCGGCCTGTGATCCACTCAAGCCAACGCATGCGTGTTCAACCTCGAGAGCGTGGACAAAAACGCCGCTTCATCGGTCAGGCATCTCAAATCAAGCACGAGGCCTCCGTCCTCGATCCGCCCGATCACCGGGCGATCGAGTCCACGCAACGCCGCCGCAAGTCGTTCGAGCGCCCCACCTCCGGCGCGGGATCGGATGACGAGACCAGCGCTGGCGATCGTGTCGAGCGGCAGCGCGCCGGACCCGATCTGGCTGCGGCATTCGCATAGAGCCACCATGAAATTCGCGCCGACGGCTTGCGTCACGGCGGGCAGCAGGTGCTGCGCCAGCGCCGCGATCTCAGGCAGAGGCCGGGCCAGCAGCCGCAATGTCGGAAGGCGCTCGGCGAGGCGATCAGGGTCACGGTAAAGTTTCAACGTCGCCTCGATCGCTGCCAGCCGGATCTTGTCGACGCGCAATGCGCGTTTCATCGGATTGCGATTGACCGCCGCGATCAACTCGCGCTTGCCGACGATGAAGCCGGCTTGCGGTCCGCCGAGCAGCTTGTCGCCGGAAAATGTGACGAGGCCGGCACCTTCGGCCACGGCCTCGCGTACGGTCGGTTCCTTCTGCAGACCATAGTGCGAAAGATCGACAAGCGTGCCGGATCCGAGGTCGTTCATCAAAGGCACATTCGCTTCGCCGGCAATCACGGCCAGTTCGCGCGCGCCGACTTCGGCGGTGAAACCCTTGATCTGATAATTGGAGGTGTGGACTTTAAGGATCACACCGGTCTGCGCATTGAGGGCAGAACGATAATCCTTGGCGTGGGTGCGATTTGTCGTGCCTACCTCGACCAGCTTTGCGCCCGCTCGTGCCATAATGTCCGGCATGCGGAAGGCGCCGCCGATCTCGATCAATTCGCCGCGCGAGACGATCGCCTCTCGGCCATCCGACAGCGTATTGAGACAGAGCAGAACAGCTGCCGCGTTATTATTGACGAGCGTCGCATCCTCTGCGCCGCTGAGCGCGCAAAGCAGCGAGCGCACATGATCGTCGCGCTCGCCCCGTCCGCCCGCTGACAAGTCGAACTCCAAAGCCACGGGCTCGCGCATGGCCGCCGTCGCTGCCTCGATCGCGACTTCGGCCAGGACGGCGCGGCCGAGATTCGTGTGCAACACTGTGCCTGTGAGATTGAACAGCGGGCGCAGACCGGAACGGTCTTCCGCCTCGAGCCTGTCGCGCGCTTCGAGCGCCAGCTCATCCGCGCTTAGGACTGAGGATGCGCCAGACCGAAGCGCCGTGCGCGCGTCCCCAAGCGCCGCGCGAATGGCGCTCGTCGATGCAGCGCGGCCAAACCGCTCCAAGAGCTTTGTCGCCGCGGCAGTGTTCAGAACGGCATCTACGGATGGGAGATCGCGCAGACGTGCCGAGCCTAAACCTTCCATGTGCACCTCAGAACCGCATCGCCGGTCACGTTGCCTCGCGAGCGGCCACGTCAAGCATTGCCAGTGGGCCCAGCCTCATCCGTCCTCGAACTCGGATTTCGGCAATGCCACCGCTAAAACCGGGATCATTCCGCCCGGCTTTCGGCGGACCAAGCCGCCCGCCTCGAACCTATATAGTGGAGCTTGGCACGCGCGGCCACTCATGGAACTGTCGCCGTTTTGCCAGGCAGAGGGCTCCATCGGTCTTCGAGCTGGTCGCCGCATTTGTTACGGACACCCCCGACGGACGCTCAAGGCCGCACTGGCGCAGCCTAGGCGTATTTCAGGCGGCTCAGGGCTCTTTTCCTGCTGGCAAAAGCAGTGATGAAGGCAGCATAGCTCCAGGTAAGGTTTTTGGCTGACGTTTGCGCGCCGCTCGTCTGATCGAATTGCTCCGACAATTCGCCGGACGCTGGCGTATGTGCCCGCACCACGTCCATGAATCGATCGCCGCGGTCCATGCAGGCTTCGAAAAGCGTCTCTCTATGTCGCGGTTCGAGCGAAGGGACTGCGAGCGCTTCGGGCGATAGGCCAAGCATATTCGCCAACAGTCCGCGGTTCTCGTCAGCAACCGGAATCGTTTCGCCTCGCCCGATCGATTCCGCATAGCGGAAATAGAATTCCGCCGCGCCAAGCGTCGCAAAATAATAGGCGCCCCCGCTATAATATTTATCACCGGCATAGCGTCCCATCGCGGCTGCGCCATGCGGGCCTTGTTCTTTATTGATCCTGTACTCTTTGATGAAAAGCTGTTCGAGCCGGGCCAGCGTCGCGAGAACTTTCGGATCGAGCACGCTATGGGGTCCGTTCGGCCGTGCCGCGTGGAGGACGCCGAGGATCACGGCAATATCGAGCCGCATGGCAAGCAAAGAGCCGCCCGTCTGCGGCGTGCCGGGCAAAGGGCTGAGATAGACGCCTTGACCGGGATCGAAATGATCTTCGAGATGCAAGACGAGCTCTTGCGCCGCAACACGATAGGCTTGCCCGCGCGCTCCATCGCCCCGCATCTCTGCCCACGCTGCACCGTCGCTCAAGGCCGCATATTGGACGATGCGGGTGTGGTAGTGATAGGCCGAAGCCTCCTCCCAAATGTCGAAACAAGGCTCCTGCCAATGGCGAAGCGTGAAATCGAGATCGCCTTCGAGCAGGGACTGCAAAACCGTGTCGCTGGCCTTATCGCGAGGGCCGCCAAGATTCCAAAACCGCAGCAAGGTGAGAGCGCGCAAGGCCGGACCGTCGTGCTGCGGGCGCGACCATTTGCTGATATCGAGCGTTCCGTCGGGATTGAACCGCGCCTCGCCCAGGACACGCTCCCCAAAGAGCGCTTCGAACTCGGCGTCGGGCCGGACATAGGCGCGAAACGACGCATCGATCGCCTGTCTAAAGTCGGGGCCGGCCAGAACGGCCCGGCCGTCGAGCCGCGAGAGCGCCGCGCTGAACTGGATGAAATCGTCGAAACGCGCGACGGCCTCGAAGCCTGACGATTGATCTTCGATCAAGAGGCGCAAGGCGTCCATGACCAGGGCCGAGTCGCGCAGCCAATGAAAGAAATAATCGGGATCTGGATCGTAAGACGCGCGTTCCGTTGAAGCCAAGATGGAGCCCCGCACGGGCCTGATCGTCTGAGCGAAGCCGCGTCGTTCCTTGACGAGATCCGTGGCCGAAATGGCACGCGGCATCGCCACGGCGCAGAATTGATATTGCCGCATCATCCAGTCGGGAAGCGTGCCGGGTTTTATGTCCGCTGCGTGCTCTTCGGCCAAGGGATTCAATTCCTCCGCGCATGGCTCTATTTCAGATGCGGGCTTTTAAAGCCGAGGCGGCGCAAGCCCGATTGAATGTCGGGATCTTTCATGAACAGACTCCACAAAAGGCCCGTGCGGTGGTTCTCCATCATGCTGACGATGGGTCCTTGGTCGATGGCAAAATAGCTCTCCGAGACCCAATCGGCATCCTCGCTGAAGGCATCGTGAAAACCAAAACGGCCCCAAAGCCTACCGCCCAACTTTTCATAAAAATGCCGGGCGGCGCGAAGCGCAGCCTCGGGCGCGTAGGGAAAACTCGATAGAGCGGCGGTGGGAGCGATTACGCCATTATCATTGTCCGGCGCATGTACGCTGTAGCCTCGGGGATCGTCGCTCGCCGTGAGGCCCCAAGAGGAAGGCCCGTAGCCCTTATGATGTCCGGGATTGCGGACGCAATGTTCGAAATTGATCCGCACATGATTCACATTCTGCCGCCAATAGTCGGCATAAACATCCTCAAGCCCGCGTGGATCCAGACCGCAGAAGGCGTAATGGCAGAAAAACAGGGGACCGCCATAAGGCGGTCCGAGCGGCAGTTCGACGTCGTAATAGGTGCGGCCGTTGAGAAAGCCGCGGCTTTGTGCCCAACCTTCGTGATAGACCGATGGCTTGATCGCATATCGCGGCGAGGACGCGGCAAGGACATAGGTCAGCAGGCATTCGTTCCAGCCGCGAATCTCGTGCCCGAGGCTGAAGCCGTTGTTAGGGCTCCAATGCCAGGTCAGCACGTTGCGTCCATCGCGCATGTGCCAATCCCATTCGACATCGAGCCACAGCCAGGTGACACGGTCGCGCAATCTGGCCTCGGCTGGCGTATCACGGTCGAAATATTGCCTTGCGCACAACAGGCCTTGAAAAAGCAGCGAGGTCTCGACGATGTCGCCGCCATCGTCCTTGCGGCTGAAGGGTATGGTTGCGCCGGTGCGGCCATTCATGAAATGCGGAAAAAGGCCGTGGTAGCAGGTCGCTCTTTCCAAAAGATCGAGCATCAATGCGAGACGCGCCAGCGCGTCGTCCCGCGTAATCCAAGCTCTCTCGACCGCGACGATGATGGCCATGACGGCGAAACCCGTGCCGCCCGTTGCGACGAGGTCGTCCTTTGAGTCCGAAGGCTCGCGGATGCGATCGCGCGCAAGGCCGCTTGCCGGGTGGGCCCCATCCCAGAAATAGAGAAAGGTTTGACGCTGAACGAGATCGAACAGCGCGGCATCCGACAAAACCGGTTTTTGAGCAGGGGCGGCGCGCGGTTTGTGGGCGGCCGTCATCGTCTCAGCATCCTGCCCGGCGCGACAGCGCATTTTTTAGGGTGACCCGGATTCCGCTCCAATAGATGTTTTAGCCTTATAATGTGCGAGCTCATTGCGCTCCCCTTGAAATGTTTCAGCGCAGGTTTGCGGAAAGGGTTTGTTTCTTCTTCGCCGCCGCAGAACTCGGCAGGGCTGGAATCTTCAAACGCTGACCTTGCGGATTCATGTTTAGATATAGAACGCGCGTATAGAACTTGTCTTGGGCCTGCGGTCCATTGATGTAAATGACAGCCGTCGCGGCCAATTCATGTTCGAACACATCGAAGAGCGTTTTGCGTGCTTCCGGAGAAAGCGACTCTATCGCCTCGTCGATTAAAAGCCAGCGCGGCTTTTGGAGCAACACGCGCGCGAAAGCGAGGGCTTGCTGCTCCGGCACGGTCAGTTCTCTGTCCCACTGCGCGACATGATCGAGCCGGTCCGACAAGTGCGACAGACCCATGCGCGTCAGAACTTCGAGGAATTCATGTCCTGCGAACCTATCCGGTGCAACTGGATAAGCGAGAACGTCCCGCAAAGCGCCGTCAGCTATATAGGGCCGCTCCGGCATGAACATGATGCCATCTGCCGGCGGCAAGCTGATCGTCCCCGTTCCCCAACGCCAGAGACCGGCCATGGCGCGGAAGAGGCTGGTCTTGCCCGAACCCGGGGCACCAATAATCAAGACATGCTGCGATGGCGCGATCTCGACATGCGCTTCATTCAACGTGGTGCAGCCCGAGGGCGAAAAGATGCATAGATTATCCAAACGGAGCTTGTCGTCGGCCGTGGTTACAACTTCGACGCGGCTCGCTTCTTTGCCGATCTCATCCATTTCGATCAGCGCCCGGCGAAAATCGCCGACACGAAACAGCGTCGCACGCCAATCCGCGATCGCACCGAAATTATCGACGAACCAACGCAGCGATTGCTGCACTTGGTTGAAAGCGCCGACGGCCATGAGCAATCCGCCGACGGTCAGATGTCCCGCGAAATAGGCGGGCGAAGCGACCACGATCGGCGCCGCGATGGTGAACCATCCATAGCCTGCCGTGAGCCAGGTCAAATTCGTCGTAGCGCGGACGAGGCGGCGGAGTATGAGGAGAAGACGATCGAACTCCTTGCCGAGGCGACCTTGTTCTCCCGCCTCGCCGCGATAGACCGCGATCCCGTCGGTGTGTTCGTTCACATGCATGAGAGCGAAACGCAGATCGGCCTCACGGGCATAGCGTTCGGCGTTGATGAGGATGAGGGGGCGGCCGACCCGCCAGCTCGCCCAGGACGCCGTCCCGGCGTAGAAAAGCGCCGCCCAGACCATATAACCGGGTATGGAAAGGCTTCTCCCAGGAAGCTCGAACGTCACGCCCTCCGACAAAGCCCACAGGACGGTGATGAAACTCGCCAAGAGAAGCGTTGCCTGGAGGAGACCGACGCCGAGATCGATCGAAAGTTCAGCGAGATGGCGGGCGTCCTCGTGGATGCGCTGGTCCGGATTGACCCCGATCTCGCCGGAACCTGCGAGCAGAAAAGCGCGATCCGGCGTGAGCCATTGCGCGAACAGATCGCGTGTCAATCCTTCGCGCAAATTCACTTTCGCCGTCAGGTTGAGCCAGGTCTGGGCGACATTCAAGACAAGCAGGAAGCAGGCTATGCCGGCAAAAACCAGAAGCTGGGAGCCCATGGCCGGGAGATCTTTGCGGAAAAGAGCGTCGTAAAACGGTTGATTCCACGCATTGAGCCGGATTTGTCCAAAGGCGGTTGCTCCGACCACCGCCACAAGACCCGCGCCGAGCCAAAGCAAGCTTGCGCGCTGGCGCGAAGCATAAAAGGCCTCCCAAATCGTTTTCAGTTGCGGCGCGAACTCGTCATCTGCAGATCGTGGCTCGACAAAGATCTGGTCTGCCATATGAACCTGCTCCACCCGCGTCTCGCTCTTTGTAGGTCTATCCATCATAGCACTACCCGCGCAAAGATCGGCTATGCTCACCGGCCGCCGTTTGAGGAGATGGCCGAGCAATGGACGTGATTAATTCGCTTCTCGCCGCCATGACGTTGGAGGAAAAGATCGGTCAGCTCAATCTGGTGGCGGCTGGCCAAGCCGTCACCGGGCCCGCGGGCGGCGGCGAGGCGAGTGCGGACATTCGTGCCGGGCGCGTCGGCGGCCTTCTGAACCTCTGGGGCCGGGACACGACTGCGGCGGCTCAGAGATTGGCGGTCGAAGAGACGCGGCTCGGCATTCCGCTTCTCTTTTGCCTTGACGTGCTGCACGGACATCGGACGATCTTCCCTATTCCGCTTGCCGAAGCAGGCGCCTTCGATCCTCTCTTATGGGAGCGCACGGCGCGCGCCGCGGCGATGGAAGCAGCAAGCGACGGGATCGCGCTGACTTTCGCGCCCATGCTCGATGTATCGCGTGATCCGCGTTGGGGACGGATCGCCGAAGGTCCAGGCGAGGACCCTTTCGTCGCGGCGAGATTTGCCGAGGCAAAGATCCGCGGCTTCCAAGGCGAGAATTCGGCGGCGCGCTATTCGATTGCCGCGACTGCCAAGCATTTTTGTGCCGCCGGCGCCGTCACGGGGGGACTCGATTACGCCGCGGTCGATCTCTCCGAACGCGCTTTGCATGAAGTCTATCTGCCGCCGTTCCATGCCGCCGTCGCAGCCGGCTGTGCCGCGATCATGCCGGCCTATAACAGCGTCGCCGGTATTCCGATGACCGCGCATATCGGTCTTCTGCGCCGCTTGCTGAGGGATAAATGGGGATTCGATGGGGTGATCGTCAGCGACTACAATGCCATCGCCGAATTGCTGCAACATGGCGTCGCCTCCGATCCCGTCGAAGCCGCCGCGCTCGCGTTAAGGGCGGGCATCGATATGGACATGGCAAGCGGCGTCTATGGCCGCTATTTGCCCGAGGCCTTGGCGCGGCAGCTTGTCGGTCAGGAAGACATTGACTCCGCGGTGCGCCGTGTCCTGACCCTTAAACAAAGACTCGGTCTCTTTGAGGATCCTTACCGGCGCATTGAGACGGCAGAATCTCCGGCGGCGGTCCCGATCGAACTCGCGCGTGACGCGGCGCGGCGCGCGATCACGCTTCTCACCAATCGCGGGATCCTGCCGCTTCCCGCTCATCTCCGCCGCATCGCCATTATCGGCCCGCTCGCCGATGCGCGCGCCGAGATGATGGGCCCATGGGCACTTGCCGGCAATCCAAATGATGGCGTGACGATCCTCGAAGGTTTGAAGGCCGCTTTGCCAAACTGCGAAATCACCTTCGCAGCGGGCGTTGCAATCGATGGTGAAGACAAAAGCGGCATCGAGCCCGCTTGTGGGCTCGCCGCCGGTGCCGAACTGATTATTCTCTGTCTCGGCGAATCGGCCGATATGAGCGGTGAAGCGGCGTCCCGCGCCATGCCAGGTTTGCCGGGCCGCCAGCGCGAACTTGCGGAAGGTGTTTTTGCGATTGGAACGCCTGTCGTCGCACTTCTCTCATCGGGCCGTCCGCTGACAGTGCCTTGGCTGGCCGAACGGGCACAGGCGCTGGTTGCCACTTGGTTCCTCGGTGATGCGGCCGGGCATGCAATCGCCGACGTGTTGACGGGACGCTTCAACCCGACCGCGCGGCTGCCGGTCGCTTGGCCGCGCGAGGCAGGACAGATTCCGATATTCTATGCGGCACGATCCCCGAGCCGGCCCGCCAATGCGGCTGATCCCTACACCAGCAAATATCTCGACCTTTCGACAGAGCCGCTCTTTCCATTTGGGCACGGCCTTTCCTACAGCCTGGTCAGATTGGAAAATCTTCGTGCGAACAGGAAGGAATTCGGCGTGCATGATAAGATCGAAGTCGAAGTCGACGCGATCAACGAAGGGCAGTGTTCGACCGAGGAAACGATCTTCCTTTTCATCCATGATCTTGTGGCACGTGTGGCGCGTCCGCTTTTGGAACTGAAAGCCTGGGCCAAAGTTGAGTTGGCACCCGGTCAAACCGGAACCGTCACGTTCGCTCTCATGGGCGGGAGCTTTTGCTATCCCGATGAGACTTTTGCGCCCGTGCTTGAGCCGGGTTCCTTTGACATTCATGTCGGCCTCAATGCCGATCGAAACGCTTTGCTCACAATTCGTTTGCACGCCGTGTCAGAAGCGGCGGCAAGCTACGCAGTTTCGGTCACTGCAAAAATTTAATGCGCGGCGGGAGCCTCGATAGCCCTCATTTCGATGGCTTTTGCTTGGCCTTGTTTGCAAAGAGACGAAATAGTCCGCAATCACCAGCAGCGTACTCGTTGTGTGTTTTACCGGTACGTAAAAAGTCAAAAGCCATAGGATGCTGTTCAAAGATGTCCTGCCGCAAAGGATTAAGAACACCAAAGCATGCGCCTATTTTTGGATCAAAGCATAAGCATACTGCCGCGCGCGAAGTCGGCGCGATCTAGCCTAGAGGTTACTTAGATCGATGCGGCCAGTATTGAGCGTTGCCATCTCATTCTTGAGCGCCCAGTTCATCATCCTCACCCTGTGCGAAACGGGAGAAACGATTGCTCATCGTTGAATGAACGCCTAGTGGGTAATGAACGTCGAGGATGCGTCCTTGGGCGTGATGGCCGTGGAAACGTGAATTGGCCGAGACGAATGCGCCAGGCAATTGATGCGCGTTTGAATGGTTCGTCCTGACGTTCGTGACAGCTACAAGGCGCGCGCATAATTCTGACGAACAGCCGAACAATGCAGTCGCAGACGCGGTTCGCGTAACATGGCTGCAAGTTCGCGGCCATCTTTACGGAAGAATTTATCTCATAAATCATTTTCACGATTTTGCGCGGCATGGCATTTGATTAGAACGATTCATTTGGCGGGCTGTCACTGAATCTTTCCGCGCTTGAGCACGAAATATTTTGGAGGTTCGCGAGCATGGCCGTCGGTCGAAAGCCTGCAGTTGACTTGTACAGCTTGGTTGCAAGCGTGAATGGTGTGATGCGCGACATCAAGTTTCGCAAGGATCAGGTCGTCTTTGCACAAGGCGATCCAGCCGACTCCATATTTTATATTCAAGAGGGCAAAGTCAAAATCGCCGTCCTCTCCGAAGAGGGGAAGGAGGCGGTGATCGCCATTCTCGGAGCGGGGGATTTTTGCGGCGAGGGATGCCTGGGAGGCCAAGCCATACGCATGGCATCAGTTATTGCAATGACCGACTCCACCATCCTACGATTGGAAAAGGCCTCTGTCATTCGTATGCTGCACGACAGCGCGGAATTTTCCGATCTGTTCACCACCCATCTTTTGTCCCGCAACATTCGGGTGGAGGCCGACCTTGTAAATCTGCTTTTTAATTCGAGTGAAAAACGCCTGGCGCGTCTTCTTTTGACCCTCGCGAATTTCGGCAAGGACGGGCAGCCTGAGCCGATCTTGCCGGCGATCAGTCAGGAGACTTTGGCCGAGATGATCGGGACCACGCGGTCTCGCGTCAGCTTTTTCATGAACAAGTTCCGTCAGCTTGGCTTTATCGATTACAATGGCCACATCGAAGTTCGCAGCTCATTGCTGAATGTGATCCTGAATGATGATTGACGTAAGCCGTTGAAGCTTCGCAGCAGACCCGGCAAAAGTATGAGCATTTTCGAACAGACAACTTAAGTTAAATTAAGTACAATTGAGGCTAGCGATTCGACTAATTTCGAATCGGAGTGAGGGCACGATTAATCAGTCTGTCGTGTAAGTCCTGTTGAGCGTTGGGGGAGGAGCGCATTTCCCTCCTGTATACATTCAACGCTGGAGAAGCACGCCATGCGGCGCGTCCTTGTTATTGACGACGACATATCCGTTCGCATCGCCATCGAACTCTCGTTGCGCCGGCAAGACTGCATCGCGGTTCTGGCCGAGAACGGTCCGCTCGGAGCTTCGGTTTTTGAATCGTCTAAGTTCGACATGGCGATGGTCGACATCTTCATGCCGGATATGGACGGCCTCGAGATCATCAAAAACTTTCGCGAGCGCGCGCCTGCGCTCCCAATCGTCGCCATGTCAGGCTACAGGTTCCATCATGCTCTGAGTTCTTCGCCGGATTTCCTCGACATGGCGATGAAGCTCGGTGCGACCTATCTTCTGCGCAAACCTTTCGGGCCGGGGCAGTTGAAAGCCGCAATCGATGCCTGTCTTCCCGACCCACTTCATCGCGTCGGCTGAGCCTCGCCGCCATTCGGCTCGGGCGCGCGGAGTGGGAGGCATGTAGAAGCCGGTCGGCCAGCATCCAGCGGCGAAAGACCTGCCGGATGCCCCTGGTGCCCGAGCTTCATCTTATGTATTTATAGGTATAAATACATAACTCTTCCGTTAGAACTTACACATTATGCATAATTATTTAGAACCAATAATAGTATACATGCTCAGAGCGGCGTTTATATAGCTATATACTGCTCAGATTTAGCATCCTTTAACCCAGGGGATGCAAATTTGAACCCATGAGCACGGACAAAAGCTTAGCCGAGGCACAATTCAAGGAGCGCATCGCGAAAGTCCGCGTGCGCTTTATTTCAAAACTCGCCGATACGATCCAGACAGTGGATGCGGCTTTCGCGCACCTGACGGGTGACGGAGACGATGCCGTTGCGGCCGTCGCTTCGACCTATCGCCGGTTCCACGACATGGCGGGTGTCGGTTCGACAATCGGCTTCGAGGCAACCGGCCGCGTGGCGCGGACTCTCGATGCTCTTTTATCAGGCCCATTTCGCGATCGCCGCGGCTTGCGGGACGATGAGCTGGCCGAGCTCAAAGAAGGTCTCGGCGCATTGCAGATGGCCGTGCTGATGGAAATTCGGCCTAAAGACTGAAAGCGGGGCGTTGGCACCCTGGACCTAATTGCTACGCGTTGAGCGCTAAAGGCGGGATATTGCGCTGGATGCCGGTCGTGGCCGGAAAGCCCGCAAGCAGATGGTCGAGCCTGCGTGCGACGATGTCAACGCCGGTTGGTGCATCGAGCGCGGCGATGGCGGCCTCCTCGAGGGCACTTGCGGCCGCGCTGATTTCAGCAAAGCCATAAATGCCGCCGGCGCCAGCCAAGCTGTGAGCCATGTCCCTAACTCTGCTCAACGTGTCGCGCCGTGCCATCCCGCCTTCGAGCAGAGAACGGTAGCGTGTCAAGGCCGTAGCATTATTGGAGAGTCGTTCAAGAAACCCATTCCGCAATGTTGTCAGCTCATCCGGCGGATGCGCGTAATTGCGCACCGAGGCCGCAAGAGTCATCGGATCGAACGGCTTCGAAATGATGCCTACGGCGCCGAGCGAACGGAAAAGATCGAGTTCCCGGCTCTGAGCCCGCGCGGTCATGAAGACGACCGGAATGTCGGCCGTTGATACATTGGCACGCAGGCGCGCGAGCGTGGCAGGCCCGTCCATCACTGGCATCATGACGTCGAGCAGAATAATGTCGGGCAACCAATCTTCGACGATTGCGAGCGCCTCTTGGCCCGAGCCGCAGCTTCGCGACACGAGATCGGGGTCAAGTCCAAGCGAGACTTCAGCGACCTCGCGAATGTCCGGCTCGTCTTCGACATGCAGAACGCGAAGTGCCGTCACGCGACCTCCTTCGATGCGCTTGCCAGGGCAGGCATCAATCGATTGCAGACTATTTCCACGAGAGTCTTGAGCGATGCTTGAGACTTCGTCAGCACGACCTCGATCTGTCCATTGCGCTGCAGGCCGGTATCATGCGCCGATAAGACGATCACAGGAATCAGATCGCCGTTTTTGTTGCGAAGATCCGGCAATAATTCCAAACCGGAATTGGAGCCGAGTGAGATGTCGAGCAAGACCATGTCGATATGATTGGCTATGATCGCGCGGCGCGCACTTTTGAGGGTATCGGCTGAAATCACGTCCGCCACGGTGCTGAACGCGCGAGCCACGAGAGGAAGCAGGTTGCGATCGTCGTCGACATGGAGAATGCAGGGACGCCTGTGCGTATCCGAAGCAATCGATGCCTTAAGGACCATGACGAGGTGCCGGAAGTCAGGTGGCTTGCCGAACCAGCTCAATATGTTGAGCTTGGAAGATCTCACATCATCGCGCCCGCGGATGGGGTCGGAGGAAATCACCGCGATCGGCGTGTTGCGATATTGCGGCAATGTCCGCAGATTTTGAATAAGGGTGATGCCGTCACCGTCGGGAAACTGCAAGTCGACCAAGATAGCGGCGTAAAGAGTGGCTTCGGCGTAACTGCGCGCGGCCGCGACCGTATGAGCGACATCGACAGCGAACTCGGCCTGCCCCAATCGCGTCCGAATGGCGGCCGCCGTCTCATAGTCGTCTTCGCAAAGCAGGATGCGTTTGGCATCAGCTGCGGCTTTGCCGTCGATTTCCGACTCGCCCGTCCCTTCCCAGGCCGGCATTGCAACGTAAAAAATCGTGCCGCCGCCGGGTGCATCCTCAAAGCCGACTTCCCCGCCCAGCCGTTCGACGATTTGCTTCACGATGCTGAGGCCGAGGCCGGTACCGCTCTTCTCTTTCGAACTGGTACCGTCGGCTTGAGCGAATTTCTCGAAAATATGGGGCTTGAAATCGGCGGGAATACCGCAGCCATGATCGTGCACCGATATGCGGACCATGCTGCCCTTTTGGACGACGGTGACCAGCACCTCCTCGTCCGGCGGAGAGAATTTGATCGCGTTGCAGAGCAGGTTGGTGAAGACCTGCGCGAGTCGATCTGCGTCCGCGCGCACGCCAGCATCGGCGGCCACGGTTTCGAGACGCAGGCGCACACCGAAGTTTTCTGCATAGACGCGATCTGCTTCCATCGTCTGCTTGAGCAGTGCGACCGCGTCGACGCGGTCCAGATTGAAGACGACGCGGCCGGCCTCTAGCTTTTCTATGTCGAGAATATCGTTGATGAGACGAACCAGCCTCTGGCTGTTCTTATGTGCGATCGCCAGTAGGCGGGCGGCGGATTCGGGCAAAATGCTGCCCCATTGTCCGGCGAGAAGACTGAGCGCACCGGAGATCGACGTCATCGGCGTGCGCAGCTCGTGACTCACGGTCGTGACAAACTCGTCCTTCAAACGCTCCGCGCGTTTGCGTGCGCTGATGTCGCGGATCGTGGCCGTCACCAGCCTTTCGTCGGCCCCCTCGATGGGGCCCAGCATGATCTCGACGGGAAACTCGCTGCCGTCCTTTCGCCGTCCCTGGAGCTCGATTCCGATGCCGGTTTGTTCCGCCAAAGCGTCTTCGCCGAGCATCTCCGAAAAGCCTTCCGGAATGAGTTTGGCGATGTGTTTTCCTAGAAGTTCATCGCGGCAATATCCGAAGCGCTTTTCCGCTTGAACATTGACGAGGAGGATTTCGCCGTTGGCGTTCAATGCCACCATTGCATCCGGCGCCGCCTTCCAGCAGGCCTCGGCTGCCAGACGAAACTCATCTTCCGCTAACCCGCGCGTCGATGTATCGGCAACCATGTTCAGCATCGAACTTTGCCCGCCATCCAGGCCGCCTTGCTTGCAACGAAAAGCGGCTTCATCAGCTTTCACTCAGGGCGACGCGGACCAGATCGGCAGCGTTTCTGGCGCCAAGCTTGGCCATGATATGGGCGCGATGGACTTCGAATGTGCGGGTGCTGATCCCCAACAGGTGGCCACCCTCCTTGTTGGACGTGCCGCTGGTAATCAAAGCCAGCACTTCGCGTTCGCGTGGCGTCAAAAGCTGATAGCCGGACGGAGGCGCGGCTGGCGATGGGATGTCGTCACGCTTGTTGGCATGGCCGGTGCGCGCCCACCAATTGATCGATTCACGGCTGCGCGTGAGGGCAATATCGGTATCCGTCGTCGGCTCAAAGCCGGTGCCGATCCGCTCCATGATCTCGCAGAGGCGTTTTGTTTCCTGAAGCGCCCGCTCCACCATGACGCGTCGCGCATTGCAAGTTGCCTCCGCGCCTGACTGGTCCTCTTCCGTCTGTATTTCGTGGAGGTAGAAGAGTAAGGCGGTCAGCGGCTCGTTGAGCTGATGCGCCATCGCGGCGCCGACCTCGTCGACCGCCCACATCCGCACCGTAGAAACGAGATCGGTTTGCAATCGCGACAGGTTCTGGGCTGCGTAATTAAGCGGAAGCGGAGAAGACATTTGATTGCGGGAATTATTCAGCGACATCGCGTCAATCCTTGTTTTCCGTGTCTTCTGTCGAAGATCATTTGGAAAAGCCGGTCCAAGTTTTAGTTATGATCAATGTCTTGAACGCATGTGGTGGTATGAGAGGAGTGGGCAATCGTTGTGGAAATCGAGCCTCACCGCGATGCAATCGGGGAAAGTTGGATATGTCCGCAATCAACCCTTCAAACGGCATTGAACGAAATGTTCGAACGCTGGCATCTGGCTTCGCCGCTGAATCAATCGAAGTATCCCACATTACCACCGCTTCGTTGTGACGGCGAAAGCGTAGGGGGATGCGAATGTCCATGGGCTCGACCTCGCGCCTCAAGTCTGCATCAAAACCAACAAGACTCAGGTTACGTGAGACTACGATAAGTATGATCGTACGCAAGTTAAGATGCTGTTCAAAACTGCACACTTGGCTCGACAAAACTCATGCGTAAAATACGTAGGTATGCCGACGTATGAGTATCGATTAAAATTAGTTGCGCCGTACGCGAATCCACAAACACGATTTCTCATGGCTGCCGGCCGAGCTTACATCAGCTTGGTCTCTGGCTCGATGTCCGTTCATGCGCAGGCGCTGCAATAAGCTACCCGCTCTCTTTGATGCATTGCTATGACGTCTTGATCGTTGCTATGACGTCGAGAAAGACCACGCGTTTAGCAATTCCATACTGGCAATCCGAATGTTGGCATCGCCCCTTATCTCACCGCATGAACTCACGCTCGGACTCTCATCACGCAATTCTACGTAGTGCTAATCTTGACAGGAGCCTAATGGTTCCATCGGCGCGCGTTTATGAAGCTGCCTAGAGGGAGCACCATAAAAAAACTCCGGTGGTTCTCACGGCCGATATTGGCTAACCTGAGCAATATGGTCCGCCCATAATTCATGCGCTGCTAGCAAGCGGCTGCTGGCATCGAGGTCGAGAATGAAGATCGAGTTGGAATTTTGTCCACCAGAAGAGAATGAACGGTCCTCCGTTCGAATTATCCTCGATCCGGCCGGCGAGTCTCCGATGTCCGGTCTGCCCTTGGTGACCCATAATCTGAAAAGCTATGAGGAACTCGAAATACAGGTCCTCATCATTGAGAAGCAGATCAGCAAAATCCGCAGGGAGGGCGCCAAATTTTTCAAAGTTCCGTTCAAGGAAGCTTAAGCCGCGATGTAAGGCAGCGCGCCATGTCGCGTTATATTACTTTCATCTTTTCATTGTTCCTCGGCTTGGCGCAGGGACCAGGCTCAAGCTATGCTCTGGCCGATGACATCGCTGCGCTGATGGCTACCGCGGAAGGGACCTATCCGGCCGCGCAGCTTACGGTGATGTGCGTTGCGATCCATCCGGCGACGGCAACGCCCACGCAAGATCTCGTGCTCCTGCAAAAACTCGGCGTCCATTGCGCGCGTTCGGACAATAATTGGGACTCAATCGAACGCGTGGGTTCGGCCGGAGTCTATCGATGGGAGGGCTTTGACGCATTCTGGTCGCCGCTGTGCAAAGCCGGGATCAGGCCGATCATGATCGCGACCTATAACAATCCGATCTATGCGGCACGGGTGTTCGCGCCGGTCGAGGGCGGCATCAATATCGCGGCTTTCGCGAATTTCGCCGTGGCGATGGCCAATCATTATATTTCGATCTGCCCGAACATGATCGAAGAGTTGTTCAACGAACCGAACGAGAGCAATTGGACGACGGTGCAATGGTCAGGCGCATCCTATGCTCTGATGCTCGCGCCCGTCTCTGCCGCGGTCAAGGCTGCGCAGCCTCGCGTCACGGTCTACGCCGGCGGTCTCGGCTTCAATCCGGGCCCCGAGTCCACGGCCTGGATCCGGCAGATGGTCGGCGCCGGACTGAAGTTTCCAGCCGTCGATGCCTATGCGTTTCATCCTTATAATTACGATCAAAGAAATCCCGCGGCGACGCTTCCGCCCGAGCAAATGCTGATCGATGCCAAGGCCTTCGCGCAGGCTGCGGCCTCGAGCGGCCAGCGCAAGCCTGTGGCACTCACGGAATATGGATTTCCTTTGCCGGCGCTTGGCGGGGATTTAACGAAGCAAGGCGTCTACACGGTAAGAGGCATGCTCGCAGCCATCATCGGCCGATATCCTTCATTGACCTATTACGATCTGATCGATGATGGCACTGACGGCAGTTTGGATAATACATTCGGGCTGTTTCGGAACGGCGCTTCCAATGCGCCTTATGAAATCAAGCCGGCAGGTGTGGCCTTTGCCGCGATCATGAATGCGATGGCGCGCGCAAGCGCCTTTACGATTGCTTTCGATCCTACGATCTCGGCCCCGACGATTTCCTTCGAGAAGCCGGAAGGCGCAGCCATCGTCATTTGGACCTATGACGCGAAAGGAAAGAAATCCTACGCGCGGGGGATCGGAGCCTTCAAACATGTATCCTGCAAGGATGTGTTCGGCAAAACCTATCCATGCCTCTATGCGGACGGCACGCTCTCGATGTCGCTTTCCGAGTCAACAGGCCCTATTGTCGTCACCGCGCAGAAATAGCCTCTGCGCATCATTCCTCTGGAATACCAGGGGTGCGACCCGCCGGCACCTTTGCGAGCCGGGCACGGGTTTTGTATGACCTTAGAGATCAGCCGGTCATATCTTGTCTCTATCACGCCTGAAATCGCCGCCGTGCTCGCTCTGCTTGAGGCCTGAGCCCGGACCCTGCCATTGAAGCCCGGAACGTCAATGCCGCCACCTTTCAAGAAGCTGCTCGTCGCCAATCGGTCCGAAATAGCCATTCGCGTGTTCCGGGCCGCGACCGAACTCGGCATTGGCACCGTCGCGATCTATGCCGAAGAAGACAAACTGTCGCTGCATCGCTTCAAAGCCGATGAGGCCTATCAGGTCGGCAAGGGCGTCGGCGCCGATAAGAATCTCGGACCGCTCGAAGCCTATCTGTCGATTGCCGAAGTGATCCGCGTCGCGAAAGAAGCGGAGGTCGATGCGATCCATCCGGGCTATGGCTTTTTATCCGAAAGCCCGGAATTCGCCGATGCCTGCGCCGCTGCGGGCATAAAGTTCATCGGCCCGTCGCCGCAGACCATGCGCACGCTCGGTAATAAGGTATCAGCGCGCAATCTCGCGATCTCAGTCGGCGTTCCGGTCATGCCGGCGACCGAGCCTTTGTCCGATGCGCCAGACGACATCAAGAAACGCGCCGCGGAGATCGGCTATCCGGTCATGCTCAAAGCCTCATGGGGCGGCGGCGGCCGCGGCATGCGGCCGGTCGAAAGCGAAGACGGTCTTTTGGATGCCGTCGCCGCGGGCAAGCGCGAAGCCAAATCCGCCTTTGGCAAGGATGAAGTCTATCTCGAAAAGCTCGTGAAGCACGCGCGCCATATCGAGGTGCAGATTCTAGGCGACACGCATGGCACGTTGCTGCATCTCTTCGAGCGCGATTGTTCGATTCAACGCCGGCATCAGAAAGTCATCGAACGCGCCCCGGCACCCTATCTGACGCCGGAGCAGCGCCAGGCCTTTGCCGATGCGGCACTGAAGATCGGCCGGGCGACGGATTATGTGGGCGCGGGCACGGTCGAATTCTTGATGGATGCCGATACGGGCGCGTTTTATTTCATTGAGGTCAATCCGCGCATCCAGGTCGAACATACCGTGACGGAAGTCGTCACCGGGCTCGATATCGTCAAGGCGCAGATCAAGATCGCGGCGGGTGGGCACCTTGGCAAAGTCGAAGAGACGGGCATCCCGCCGCAAGATGAGATCAAGCTGTCCGGCCATGCGTTGCAATGCCGGATCACGACGGAAAATCCGGAGAATAATTTCATTCCGGATTATGGCCGCATCACCGCCTATCGCGGCGCCTTTGGCTTCGGTATCCGTGTCGATGGCGGCACAGCCTATTCGGGCGCGGTGGTCACACGCTTCTACGATCCGATGCTCGAAAAGGTGACGGCTTGGGCGCCGACACCGGAAGAGACGATCGCGCGAATGACCCGGGCCTTGCGCGAATATCGCATCCGCGGCATCGCGACCAATCTCGCCTTTCTCGAAGCCGTGCTGCGGCATCCGAAATTCGCGGCAAATGAATATACGACGCGTTTCATCGACGAGACGCCGGATCTCTTCCAGTTCATGAAGCGCGCCGACCGCGCGACGAAGCTCCTGACCTATATCGCCGATGTGACCGTGAACGGACACCCGGAGGTCAAGGGCCGGGCCAAGCCGCCGGCCGAGGCGCGCAAGCCCGAAGTGCCGCGATTTGCGCCGAAGCTGGGCGTCGAAGGCACGAAGCAGATCTTCGACCGGCTTGGAGCCAAGGGCTTCGCGCAATGGATGCTCGAGCAAAAGCGTGTGCTCGTCACCGACACGACCTTGCGCGACGCGCATCAATCTCTGCTTGCGACGCGCATGCGGACCTTCGACATCGTAGAATCTGCCGAAGCCTATGCGCGCGGGCTGCCGCAGCTCTTCTCGCTCGAATGCTGGGGCGGCGCGACCTTCGATGTCGCCATGCGCTTTTTGAACGAGGATCCTTGGGAGCGCCTCGCGATCCTGCGCGAGCGCGTGCCGAACATTCTGTTGCAGATGCTGGTGCGCGGCGCCAATGGCGTCGGCTACACGAATTACCCGGATAATGTAATCCGCTTCTTCATCAACCAATCGGCCGAGGCCGGCGTCGATCTCTTCCGCATTTTTGATTGCCTGAATTGGATCGAGAATATGCGGGTCTCGATCGATGCCGTCTGCGAAGCGGGCAAGCTCGCCGAAGGCGCGATCTGCTATACAGGCGATATTCTCGATCCCGATCGCGCCAAATATTCTCTCAAATATTATACGAGCCTTGCCAGGGAGCTTGAGCAGGCGGGCTGCCACATCATCGGCTTGAAGGATATGGCGGGGTTGTTGAAGCCCGCTTCCGCCGCCGTGCTCATCAAAGCCTTGAAGCAGGAGGTCGGGCTGCCGATCCATCTGCATACGCATGACACGTCCGGCATTTCGGGCGCGAGCGTGCTCGTCGCGGTGCAAGCCGGCGTCGATGCGGTTGATGCGGCCATGGATGCGATGTCGGGCGCGACTTCGCAGCCTTGCCTTGGATCGATCGTCGAGGCACTGCGCCATGTCGAAGGCAATACGGAACTCGATCCGGAGGCGATTCGCCGTTTGAGTTTCTATTGGGAAGCTGTGCGCACGCAATATGCGGCATTCGAAAGCGACCTGAAGGCGGGCGCGTCGGAAGTCTATATGCACGAAATGCCGGGCGGCCAATTCACCAATCTGAAGGAGCAGGCACGCTCGCTCGGCCTTGAATCGCGCTGGCATGAAGTCGCCAAAGCCTATCGCGCGGCGAATGACATGTTCGGCGATATCGTCAAAGTGACGCCATCCTCCAAAGTGGTCGGCGACATGGCGCTGGTCATGGTATCGCAAGGGCTGACGCCGGAAGATGTGCTCGATCCCGATCGCGAGATCGCTTTTCCGGGCTCCGTCGTCGAAATGCTGCATGGCGATCTCGGCCAGCCTCCAGGCGGCTGGCCGCCGGCCTTGCAGAAGAAGGCCTTGAACGGCGACAAGCCGATCACGGTGCGTGCAGGCACGCTTCTGCCGCCGGCCGATTTCAAAGCTGTGCGTGAAGAGGGCGAGAAGCGCCTTGGCGAGCCGCTCGACGATCGCGCGCTCGCGTCTTATTTGATGTATCCGAAAATCTTCGCCGATTTCGCGGGCGTCGCGCGCAAATATGGGCCGGTCTCCTGCCTGCCGACGCCAGTCTATTTTTACGGCATGCAGATCGGCGAGGAGATCGCCGTCACGATCGAAAAGGGCAAGACTCTCATCATCCGCTTGCAGGCCATCGGCGAGACGGAAGAAGAGGGCCAAGTGCGCGTCTTCTTCGAACTCAACGGGCAGCCGCGCATCGTGAAAATTCCGAACCGCGCAGCGGTCGCCATGCTGCCGGCGCGCCGCAAGGCCGAGGACGGCAACGACGGTCATGTGGCTGCGCCCATGCCGGGTGTCGTCGCGGTGCTCTCCGTGCAACTTGGCCAGATGGTGAAGGCAGGCGACGTGCTTCTTTCGCTCGAAGCCATGAAAATGGAGACCGCCTTGCGCGCGCCGCGCGACGGGAAAGTGTCGGAGATCCTGATTTTCCCGGGTCAGCCGGTGGAGGCCAAGGACCTCATCATGATAATTGCGTGATCGTCAGCTTCCTTCGTGGAAGCGTCATGGCCGGGCTTGTCCCGGCCATCCATGCCTTTCACATCACCTTAGAACGTGGATGGCCGGGACGAGCCCGGCCATGACAGCGTTTAAAGGCGGCATCACACCTCAACGATCCGCCCCTCGACCTTCGCGTCGATCGTCTGAAGCTTTTGCGCGTAGTCCATCACCGCGCGGGCCAATAGAATATCGCCCGTGTCGACCGTGATGCCGTCGCCCGCAAACATCGTATAGCCGTCGCCGCCGCGCGCCATGAAATCATTGCTGGCAAGCTTATAGGTGCGGGCAGGGTCGAGCGCTTCGCCGTTGACGAGCGCCGATTGCACGCGCGATCCGGGCGCGGCAGCAGGCGCGATCGTCACTTTAAGCCCTGAGATTTGCGGAAATCGGCCGCTGGCCTGCGGCAGACGCGAAAAGCCGTTTTCGAGCGCCGTCAGGATCGCCTGGCCACTCATATTGGCCGAGACGACCTTATTGCCGAAAGGCAATTCCACGAGCACGTTGCGGCGTGTCCAATCCGAGCCCGTTTCATAGATCCTGTTGCCTCTGATACCCCCGCCATTGGTGATCGCGATGTCGGCGCCCACGGAGGCCCGAAGCGCATCGGCGACGAGATTGCCGATGGCGCATTCCTGCGTGCGCACGAGCTCCGTATGGCTGTCGAGCGGAGCCGCGAGCGTCGCGACCTCCATATCGAGTTCTTTCGAGAGCGCGCCTTGATAGGCGCGGGTCTTGTCGAGGATCTCCTCGTCCGGCGCGACGCTTGCCGTATCGACAACCTTGAAATCCGGCCACCAGACGAGACCCGAGGGTTCGGTCTTCGATTTGGCAAGGTCGATATCGATGACGACCACGTAATTGGCGTCTTGATGCGATTCCGCCAAAGCCGTGCGGCCGTCGAAATCGAGATGGAGATCGTGGTTATGGCCGGAGAGGATGAGATCCACTTGGTGCGCCGCCATCAAGGCGCTGCCTGTCGCCTTGTCGGCATGGACGATCGCAACCACGAAATCGGCGCCATTGGCCCGTGCCGCTTTGGCTTTGTCCTTGATCGTCGCGAGCGTCGACGCAAAGCTCAAGTCTCCGCTGCGCGATGCCATGGGCGTTGCGTCATAAGCGGCGCCGATGAAAGCCAGTTTCACGCCACTGACGTCGCGGCTCAGCATATCCTGGTGATGCGGCAGCGCTTGGCCGGAGGCATCGCGCAGATTGGCGGCGAGGATCGCGAAATGCGCCTCATCAATCCGCTGTGAATAGACTTCGGGGCCGAAATCGAATTCATGATTGCCGGGCACGAAAATATCGAGGCCGAGATCGTTGAAGAGCGCGATCATGTGCCGGCCTTGATCGAAGCTTGACATCAGGCTTGGCGAGAGCGTGTCGCCGGCATGAACGAAATTTAACGTCCGGCCCTCGCGCAAGGCGCGCGCGCGTTCCGTCTTCACCACCGTCGCAAGCCTTGCAAGGCCGCCGCGCTTTTGGGCGTTCTCGTCCATCTCGTAGACGTCGTTGACGAGGACAAAGGTCAGATGCGCGACAGGCTCGGCCACAGCGCGTAAAGGAATGAGGCTGGTGCCGGCGGCCAAGGAGGCCAGCGTCGCGCGGCGGGTCAGATACGGCATGCAGGGTCCATCAAGATCATGTTAGCTGACTTTTGCAGCGCGTTCTTTCACATAGATAGTTGATCATATTATGATGCCAAAAGCCCGAGTGCATGAAGCGATGAATGCTTTATCTCCAATCTCTGCGACGACCGCCTATGGCGGCCGGATCGGCGTGCTTTTGGTCAATCTCGGCTCGCCGTCCGGCACGGATTACTGGTCGATGCGGCGTTATCTGAAGGAATTCCTGTCGGACCGCCGCGTGATCGAGACGCCGCGTCTCATCTGGTGGCCGATCCTCAATCTCATCATTCTTTCGACCCGGCCCGCCCGCAAGGGCACCGATTACGCGGCAATCTGGAACAAAGCGCGCGATGAAGCGCCGCTGAAAACGATGACGCGCGCGCAGGCGGAAACGCTCGAAACAGCCATCGAAATCGGCAGCCTTGGCTTTCCCGAAGAAAAGGTCCGCGTCGCCTGGGCGATGCGCTATGGCGAGCCCGCGATCGAGGAAGCGATCCATTCCCTGCAAAAGCACGGCTGCGACCGGATCCTCCTGGTGCCGCTTTATCCGCAATATGCGGCTGCGACTTCGGCGACCGTCTGCGACAAGGCCTTCGAAGTCCTTTCCAAAATGCGCTGGCAGCCGACATTGCGGGTAGCGCATCCCTATTTCGATCAGCCGGCCTATATAGAGGCGCTCGCAGCTTCCCTGCGCAAGGAACTGGCCAAGCTCGATTTCACTCCGGAGGTGATCCTCGCCTCCTTCCACGGCATGCCGCAGGCCTATGTCGACAAGGGCGACCCATATGCCGTGCAATGCGAGGAAACGCGAAGGCTGCTGCGCGACGCCATGGGGTATAGCGACGATCAATTCCGCTTGACCTTCCAATCGCGCTTCGGACCGGCGCAATGGCTGAAGCCCTATACGGACGAGACCGTGAAGGCGCTTCCGGGCCAAGGCGTGAAAAAGCTCGCGATCATCACGCCGGGCTTCGTCGCCGATTGCTTGGAGACGATCGAAGAAATCGGTATCGAGAACCGCGATTATTTCCTCTCGGCCGGCGGGCAGAAATTCGCGCGCATCCCGTGCCTGAACGAGAGCGAGGAAGGCATGAGCGTCATCTTCGATCTCGTGAAACGCGAGCTCTCGGGCTGGGTTTAAAAGCCCTCATTCCATTCATGCGCTCTATTGTCGCACATTCGCTCTGCCATTTGGCGGAGTGAAATACCCATTATTTATGTGTATTTTGATATATATCATATCATCACTCATATCCAGGATAGGATGATACATGATCACTGCCGCGCAAATGCGTGCTGCTAGAGCGCTTTTGGGAATCGACCAGCGTGAGCTCGCGATCCTCTCCGGCATCTCGCAGCCGACGATCCAACGCATGGAAGCAAGCGATGGAGTCGTCCGCGGTGTCGTCGATACGTTGATGCGTGTGGTCGCGGCTTTCGACCAGGCGGGCATCGAATTGATCGGCGACAACATGGCGAGCGGCGGCAGTGGCCGAGGCGTGCGTTTCAAGGAGCCCGGCACGGGCGTGCGCAGCAAAGACAGCGAGACGGTCGCGGGCGAGACCGGCCGTCCCATGATTGCGCCGAAGCAGCGCCGGGCCCAAGGCGCCGCGCGGGCAAGGCGGATTGAAGGATCGTCATGAACGCACGCGCACTGCAGCCGACATTTTGGGATCTGTTCACGCCGAAACTCGTCACCGTTCTCAGCGAGCGCTATGGGCTTGCCGATTTTCGCGCCGACGTGATCGCGGGTCTCACCGTCGCCATCGTCGCGATCCCGCTGTCGATGGCGATCGCCATTGCTTCGGGCGTGACGCCCGATCGCGGGCTTTATACGGCAATCGTCGGCGGCTTCTTCGTGTCCTTGCTCAGCGGCAGCCGGTTTCAGATCGGCGGCCCGGCCGGCGCCTTCATCGTGCTGGTCGCGGCAACGGTCGCGGCCCATGGCGTCGAAGGGCTCATCCTCGCGACCATGCTGTCCGGGCTCATGCTTCTCTGCATCGGCTTTCTGCGGCTCGGCACCTTCATCAAATATATTCCCTATCCGGTGACGGTCGGATTCACGGCGGGCATCGCGGTCATCATCTTTGCGAGTCAGATCAAGGATCTGCTCGGGCTGCATCTCGCCGGCAGCGAGCCGGGCGAACTTCTGCCCAAGCTCAAAGCGATTGGCGAGGCTTTGCCGACCTTCAGCGCGCCCGCGCTGGCGATCGCGCTTTTAAGCATCGTGACGATTGTCGGTTTGAAGCATTACAGGCCGCATTGGCCGAGCCTCTTGATCGCCGTCGCCATGGCATCTTTGGCGACATGGGCCTTCGGCCTGCCGATCGAGACGATCGGCACGCGCTTCGGCGGCATTTCGCACGGCCTGCCAATGCCGCAACTGCCGGTGATCTCGCTCGATAAAGTGATGGCGGTCCTGCCGGCGGCGATCTCTTTCGCGCTTCTGGGCAGTATCGAAAGCCTGTTGTCGGCCGTGGTCGCCGATAGCATGACGGGCCGGCGGCATCGCTCCAATTGCGAACTTGTGGCGCAAGGCACTGCCAATATAGCGTCCGCGCTTTTCGGCGGCATTTGCGTGACGGGCACAATCGCGCGCACCGCGACCAATGTTCGCTCGGGTGCGCGCAGCCCGATGGCCGGCATACTGCACGCGCTCTTCGTTCTTCTCTTCATGGCGGTTGCCGCCCCGCTTGCAGCCTATATTCCCCTGGCCGCACTGGCAGGCCTCCTCGGCGTGGTCGCCTGGAACATGGCCGAGCGCCATGCCTTCGCGCGATTGCTGCTGGCCTCGCGCGGCGATGCGCTTGTCTTGGTCGCGACCTTTCTGCTCACGATCTTTCGCGATCTGGCGACCGGCATCGTGGTCGGCTTCTCCTTGGCGGCTCTTTTGTTCCTGCATCGCATGGCGCAGGCCGTCGAGATCGAGAGCGGTCATCCGGGCGCGGAAGACGAAGACGATGCGGGGACACCTTATGATGCCTCCGTCGCGACGGACCGGGATGTCATCGTCTATCGAATCTCCGGCGCTTTCTTTTTCGGGGCGGCGGCGACGGTCGCAGCCGCGCTCGATTCGATCGCCGAATTTCCAAAGGCCTATGTCATCGATGTCTCGGCGGTGCCGATGCTCGATTCGACGGCGGCGGCGGCGATCGAGGGATTCGTCCGCAAGTCCCGCCGCCAGGGCGTCGCCATCTATGTGACCGGCGCACACGGACATGTCCGGCGCATCTTGCGGACGCATGGCGTGCGCCGGCCCGATGTATCTTTTTATGCCGATGTCAGCGCCGGAATAGCTGCCGCGCATGCGGCTTTGCAGCCTGCGGCAGAGCCGCTCCAGAGCGCAATTTTAATTGATCGATGAGACCGGTTTCGTCGCAGTATTACATTTGAAACAAGGCGGTCATCGCTCCATTTTCCGCCAAAAGAGGAGATAGCAGATGACCACCACCACTCTTGAACGCTCCGCGCCTGCCGCGGCTCTGCCGACCCGCCGTCTCGGCCGCACCGACATGAACATCACCCGCGTCGGCTTTGGCGCCTGGGCGATCGGCGGCGCGGACTGGGCCGTTGGCTGGGGCACGCAGGATGATCGTGATTCGATCGCGGCCATCCAGCACGCGATCAGGAGCGGCGTGAATTGGATCGATACGGCGGCGGTCTATGGCCTTGGCCATTCGGAAGAGGTCGTCCGGCAGGCCTTGGCCGATATTCCGCAAAGCGAACGTCCCTATGTCTTCACAAAGTGCGGCCTCGTCTGGGACGAGAAGGACCGCAAAGCCTTTCCGAAACAGGTCGGCGCACCGGCGAGCCTGAAGCGCGAAGTCGAGGCCTCGTTGAAGCGGCTCGGCGTCGAGCGCATCGATCTTTATCAGATGCATTGGCCGGCCGAGGACGGCACGCCGCTTGATGTCTATTGGCAGGTGCTTCTCGACATGAAGAAAGAGGGCAAGGTGCGGGCCGTCGGCCTCTCCAATCATAATGTCGCGCAATTGGAAGCAGCCGAGCGCATCGGCCATGTCGAGACGCTGCAGCCGCCTTTCTCCGCCATTCGCCGCGAGGTCGCGGGCGCCGAAATCCCCTGGTGCCATGCGCATGAAACCGGCGTCATCGTCTATAGTCCGATGCAGGCCGGCCTCCTCACGGGGGCGTTCACAGTGGAGCGCGCCAAGGCTTTGCCGAAGGACGATTGGCGTTCGCGCAATGGCGAATATCAGGGCGACAAGCTCATCGCCAATCTGAAGCTCGCCGATGCATTCAAGCCGATCGCGGAGCGTCACAAGACGACGGTCGCTTCAGTGGCGCTTGCCTGGACGCTCGCCTGGCCGGGCGTCACCGGCGCCATCGTCGGCGCCCGCAATGCGGCACAGATCGACGGCTGGATCGACGCGGGCCGGCTCGAACTGACCAAGGACGACATGGCCGGGATCGCCGCCGCCATCAAGGCGACGGGCGCGGGCAAGGGTCCGGAGATGCCGCAGGCCTAGGCCGCGACCTATAAGATCCCTCATCCTGAGGAGCGCGCCGATAGGTGCGCGTCTCGAAGGACGAGGGATCGGCATTACATTGCTCTCCTCCAAACCCTCTCCTTCGAGACGCGTTCCTGACGGAACGCTCCTCAGGATGAGGGTTTGAGTTGCATAGTCATCTAAGTCATGACCCTAAATCGATGCGTGCCGCCACGGCTGAACTGCCGCACGGACGTCAGAATTTAATCCTCGCATCGGCGACGAATGTCCGTCCCGGAAAGGGATGGAACAGGAAATATTTCTCGTTGTTGAGATTGTCTATGCCGAAGTCGAAAGCGACATTTTCAGTCGCATCGTAATGAATGCGCGTATCGACCACGATGAAACGGTCGAAAGCGCCATAGACATGCGGAATGATGTCGGTGTTGTCCAAGGTCGAATATTGCTTGCCGCTATAGCGGGCGGCGACCGTAAAGGCCCAATGCGTATCGGGCCTGTAGGTGACGCCTATGGTCGAACGCCAGTCCGGCACATAGGGCACGCGCTTGCCGACGACCGTATCCGGCTTCCCGGTCAAAGGATTGGAACCCGCCCAAGTCGGATCGGATAGAATGCGCGCATCGACATAGGTGATGTTGCCGAAAAGTTCGACGCCTTTGAACAGCACGTTGTTTTTTTGCGCGGCGAGCTCGACGCCCTGATTGCGGATCGCATCGATATTTCCGACCGATGTCACCGCCACTTGGGTCGATCCGGCATTGACGAAATTCGTCTGCGAGATAAGCGCGTTGTGAACGGTCTCCTGGAATATGGACAGGCGCACCTTGCCGTCCGCCCATTTGCGTTCGACGTTGACCTCGGTTGACAGGTCCTGCTCAGGCGTGAGGTTGGGATTGGGAATCACAATGGCCGAGCCCGAGGTGACGGTCTGATAGAGTTCGCCGACCGTCGGATAGCGATAGGCTTCCCCGAAAGAGCCGATGACATCCCATTCGGGCGTCACGGACCAGGTAAGCGAGGCTTTGGGTGAGGCATTGGCCGAATGTTCGCGCGGCTGGAACACGGATTTCGTGCCGGTGATCGCGCCGGCCGAACTTGTGGTGGTGCTCACGTTGAGGCCGTCAAAGGCATTCCACGTCTCTAAGCGCGTGCCGACGGTCAGTTTCAGATTGGGCAGGATTTTCCACATGTCCTGCGCCCAAAGCGCACCTGTCTCCGTCTTGCCCTGTCCGTTCGAATAGAACTGGCCATTGCCGACATCCGATCCAAAATTCCAGGCTGGTGTTTGATAGGTCGGATTGTTGAGTACGTAACGGTCGCCGTGCAGACCGAAGCTCAATTCGTTCGGTCCATTGATGCCGAAAGGCCGGTAGACGCCTTTCAAATCGGCGTTCTGCCAATTCGTGCCATCCATGCGTTGGACCTTGCCGATCTCGGAAAAGCCTATGCCCGTCGGCGTTACCGTGAAGGGGTAGCGTTGAATGTCAGTCAGATAATTATAGGTGGAAATGGCAACATCGAAGTCGAAAGCACCGTGCGTATCGCTCGCGAGCGACAGCGCATTAGCAAGGTGCTTCTCGGTCCATTGATAGTTGTTGCCTGCGAAACCCGCGACGCCGCCAAAGGTCGGACCACCGGTCGCTGTCGAGGTGAGATAGCTCACCGGATTGGAATTTTGATCGTTCGACCAAAAGCCAAGCGTGTAGCGGCCTTGCAGCCAGGGTGTGAAATCATAGGCGAGCTTCAGATTAGTGACGATCTGCTGCGAATGCGTCAGCGCGCCTGTGCCGAGTACATTGGCGGCGAGTCCCTGTTTGTTCAGAGCCAGGAAGGTGCCGGCCGTTCCGGCGGGAATGGTGGCGCTCGTCGTATAGGTGAGCGGTTGCGCATAAGAGTCGAGGTAATTGAAGTTGAGCAGCCATGAGAAGTTCTCATGCCGGTCGCCGAGGGCCGCGCTCGTCTGATGCGTCACGAATGTATGATTGGTGCCGTATTGGTTGAAAGGTTGGATCGATTCCGTCTGTTTCGCCGTCATCAGAAGCTGGTCCGGCATCTTCGTGGTGATGAGCAGCACGCCGCCGATCGAATTGCCTGGATAAGCGGCGGCATAGGGCCCTTCGAGAAAATCGATCCGGGCGATCGACTCCGGCGCGACGAGATTCCAATGCGGCGAACCATTGGTGTTGTTATTATTGATCAGAGCCGAGAGCAGAATGTCGTCGGCATAGATCAAAGTGCGGGCGCTTGAATTTACACCCCATGTCCGCGTCGCGAGCACGGCCTGATTGTCGCCGTCGTTGCGCTTGCGGACAAAAAGGCTCGGCAGATATTTGATCGCATCTTCGGGATCCTTGAGATTGATCGTCTGTTCGATTTCCTGCGAGGTAATCGTCTCGACCTGTTGCGGCAATTGATATTTCTGCACGATGGGCGGCGGATTATCGGCGCCAATGGCAAGAGGTTCGGGCGCGGATGGCGCCGGCGCGCCAGCGCCATTTACGTCGACCGTCGGCAATTGTGTTGGGGATGCGGCCTTTGCGATGGATGGCGATAAGGCGAGCACCAGAGTAAGCGCAAACGGACTTGCGCCGGAAAGGCATGCAGCTCGAAAAAACATGGAGGTGAATCCCCTGATCTCGGCGGTGAGACCGAGCAGCGATGAAGCGGACGCAGCCGTCAGGCTGCTGTGGCGTCGATCAGGAGAAAGCGGGTGGTGCGCGCGGCTGCGCGACAGGCAGGAAGGCGCGCGCGGCCGGAATGAAGCTCGCGACTTTGAAGACAAGCTTTTGCGGTAGCCGCTGTGGCGCCGCGATGGCTGCCGGGATATCGGCGGGCGCGGGAAAAGCCGCGTGCGAGACGGAGCACAACAATGTGCAGCATGGACAGGATTTGTCATGCCCGGTCGGCGCGGGCGTGCTGCCGTCTTCGCCTTGATGAGCGCAAATCGGCATAGCATCGAACGGGTTGGCATTGGCCACGGCATAAGTCGCGCCGGTCGGTGCAATGATCTGCACCAATAGCGCGATCAGGCTAAAGATCAGGCCAAACTCAATACGCCGCCGCAACCCGAGCCCCCGCTGGCTGCTGTGTCAATGCCGCAACCGTAGAATGACACTGTGAAAAATGCCAGTGGCACGGCGGATATCTTACAATTCCATCGAAGTGCAGATTGACGCAGTATCTCGCCGTTTCGGCTTGAAAGAAAAAGCACGCGGGCAATTTCCCAATTGGACCGCGGAATGCTTCCCGGTTCATTGCGGTGGCGGCGCGATGCCAAGCACCGCGGCGACAGCGAGAACAAGGATGCCCAGGACGAGTTCGAAGGTTGCGCTCCTACGCAGCGTTCTCGCCTGCGTCAGCCCATTGAAAGAAGCGGTCCGCAACTCCGGCATCAAGACGAAGCGATTGACATAAGCGAGAGCCAGCATCGCCATCACCACGCCGATCTTGGCGAAGAGCACCTCGCCATAGAATGTGTCGAAAAGCCTGCCGAAAGAGCCTGCGACCCGAAAGCCTGCATTCGCAATGCCGCTGATGATGATCAAGGTTACGGCAACCATCCCCATCACGGAATAGCGCGACAAGGTGTCGAGCGTCCAAAGCCGTGCTTCATTCGGATTGAAATTTCGCTCCTCGACAAGTGCGAAGAGGAGCGGCGGAAGACCGCCAACCCAGGCGCCGGCCGCGAGCAGATGGACGCCATAGGCGGCAATCATCAAGGCTCCATAAAGGCCCGCGCCGCCTTCCGCCGCATGACCGAGCCAGGCCTGGTTGATGAGGAGCAGGGCGCCAACGGCGGCGAGCGTTGAAAGCCGGGTGCGATCCTTCATCGGCAAAAGGATGACCGCTATGGCCGTAGCCAGCAGGGCGAGCCGAGAGATCGCCACCGGACCGAAGGCCGTTTGAAAAAAGAAAAGCCGCAAAGTCGCGGGATCGGCGACATTATCGAAGCCGCCGGTCATATTGGCGAGAATTCCGGCGAGCCATAGGATGCCGGAGATCGCCGCGATGGGAGCCGCGACGCGCATCAAGATGATTGTCGCGCGACGCGTTCGAGGCAGGCCGCCATAACCCGCCGAGGATTGCTCGCGACCCATGTAGAACCAAAAGAACGAAGACCCGAACAACACGAAGAGCGCCGCGAAATGAATCCAGCGCGCGATGAAGAGGACGTAGATTATCGGGATGGCATCCATTGCCGCGCCCTTCGCCGCCTGGGCCTAATCCATCATGGGTCAGGGTGCGACGGTGAATTTATAAGTGCCGGAGGTCGGGTGCGTATCGACCGAAACCACGTGCCAGCTCACGACATAGGTTCCGGGCTTCAGTGCATGGCCGAGCGGCACATGCAGCGTGCTCTGATTTGACGGATCGAGCGCCGGCTTTCCGACGGGCACGGCCGCGCCTCCCGCCGCGGCAAGCGTGACGCCCGAAAAAGCAGGAACGATATTTTGCGTGAACGTCAGCTGCAATTCGCTGGGCGAGCCGTTGACGGTTGCGCCGACGCCTGGAACGGCTCTGTCCAGGAACGCATGCGCGAAGGCCGCGGTCGCTGTGAAAGCACAGGTGAGAAAAGCGGCGGCGAGCGTTAGAAAGTGTTTCATGGGAGCGATTCCTTAATAGCGGTTTCCGCGTGCTTGGGATGGGCCGAACAAAGGTTTGCCGAGCGAGTCGGGCAAGATGTCGTCCAGGAAGAAATCGATGACAGCCACGGCACCCACATGCTTGCCGCTGGCTCCATTGATCGGAAACTGCGCCATCGCGCCAATTTCGAAATAGGAGCCGATGTAATAAATCGACGGGCCGACCACGCCGGTCGTCCTATATGGTGCAAACGCTCCCGGCACCACGGGATTGATGTTCGACGTTGGCGTGTTGAAACTGACTTCAAAGGCGGGGATCAGTCTTTTGAAGATGTCCGGAACTTCTTGAACGTAAGAGTTCATATAGAGCAGGCTATATTGGAATGTCGCGCCGTAGGTGAGGGAATATTGGTTTTGCGATCCATCCAGCAGGCTTATGGCGGTGGTCGGCATACTGTAATCGACTTCGCCGGTGATCGCGATGGGGCGCAGCCAGTCTGCCTGAAGATCGCCGAAACCTTTGCCTGCAAAGGCTTTCAATGTGACCGTCGAGAATGGATCTGATGGCAGGGACGAGGCCGAGGAACTGCCGGTATTTCCCCATTCAACGTTCACGGCCCCGGCGACGATGAATTCGTGTTCGGGGTTTTGGTAGAAGACATATTTCAACTGGGTTTCGATATTCGACCAGCCGACGGCGCTTGGGTTTTTCTGCCAAGTGATACCGTTGGAGCCGACCAAAAATCCCAAATCCGCTGTGATCGTCTTGGCGTATTCCCAGCCCAGGCTGGTGGAAATAGAGCCGAGCGAGCCGTCGGGATTACCCGTCGCCATATGAGCGAAAGTCGGAAGCGCCAATTCGTCGTTGACGCCTGGATCGTCGATTGCGAGCGTCGCCGGAAACACGCGATTGCCGACGATTGTATGTGCGTGCGCCGCGCAGGCGCCGATCAAGAGAGCCGCGGTAGCGCATGCGCCCGGCCGGCCGATAAGATGCGAAAGAGACATGGTTGCCCCAATGAATGCTAAGAGATGGACAGGCGCGATGGAGCGCCGCGGATGCGGCACCCAAGATCGGCGTGCGAACAATGGCGAGACGTTTCGCGATTAAGCGAAACGAGTCTCTCTTAGACGCTTAGGGGCGGCGCGCGGGGTTGCGCGAGCGGAACGATCCGGTGCGGAGCCGGAACGACATGCGCGGCTTTAAAGATGAGCTTTTGCGGTTGCCGCAGCGGTGCTGCGATGGTGCTCGGGATATCGGACGGGGCCGGGAAGGCCGCGTGTGAGACAGAGCATAATAAAGTGCAGCATGGGCAGGATTTATCGTGACCGGCTGGCGCGGGCGTGCCGGTATCCTGGCCTTGATGCATGCAAATAGGCATCGCATCGAGCGGACCGGCATTGGCCATAGCATAAGTCGCGCTCACCGGTGCGATGAGCTGCACCAGTAGCGTGATCAAGCTGAAGATCAGGCCAAGTTCGAAACGCCGCCGCAACCCATGCCCCCGCTGGCTGCCGTGATGGCGCGATCCTAATGCGGGTTTTCGAGAAAGGCCAGAGGCGCGGCCCGTGCCTGCGACTCTGTCGCATAATCGCATTGGGCCTATGCGGAAAATGTCACACCGGTCAGATCTTCCGAGACCTTCCATAGTCTCGCGGCGGCGGCAAAATCCTTCGCGGCATTTGCAATCCGTGCCGGTTTTGGTGCGCCTTTCAATTCGAAGAGTCTGTCCGGGCCGTAATAGCCGCCGCCGACCGCGTGCGGCGACGTGGCCGCGAACAAAGTCGGCAAGGCGCCATCGGCTGCCGACTGGCTGGCCCAGGGCTTGACCAAGAGGTTGAAGACGCGCGCCATGAAGCTCTCCGCGCCTGGCCCATTGGCGATGAGCTCCGTCCGCGCAATGCCGGGATGGGCGGCATTGCTCATCAAGCCCCAGCCGGCGGCGTCGCTGCGGCGTTGCAGCTCGAAGGTGAACAGCAGATTGGCGAGCTTCGATTGGCCATAGGCGAACGATGGCGAATAACTCTTTGCCGATTGCAGATCGTCGAAATTCATTTTCGCGCGCCGGTGCGCAAGGCTGCTCACATTGACGACGCGCGGTCTCGAACCGCGCCGCAGCAAAGGCAAAAGATGCGCGGTCAGGGCGAAATGACCGAGATGATTGGTGCCGAATTGCAGCTCGAATCCATCGCTGGTCTCTTGCCGTTTCGGCGGCGTCATCACGCCGGCATTGTTGATGAGAAGGTCGAGCGAAGGATGCGCCGCCGCGAAGCGGGCGCTGAAGGTTGCGATGTCAGCAAGATTTGCGAGATCGAGCTTTTCGAACGTGATCTTCGCATTTGGATGCGCGGCCTTGATCTTGCCGACCGACTCCGCGCCTTTGGTCTCATTGCGGCCGGCGAGCACGACGTCGGCCCCTGCTGTGGCGAGCGCCAGTGCGGTTTCATAGCCGAGCCCGCCGGTGCCGGTCACGAGCGCGAGCCGACCCGCTTGGTAAGGAATATCCTTGGTTGTCCATCCGGTCATGCTCCGCTCCCGTCTCGCTTGGCACTGAAGGTGGCCAATGCTGAAGCTCAGGTACGTAGTCGCAGGCTGGATTGAAAGAAGGCACCAAAAAGATCTATACGCACCTTATGGAAACCAAAACGATGGCCGAGCCCAAAGAGATCGGAGACCTTTGCGAAGACCTGTGCGAGGGTCTGACGGAGGCGCAGGAAGACCTGGGACGCGAGCTCATGGAGCGGATCGCCGGGAAATGGCCGCTTTGGGTGCTTTATGTGCTCGCCAGCGCCGATGCACCTCTGCGGTTTTCCCGCGTGCTCGAGCGCGTCGAGGGCGTCAGCCAAAAAGTGTTGACGCAGACATTGCGTCATCTCGAGCGCGACGGCCTTATCTCCCGCACGCTTTATCCGCAGGTGCCCCCGCGTGTCGATTATGCGCTGACGCGCTTAGGCCGTGAGCTTCTTGTGCAGATCATGCCGCTTGGGCGCTGGATCGCCGATCACGTCGGTGCTTTCGAAGCCGCGCGGCTTGATTTCGACAGCCAGAAAGCAGATGCGAAAGCGAAATAGGCTTTCCCAAAGGATCTGGGCCCGATTATCCGGCTGTCATTGCAAGGAGCGGAAACGGCTCTGACTTCGACAAGGAGGTCGCGGCCCTTCGCCTCGGGCTTCGGCAGATCGATGTCGACGAGCGCGTTTGGATCTTCGATCGGAAGAGAATTTTGATAGCCGACGGCGCGCATGACTCTCTCCGCCATGTGAAGGTCGAACCTCAATGGCAGAGATAGAGCGGCGCGGCTAAACAAAATACCTGGAGAGTGGAAAAATTTTCGTGATCGAAATCGTGCGCCGCTCGCGGCGCATGCTGTCTCCCGCTCAGCCGAAAAGCTTCTTCGCCGTTTCCGCGATGAGCGCACCTTGATGCCGCGCGCCATCGAGCTCGTTCGCGCTCGGCATGCGGGAGCCGTCGCCGCCGGCAATGGTGGTCGCGCCGTAAGGGCTGCCGCCGGTCACTTCGTCGAGCCGCATCTGCGCTTGAAAACTATAGGGCAGGCCGACGATGATCATGCCGAAATGCAGAAGATTGGTGATGATCGAAAAGAGCGTCATCTCCTGGCCGCCATGCTGGGTCGCCGTCGAAGCAAAAGCGCCGCCGACTTTGCCATTGAGCGCGCCGCGCATCCACAATCCTCCCGCCTGATCGAGAAAGCTCGCCATTTGCGACGAGATGCGGCCAAACCGCGTGCCGGTGCCGATGATGATTGCATCATAATTGGCGAGGTCCTCGATCACGGCGACGGGCGCTGCCTGGTCGAGCTTGAAATGCGCCGCCTTGGCGACCTCCAAGGGCGCCGTTTCCGGAACGCGTTTGATATCGACGGTCGCGCCCGCGGAGCGCGCGCCTTCGGCGATGGCGCCGGCCATGATTTCGGTATGGCCATAGGTCGAATAATAAAGAACCAGAACTTTTGCCATGATGTCTTTCCTTGCTGATTCACGTCTCCACGGGGAGCGGGATGAATTCGGTTTCGCCTGGGACTCCGGCGAAGTGGCCGTCGCGCCAGTCGGCTTTGGCCTGCTCGATGCGCTCGCGCGAGCTTGAGACGAAATTCCAGAAGATGTGCCGCTCTTCGGGCAGAGGCGCGCCGCCGAGCAGCATCACGCGCGTCTCCGCTAAGGCCAGCAGCACGATTTCGGCGCCGGGCTTGAACAGGACAAGCTGATCTTGGAGGAACTGACCTTCCTCGCCTTGGACACCGACCGCGCCGGAGACGACATAGATCGCGCGCTCGTCGTGATCGGCGGCGATTTGAAAACGCGCGCCGGACCGAAGGACAAGATCGGCATAGATCATATCGGAATAGACCGGCACCGGCGCTGTTTTGCCGAAACCGCTGCCCGCGATGAGGCGGGCTTCCACCCCATCGCCGGCGATCAGCGGCAAAGTCGCGCCTGCGTGATGCGAGAAGCCTGGATCGATCTCTTCATGCGTGCGCGGCAGCGCGATCCAGATCTGCTGGCCGAAGAGCAAACCGCCGCGCGTGCGGCGATCGGCGCTCGTGCGCTCCGAATGGACGATGCCGCGACCGGCGGTCATCCAATTGACGTCGCCGGGCGCGATCGCCTGGACCACGCCCGTACTGTCGCGGTGGACGATTTCGCCCTCGATCAGATAAGTCAGCGTCGCAAGGCCGATATGCGGATGCGGCCTGACGTCGATGCCGTCTCCGGCGCGAAAGACCGCGGGTCCGAAGGCATCGAAGAAAATGAAAGGCCCGACGGTCCGGCGCTGCGCCGAAGGCAGCGCGCGGCGCACCGTAAAACCGCCGATGTCGCGGCTATTCGGCAGGATCACGCTTTCGATGAGACTGTTCGACTGAATCGTCATGAGACGCCCCTGACGCTGGCGCCGAGTTCTAGCGCTTCGCATTTGGCCAAAAAACCCGTAAAGTCTTGACGATATCGTTCAGGAAATTCGACATGCAAGGACCCGGGACGCCGAGCCTCGATCAGCTCAAGACCTTTCTGACCGTGGTCGAAACCGGCAGTTTCGCGGCGGCGGGCCGCAAACTCGGCCGCGCGACCTCCGCCATTTCTTATGCGATCGCCAATCTCGAATCGCAGCTCGGCGTCGCTTTGTTCGACCGCGAATCGACGCGAAAGCCAGTGCTGACCGAGGCCGGCAACGCGGTTTTGTCGGAAGCCTGCGCGGTGAATTCCGGCATCGATCATCTGCTCGCGAAAGTGAGAGGCCTGCTCAGCGGGTTGGAGGCCGAAGTCGCGCTCGCTGTCGATATCATGCTGCCGACCGAGCGACTCGTCGATGCGATGCGCGCCTTCGAGGCGGAATTCCCGACCGTTAGCTTGCGCCTTCATGTCGAAGCTTTGGGCGCGGTAACGCAGCTCGTGCGCGATGGCGTCGCCACGATTGGCATCAGCGGGCCGCTCGATGTGCGGATAGCGGAGATCGAAACGAGCCAGATCGGCGGCGTGGAACTCGTGCCCGTCGCTGCGCCGAGCCATCCTCTGGCGCAAAACCGTATCAATGTGCCGGGCGCCGCGCGCGAGCATGTGCAGCTCGTGCTCAGCGACCGCTCCTCCCTCACGGAGGGCCGTGATTTCGGCGTCATTGCGACGCGCTCCTGGCGCATGGCCGATCTTTCGACCAAACATGCTCTGCTGCTCGCCGGGATCGGCTGGGGCAATATGCCGGAACCGATGGTGCGCGAGGATCTCGCGGCGGGACGTCTGACACGGCTCGACATTCCGGAATGGCGCGGAGGCGCTTATGTGTTCCAGGCCATCCACCGCACCGATACGCCGCCAGGGCCGGCGGCGGCTTGGCTGATCAAGCGCTTCTCCGGGCAGAGCGCGTGAGAGTTTTTCACTTAAAGAGAGCGCGCGATGGCGTGAAAGAATGTGCCGCTTACATGGCCGGCGCGATGACCGGAAAATCCAAGATCATTTCCCTCGGCATCCGCGTTTCGCGCAAAGGCCTGCGTCTCGGATGGGGCAGCGCTCGTCGTGCTTGCGTAATGGAATTCATGGCCGATGAGCACCGTCCGGCGCGGCCCTAGAATGCCATCGGCATTGAGGCGCGCGACGCGATAGCCGAGATTCAATTTGCGTTTGGCGAAGCTCGTCGTCACAGGCAAAAGGCCAAGCATGCGATGGGCCGTGCCATCGGCGTCTTCAAGCGCATCGCCCAGCACCATATAGCCGCCGCATTCGCCATGCACCGGCCGCGTCTCCGCGAAGCTGTGTATGCCTGCGCGGAAACGCTCCGCGGCCGCGAGTTTTCCCGCATGAAGCTCCGGATAGCCGCCCGGCAGCCAGCAAACGTCACAATCTCGCGGCGGCGGCTCGTCGGCGAGCGGTGAGAAGAAAGAAAGCGTGGCCCCCTGCGCGGCCCACCCCGATTCCACATGCGCATAGACGAAGGAAAAAGCCGCGTCGCGCGCAATCGCGATTCTTTGGCCCGGCGGCGGCAAGGCATGATGCGTGGAGCTTGAGGATGCGGGCCGCGTCGACGCTGCTGCTGCCACAAGCGCGTCGAGATCGACCGAGGCTTCGATCGCTTGCGCCAAAGCATCAAGGCGCGCATGAAGGTCGGCCGTCTCGCCGGCCTGGACGAGACCCAGATGCCGCTCCGGCAGAATGAGGCTCGCCTCGCGCGGCAGAGCGCCGAAGACCGGCAGGCCGATCGCAGCCATGCCGTCTGCGACGAGACGCCGATGCCGCTCGCTTGCCACTTTATTGAGGATCACGCCGGCGATTTGGATGCGCGGATCGAAGCTCCTGCAGCCGAGCGCGACGGCTGCTGCCGATTGCGCTTGGCCCGACACGTCGATGACGAGCACCACCGGCCAGCCGCAAAAAGCCGCGATGTCGGCGCTCGCGCCCGTGTGGCCGGGCGGAGCGGGATGAGGAAAAGTGGCTCCCGGTTTTCCGCCCGCATCCCGCTCCAAATGAAAAGGTCGTCGAACTCCGTCGAAAAGCCCCATCGAGCCCTCGGCCAGGATGAGATCGCTTCCTTGCGAAGCTTCATCGACGAGGCTCGCAAGCAAAAGGTCCGGCATGGCGAAACTATCGAGATTGGCGCTGGGCTTGCCGGTCGCCGCCGCGTGAAAGGCGGGATCGATATAATCCGGGCCGCATTTCAGCCCGCGCACGGCAAGCCCGCGCCTGACGAGCGCGCGCTGCAGGCCGAGCGTGATCGTCGTCTTGCCGGAGCCGGAGCGTGGCGCGCCGATCAGAAGGCCGGGTGCCGGAGATGCACTGCGCGGCGTCATGCTTTATCTAAGGCGGCATGGACGAACCGCCCATTGAGGAATTCTCCGAAGACTCCGGTCCGACTTTGCGGCGCGGCTGGACGACGGGCGCTTGCGCGACGGCGGCCGCCAAAGCCGCCTATTACGGCTTGGTGACCGGCAGCTTCCCCGATCCGGTCATCATCACATTGCCGGGCGGTCAATGTCCTGCCTTCGCTTTGGCGTTGAACGAGGCGTTGCCGGACGGAGCGCGGGCGGGAGTCGTCAAGGATGCCGGAGACGATCCGGATGTCACGCATGGCGTGCTCGTCGTTGCGACGATCACCGCCGCGCCGCCGGGCGCGGGCATTCTGTTTCGCGCGGGCCCTGGCGTCGGCACGGTCACGCGGCCGGGGTTGGTCCTGGCCGTCGGCGAGCCCGCCATCAATCCCGTGCCGCGCGAAATGATGAGACTTGCTTTGACGGAAGCAGCGAACGCGACCGGCGGTCCGCGCGATGTCACGGTGACGATCTCGATTCCCGGCGGCGAAGAGATTGCAAAGCAAACCCTCAATGCGCGGCTCGGCATCATCGGCGGATTGTCTATCCTTGGCACGACCGGAATTGTCATTCCTTTTTCCTGCTCGGCCTGGATCCATTCGATTCACCGCGGCATCGATATCGCCCGCGCGGCCGGGCTTGCGCATGTCGCGGGCTCGACGGGTTCGACCTCCGAATCCGCCGTGCGGCAATTGCATGGGCTGAGCGAGCAGGCCTTGATCGAGATGGGCGATTTCGCCGGCGGCATGCTGAAATATCTGCGGCAGCATCCCGTAGAGAAAGTCACGGTCGCAGGCGGCTTTGCGAAATTGGTAAAGCTCGGCCAAGGCATGCTGGATCTGCATTCGCGCGCGGGGCCCGTCGATCTCGCCTGGCTCGCGGAGCGCGCGCGCGAAGCCGGAGGCGACGATCGTTTCGTGCAATGGGTGCGCGGCGCCAATACGGCGAACGAGGTTTTGGACGAGGCGCAGAAGCGCAACTTGCCTCTGGCGGAACATGTCGCGGAACATGCTTGGCATACTGCGGCGCAGACTTTGGCAAGCGAGAGCGAGCTTGAGATCGTGGTCTTCGATCGTGCTGGCGCGCTCGTTGGCCGTACGCCGTTTCGCAAGGTCGACTAAGGCGCGCCTCATGCCTCGCCTTTCGGCCGGAAGCGGCGGTCGTAATCGGCGGAATAAAGCGCGCTTTCGCGAAAATCGCCAGCGCCGATCGAGCGGCCGATGAAGATGATCGCGCTGCGCTCGAGGCCCGCCGCTTTGACCTGCGCTTCGATCGTTGCAAGCGTGCCTTTGAAGATCTGTTCGTCGGTCCATGAGGCGCGAAAGACGACCGCGGCCGGGCAATCCGCGCCGTAAAAGGGCGTCACTTCCGCGATGATCTTGTCGATTACATGGATCGACAGATGGATCACGAGCACAGCGCCTGTCGCGGCATAGGCGCTGAGCTTTTCAGCCGGCGGCATGGCCGAGGCGCGTCCAGACGTGCGCGTGAGGACGACGGTCTGCGCGACCTCCGGCAAGGTGAGTTCCTGGCCGAGCGCCGCGGCGGCTGCCGCGAAAGCCGGAACGCCCGGCGTGATCGTATAGGGAATGCCGCGCGCGTTGAGCCGTCGCAATTGTTCGGCGAGCGCACTGAAGACCGAGAGATCGCCCGATTGAAGCCGCGCGACATCGAGGCCGAGCGCATGGGCGCGGATCATCTCCGCCTCGATCTCGTCGAGCGAACGCGGCGCCGTATTGATGATATGCGCGCCTTTCGGGCAATAGGTAAGGAGCTCCTGGGGCACCAAAGAGCCCGCATAGAGACAGACCGGACAGCTTGCGATGAGATCGCGGCCGCGCACGGTGATGAGATCGGCAGCGCCCGGACCGGCGCCGATGAAATGAATGGTCATGGTGTTTCTTTCGAAGCGGCGATAGCGCAAGTGACGCCGTCTGCGCTGACGCGAGGAAGCACAAGCTGCGAGCCGGGTCCAGCACCGGCAAGCGCCGCGGTTTCCGCGACGGAGGGTACGCCGAAAAGGGCCAGCACGCGCGACGACTTCGTCACGGCGCGCGGTGCGGCCTCTTTGAGCGCCGCGCGTGCGATAGGGACCAGCGGAAGACCCAGGCGGCGCGCGGCTTCGCCAAGCGCTGGCTCGGCGCATTTTTCTTCCGCTGTATAGAGCGCGGCGGGTTTGCCGTCGATCTGGCCGCAGGCCTTTTCGATCAACGAAATGATCGCACCGGCCGAGACGCCCGTTTTGCAGCCAATGCCGATGGCGAGAGGAAGCGCATTGATGGTTTGAACCTCAGTGATTATTTCGGAAATCTCGGATCGAAGTTGATTTTCACCGATAGCCCAATCCGTTTTGTAATCTGTCTCAGGCTGATAACAGTCGGCGGCCGTAAACGCACGATTATATGCGCTAGAGTGAAGTTTATCGGGTTTGTAAAGTTCGTTGGTGTCTCGCCACTTTTTCCATGCAAATTGGTAGGTCGAAACGAAGGTAGCTACGTCAATCTCTTTTTCCACGAAACGATGCATAATCGAAAGAAGTTCGGTTCTTGTGCTCTCTGTCATTGGATTTCTCGATCGAAACAGATGCTCCATTGAAGGACCGCGATCGCCGGCCTCAAGGCGTGAAACGTCCCGACCTGATCCGCGCGGGCAATCGAAAGCTGAACCAGTTCGCCGCCAAGCCGCGCGTGTTGCGCGATGAGCAGCGCCTGGGTTTCCAAAGTTACGGCATTGACGACGAGCCGACCGAGCGGCTTCAGCGCCGTGATCACGGCCTCGAGCACGCCCGGATCGGTAGCGCCGCCGCCGATGAAGGCGGCATCGGGTGGCGGCAGGCCGGCGAAGGCGGCGGGCGCCTGGCCTTCGATAATCTTGAGATCGGGCACGCCGAGCGCCAAGGCATTGCGATGCATCCGCGCCGCGCGGTTGGCATGCGCTTCGATCGCGATTGTCCGGCAGCTCGGATCGGCGAGCATCCATTCGATCCCGATGGAGCCGGAGCCCGCGCCGACATCCCAGAGCAATTGTCCCTGCAAGGGCCGCAGCGCCGAAAGCGTGACCGCTCTGATCTCGCGCTTGGTGATTTGCCCGTCATGTTCGAACCAATCGTCCGGCAGACCGGGCGTGAAGGGGATCACGCGCGCGCCTACGCCGGCCACCACTTCGAGCGCGATCGTATTCAAGGCATCGATAGTCTCAAGGGCGAATTGATCGGCTTGGCATGAGCGGATTTTTTCGCGCGGGCCGCCCAAAGCTTCGAGCACGGTGAGTTTGGAAGGTCCAAAGCCTCTTTCGGCCAAAAGCTGCGCCAGCTTTCGCGGCGTGGTCCCATCCCAAGAGAGAGCCAGGATTTTGGCTCCGGGATGAAGAAGCGGAATGATCCGCTCAAGTGCGCGGCCATGCAGCGAAATGCGCCGGCACTCCTGCCCGGCCCAGCCGAGCTTTGCCGCGGCGAGCGCATAGGCGGAGGGTGCCGGAAAGACGGCTATCTCCGCCGGATCGATCTGCTCTGCGATCAACGAGCCGACGCCATGAAAAAACGGATCGCCCGTCGCCAGCACGACCACGGGCTTGCCCCGTCGTGCCAGGATCGCCGGAAAGGCGTCCTGCAATGGGGAGGGCCATGCCAGGCTTTCGCATGCCGTTTGCCCTACCAACGCAAGATGCCGCGCACCGCCCACCAGAAACGTGGCTTCAGCGATCGCCTTCTGTGCGGGGGCCGACAGGCCATCCATGCCGTCGTCGCCGATCCCGACGATGCTGAGCCAAGGCGAAGTCATTGCGGCCGTCATAACCGGCGAGCCCGCGCGTTCTGTTCTTTGGATAAAGTGCAAAGCCCTTTATAGTCGTCGTTCAAGGCCGACAAAGACCGTGCCGGAAAGACAAGATCATGCGGGTGCTCATTCTTGGTGGGACGACGGAGGCGACGAAGCTCTGCGAGCTGATCGCTCCCAGCAATACGTCGGCTACGCTCTCTCTCGCGGGGCGGACGGCTAACCCGGCGCCGCAATCGGTTCCGGTACGCATCGGCGGCTTTGGCGGCGCGGAAGGATTGGCAGCTTATCTCACGCAGCAAAAAATCAATGTGCTGATCGACGCGAGTCACCCCTTCGCCGAGCGGATTTCCGCCAATGCGATCGCCGCCGCGAAGCTCGCCGAAATCTCGCTGATCACGCTGACGCGCGCGCCTTGGACGCCGGTCGAGGGCGATCATTGGATCGAGGCCGATGATCTTTCCGCCGCGGCGCTGGCCTTGGGCGATGAGCCGCGCCGGGTGTTCCTGACGAGTGGCAGACTTGGGCTCGCGGCCTTCGAGGCGGCCCCTCAGCATGATTATCTGATCCGCACCATCGATCCGCCCGAGGCTTTGGGTCTGCCGCGCGCACGCATCATTCTCGATCGCGGGCCTTTCAGCGAAAGCGCTGAGCGCATGCTGATGAGCGAAGAAAAGATCGAGATCCTGGTCACGAAAAATTCCGGCGGCGCGGCCACCTATGGCAAGATCGCGGCGGCGAGGGCGCTGGGACTTCCGGTCGTGATGATCCGTCCGCCGCCACGCCAAGACGGGCTGACGCTGCATGATCCGCAAGAGGTAATCCGCTTCATCGAGGCTCATCCCGCGCGATCCGGGGTCGATCGCGGCGTATAGATCCAAGGTGCGGCACCGGGCCTTGGCACGAGCCGCGTCTGCGACGAGCCGATAATCACCAATGTCGCCATATCGGCGACCGACGGGTCGGCCTCGGCAAGCGTCGTGATCAGCATGGCTTCGCCGGGGCGGCCGATGGCGCGCGCGAAGGCGACGGGCGTCTCGCCCGATTTATGCGTGCGCAGAAGATCGAAGGCCTGAATGATCTGCGTCGGCCGCGCTTTTGAGGCTGGGTTATAAAGTGCGATGACGAAATCGCCTTCCGCCGCCGCCTTGAGCCGCCGCTCGATCAAGGACCAGGGTTTCAGATTGTCGGACAGTGAGATCACGCAAAAATCATGGCCGAGCGGTGCGCCGAGCCGTGCCGAGGCGGCCTGCATCGCCGAGACACCCGGCATGACGGTGACGATGATGTCGCGTGCCGTGGCATCTGCGTCAAGCGCCTCGAACACCGCCGCCGCCATGGCGAAGACGCCTGGATCGCCGCCGGAGACGACAGCGACAGTGTGGCCTTGGCGGGTCAATGCAATAGCCTCGCGGGCGCGATCGAGTTCGACGCGATTATCACTCGCATGGCGGATCTGGCCATCGCGCTGCGGACAGCGATCGAGATAGGTCTTATAGCCGATGAGATCGGTGGCGCGGCTGAGTGCATCTTCAACTTCGGGCGTCCGCCATTGATCGGGGCCGGGGCCAAGTCCGACGACGAGAAGCTCGCCTGCCGCGCCGCCGTTCATGGTCTTCGTCCTTGGCCGGGCACGAGGATCAGCGAAAAATAGGGAGCCGTATCATCGGGCTTTTCCGACAGAGGCAGAATGCGTTCGCTCGGGGTCGTGCCATGTTCGACATAAAGCGCGCGGGCGGCGAGACCCGCGGTTTCGAGCGCGCTGCGCACTTTCTTGAAATTGGCGCCGAGCTTCATGATGACGGCCGCATCCGTCTCAGCGAGCCGGCGCGTCAGATCTTCCAATGGCAATGTGCCCGGCAATATGGTGAGCACGTCGTCGCCCCAGGTGATGGGCTGCGCGGCGGAGGCGGAGCAGCCCGACATGCCGGTGACGCCCGCCGTGACGGAGATGCGGAAGTTCTCCTTTAGCCGCATGAATATATGCATGAAGGAGCCGTAGAACATCGGATCGCCTTCGCAGATCAGCGCGACATCGCGTCCTTCTGCGAGTTTGGCAGCGATCTCCGCCGATGCCTCTTGGTAGAAGGCACCAAGCTTCTCGGCATAGGCCTTCTCCTTGAAGGAAATTTCGGTGGTGATCGGATAATAAAGCGGCAGTTCCTCGGTGCCGGGGATGATCCACGAGTCGGCGATCGTGCGGGCGGTTCCGACACAGCCTTTCTTGGCGAAATAGGCAAGCACGGGCGAGGCTTGAATGAGCCGCACGGCTTTGACCGTCACAAGCTCCGGATCGCCGGGACCAAGCCCGATGCCGTGCAATGTGCCGAGCGTGATGGTGCTGTCCTTGTGCGGAGCGATCAACGGAATGGCGGGGTCGCGCATATTCATTCCTTCTCGCTTGCAAGCGCGTTGACGGTCGCTGCCGCCATGGCGCTGCCGCCGCGCCGCCCGCGTATGACGAGAAAAGGCACGCGGCCATCCGCCATCAAGGCTTCTTTCGATTCCGCCGCACCGACGAAACCGACCGGCATGCCGATGACAGCGGCGGGTTTAGCCACGCCCTCGTCCAATAATTCGAGCAGCCGGAAGGCGGCTGTCGGCGCATTGCCGATGACAATCACGGCGCCGCCGATTTGATCGCGCCAGAGTTCCATGGCAGCGGCCGTGCGCGTATTGCCGATCCTGTCCGCAAGCGCCGGCACAGACGGATCATGCAGCGTGCAGATCACGTCATTCTTGGCAGGCAGGCGCGCGCGGGTGATGCCGTTGGCGACCATGGAGGAATCGCAAAGGATGGGCGCGCCGGACTGGAGTGCCGCTTTCGCGGCGGCGACCGCGCCCGGCGCGAAACAAATATCCGCCGCGGCTTCGACAAGGCCGCAGGCATGGATGATGCGCACCGCGATCTTTTCTTCTTCCGGCGAAAAGCGGGCGAGATCGGCCTCGGCGCGGATGATCGCGAAAGACCGCCGGTAGATCTCGGCACCGTCGCGAATATAGGTGGTAGCCGTTGCCGTCATGGGTTGGCCTTTCCGGCTTGGGCCTCGCGAAGCGCTGCGAGCATTCGCGCGAGATCGAGGCCGCGCAGGGTGGGCTCTGCATCGGCGCGGCCGTTGAAGATGAGATCGTAAGCGCCGTCGCGTCCCGCGAGCGCGATCTGCGCCGGCAAGGCGGACGCACAGCCTTTGGAACATCCAGAAATGTGCATCGCTATGCCCTTTGGTGAAAAGGCGCGGGCCAGTGGTGCAAGAGCCTCGGCCGCGCGGCGCGTGTCGATCTGTGCCGCCGCGCAGCTAGGGTGTCCAGGGCATGCAACTATGGCCAAACGCGCGTCCTCGGGCGAGACGATCAAGCCCGCGCGCTCGGAGAGTTCAAGGGCTTCGGGCTTTGTGCCCGGCAATAAGATGCAGCGCCAGGGTGTCAAGCGAAGGCCATTTGGCGCGAGGGACGCGAGCAGATCGAGCTGATCGGCATGCAGACGCCCGAAGGGCGCAGCGACGCCGATGAAACCTTCCCGCGGGCCAATGATATCTTGTGCTTCGGTGGCGCGAAGCGCGAGCGACGGCAGCGGAGCGTCGAGCGCAAAGCCTGCTGCCCGTGCCACCTCTGCAGCGCCGATCGCCTGCACGAGATCCGTCATGCGCCGGGCCGAGACAGCGCCGCGCAGCTTGAGAAAGGCGAGGGCGAGGGCCAGCGCGGCATCGATGGCGCCAGGCCGATCCGTCAAAGCGACGGGCGTGGACGCGCCGGCGCCGTTTGCAAGGGCAAGCACGACGTGCCCATCGTGGCCTGCGAGCCGTATATCGGCCGCGACATTATCGAGGCCGAGGCGTCCACCTTCATCGACGAGAAAGCAAAACTTGTCGGGCAAGGCATTCAAATCCGATGCGGCGGCAAGCCTTGCTTCCAGCGCGCGGACGAGGGCTTTGCCATCGACGCTTGCCGTGGTGTCGAGCCCTGCGAGCGGTGGTCCGATGACGGCGGGCGCGCCCGGCATGTCGGCATCGAGCAGGCCGAAGTCGTAGAGGGTGGCGGTTAAAGCGGGCAGCGTTCCGGCGCTGACGCCGCGCAATTGCAGATTGCCGCGTTGGCTGAGATCGATGAGGCCGTTTCCATAGGCGCGCGCGACGTGCCCGATTGCCCGGCATTGTCCGGCCGTGACGTCGCCGCCCGTGAAACGAAGCCGGACGAGAAGCCCATCGCCCGTCTCCATCGGACGAAGCGCCGTCGGACACCAGCCTTTGATCGTCGGTGGGCGTGGCGCTAGGTTCATGCCGCGCGCTCCAATGTCTCGGCGATCTGCGTCGCGACGGAATTGCGTCGCGTGATCCAAAAGCCGCGGCGGATCGCTTCGTCAAAGAGCCGTGCCGACGCGGCTGCCGCGGCTGGATTGGCGGCGATCATGAAATCCCGCACAGGTTCATTGCCGAGCGTCGCCTCAAACATCAGCTCGAATTGATGCGGTTCGACCGCGTCGCTCAGCGCGGCGAAGGCGAAGAGATTGGAGATTGTCTCGGCAATTTCGGCCGCGCCGCGATAGCCATGCCGCATTTGTCCTGCGATCCAGTGCGGGTTCGTCGCGCGGCCGCGCAGGACCCGCGCAATCTCTTCTTTCGTGGTGCGAACCTTCGCGGCATGTGTCGTGGCATCGACATGATAAAGTGCTGGCTTTGCGCCCAGCATCTCGGCCGCGGCGGCAAAGCCGCCTTCGTGCTCGGCGAAAGCATCGGAATCGAGCAGATCCTGACCGGCTATATCCTGCACATGCACGAAAGCGTCGGCATCCCGGACGCAGGCGCGGAAATCCGATGGCGACGCAACAGCCTCTCCAATCGCGCCATAGGCATGATGCGACGCATCCAAATAAATCTCGGCCAGTTCGCCGCGTTCCTGCCAGGCGCCGTTTGCGATCGTGGTCGAGAGACCTGTGCCGTAGGCGCCCGGCGCCGCGCCGTAAATGCGCGGGGCAAGCCCGCAGCGGCTCACGGCCGCGAGCGGATTTGTCTCGTCATCTTCGTCGAGCGCGGCGACGGCTCTGACAGCCTGATCGAAAAGCGCGATCTGAGTCGGAAAGACGTCGCGGAAAAGGCCCGAGATCCGCAGCGTGACATCGATGCGCGGCCGGCCGAGCCGCGCCATCGCCAGAATTTCAAAGCCCGAGATTCGCGTCGACGCATTGTCCCAGACGGGCTTTACGCCCATAAGCGCAAAAGCCTGCGCGAGATCGTCGCCGCCGGTGCGCATCGAGGCGCTGCCCCAAAGATCGATCACGATGCGCTTTGGCCAATCGCCATGATCCTGCACATAGCGCGCGACGATCTCCTCGGCGATGGTGCTACCGATCTCCCAAGCCGTGCGCGTCGGCACCGCGCGGGGATCAATTGCATAGAGATTACGTCCGGTCGGCAGAACATCGAGCCGTCCCTTGACCGGCGCGCCCGCGGGGCCGGGATCGATGAAACGCCCGTCGAGCGCGGCGATCAAGGCGTCTCGTTCGGCCGCGGCCGAGCGTGCATAGAGCGAGGCAAGCGCGTCCTCAGTCATGCCCATGGCCGCCGCCGTCTCTGCGATCTGTGTGCGCTCTGGCAGGCGGGCGAAGATATGCAGCCCATCATTGATGCGCATATCCTTGATGTCGCACATCCAGGCATCGAGTCTCGCAAGCGAAGCGGCGCGGTCGAGATCCGGCGTCAACCCGCATTCGGTGGCGAGACCGGCGCTCTCTGCTTTTGTCAGTATGAGATCGGCGAGCCTGTCGGCGCGCCGCCGGTCGAGCATCTGGGCGGATGAAAACTCATCGAGCAGCGCTTCGATGTCTTGCGTTGCGCCATGCGTGCCCGCGATCCGCAAGGGCGGCGTCATATGGCCGATCATCACTGCGGAAAGCCTTCGCTTGGCTTGCGTCGCCTCGCCGGGATTATTCACGATGAAAGGATAGATCACGGGCACGGCACCAAGGAGAGCGGCAGGCGCGCAGGTCTCCGAAAGAGCGACGGCCTTGCCCGGCAGCCATTCGAGCGTGCCATGCGTGCCGAGATGAATCATGGCATCGATCCGCACGATTTGGCGGAGCCACAGATAGAAGGCGACATAGGCATGGCGTGGCGGCATGTTGGGATCGTGATAATCGCTGCCGCGGTTCGTGCGGCGCCCGCGATCCGGCTGAACGGCAAGAATGAGTTTGCCTGAAGCGATGGCTTTGAAGCGAAAGCTTCCCTCATGCACGGCGGGATCATCCGCCGGCTCGCCCCAGGCTTTGGTCACGGCCTCGCAAAACGCGGCCGGCAGACATTGAAAGAGATCGAGATAAGTCGCGACAGGAAGAGCGATCGTCGATTGGCTTTCGAGCGCTGCGATCAAATCCGGGGCGGCTCCGAGCGGCCCGATGTCGAACCCGGCATCGCGTAAATCCTCGGTAATGGATGCGAGGCTTGCGGGGCCATCGAGGCCGACCGCATAGCCTGTGCGTCCGCCTTTCGCGGGATATTCCGAGAGCACAAGTGCGATCGTCTTTTCGTTGCGCGGCAGCTTCCGCAACCTTGCCCAGGCGGCAGCGAGATCGGCTACGCGGGCAATGGACTCCGTTTCGGGGCGATGAAAGACCGGCGTGAACTCCTGAGCCTCCGTGCGAGCGCCATCGGCCTTAAAAGAAATCGCCGGCCCGATGATGCGCCCGTCGACTTCGGGCAGCACGACATTCATGGCAAGATCGGCGGCGCCGAGCCCGCGCAGGCTTTGGTACCAGGCCTCGCGAAAGCTTGTCGCGAGTATGGCCTGAATGACCGGCGCGTCTGCGCCATCGAGCACGGAGCCGCCCGCGTCCTTGCGGCTCGAAAAGCCAGTCGTGTTGAGGATAACGTCAGGCCGGAATTCCCCGATCAGATGCGCAAGCGGTTCGATGACGGCGGCGTCTTTGAGACTCGTTACATAAACCGCCGTGACCTCGAAGCCGCGTTCGCATAAAGCGTCGCGCAAGGCGGCTATGGGTGCCGTATCGCCTGCGAGGTGAAAGGCACGATAGAAGACGATGAGTGCGCGGGGCTTGTTGTCGTCTCGGCCGTGCGCCGCGCGATACCAGATGCCGAAGGCCGGAACTTCGGCAGACTCGCGCCATTCGGCAGGGCGCCCGAGCCGTGTCGAAAGCCAGCCGAACAAGGCTTCCATATTGTCCGGGCCGCCCGCCTGAAACCAGGCCCAGATGCGCCGCAGATCCGCGATATCCAAAGTTGAAGCCGCGTCGAGCCGTGGATCTTCCATGGCATCGCCCGGGACCACCGCGAGATCGAAGCCGTGGCGCTTCGCGGCCAGGCTCAATTCGTCTATGCCATAGCGCCAATAATCGAGGCCGCCGAGACAGCGCACGAGCACGAAGCTCGCGTGCTTTGCCACTTGTTCAAGATAAAGATCGACCGAAAACGGATGCTGCAGAGCGCCAAGGCTGGCGAGGCGAAGCGTCGGTTTTTGCACGTCGATGGGAGGAGAATTCCCCTCATGCTGAGGAGGCTGTGCAGCAGCCGTCTCGAAGCGCGAGGGGACCTTGAAAACAGCGGGTTCAATTTGCTTTTCGCTTTCCCTCGCCCTTCGAGACGCCGCCAATTGAAGTCGCGCTTGCGCGACTTCAACATCAATGATGTCGATTTCGGATAAATCCGAAATCGATGGCGGCTCCTCAGGGTGAGGGAAAGGGGACCCATGATCCATCTGCGTATGAACCATCGCCGCCAGCGACAGATCGGAATCGGTAAAAGACAGAAACACGATTTCGGCGGGCGTCTGGCCAAGATCGACCGCCGGGACGTTTTCGTCCAGCGATCTGATCTGTTCGGCCAGGATATGCATCCGGTGTCCTCATCCTCCCTGCGGTCAAGCCGCGAGCGCGCGCAAAATGGCGGCGCGATCGAGGCCCTTTTCGCCGATGACGACGAGACGGCTGCGGCGTGGCTCGCCCTGCGCCCAGGCGCGATCGAAATGCGAGCGAAAGCGCGCGCCGACACCCTGCACCAGAAGCCGCATGGGTTTGCCCATGACTTCGACAAAGCCCTTGATGCGCAAAATATCATGCGCCGCGACGATTGTCTGAAGTTGCGCCAGCAAAGCATCCGGGTCTCGCGTCGCGCCTATGTCGACGACGAAAGAATCGAAATCGTCATGGTCGTGCTCCGTCTCGGTGTCGTGATGTGAGGGACGATTGGCGAGGTCGTCTTCCGCCGCGGCCATGAGGCCGAGCAGAACCGCGGGATCGATCACGCCGTCGCGAGTCGGCACGATTTTGACCGCGCGCGGCAGGCTGGCCGTGATCTCGGCGAGGACCTTTGTCTGCGTCGCCTCGTCCAAAAGGTCGGCCTTGTTCAAGACGACGAGATCGGCGCAGAGCAATTGATCTTCGTAGACCTCTTCGAGCGGGTTGTCGTGATCGACGGCCTGATCGGCTTCGCGCTGCGCCAGCACGGCAGCGGGGTCATCGGCGAAGCGCCCGGCCGCCACGGCGGCGCCATCGACGACGGCGATGACACCATCGACCGTCAGCCGGGCTCTTACGCTCGGCCAGTCGAAAGCCTTGACCAGCGGCTTCGGCAAGGCGAGCCCGCTCGTCTCGACGATAATATGTTCGGGGCGTTTCTCATGCGAAATGAGCGCTTCGATCGCAGGCAGAAAATCATCCGCCACGGTGCAGCAGAGGCAGCCATTGGCGAGTTCGACGATATTTTCTTCCGAACAGCTTTCGATTCCGCAGGCGCGCAAAATCTCGCCATCGACGCCGATGTCGCCGAATTCATTGACGATGAGCGCGAGCCTGCGGCCCTTCGCATGTTCGAGCACATGGCGGATGAGCGTCGTCTTGCCGGCGCCGAGAAAGCCGGTGACGATCGTGACGGGAATCTTGGAGAATGTGTTCATCGGCTCGCTTCCATTTCGGCAGGCGAGCCCATGCGCATCCAGAAATATCCGACGCTGACGCCAACGATCACCCAGAGCGCGGCATGGACGACAAGCGAAGAGGCCGTGAATTGCGCCGCGAGTTCGGCAGGGGCCGTGCTGACATAATTATGCGCATGCGGCGCGCCGATCGCATGCGGCAGAAGCACGAGGACCAAGCCGCCGAGCCGCGCCCAGAGTGGCGTCGCGCGGAACATGAGATAGAGTCCGAGCGCCGTTGCGAAGGCGGTCGCGATCCACCAGATCTGCCGTGACTCAAGCGCCGCGCCGGCACTGCCCGGCAATTCCGGCGCAAGGCCCAACCCTGTCGCAAGGCCAGTCGCCGCGAAGCCGCAGGCGGCCCAGGCCAAAGCGCGCATGGGCGTGATCTCTTCGCCCGCCAGCAGCATGGCGGCGAGCAGAATCAGCGCGAAGCCGATGGCGGTGACGATGGTCGCGACGGAGGTCGAGAGAGTCCGTTCGAGCCCGTCGGCGGGCGACCATTCTTTCGGCTGGTCCTGTGCGGCATGATCGTGATGATGATCGCCGGCGCCATGATCATGTACCGCCGGTGTCGCGGCGGCTTCGGCCGCTGTTTCATAGACCTCGGCCGTCAGAATCAGCGGGACGGTGATGAAATGTTGCAGGATGGCAAGGGCCAAGCCTGCGACGAGGCCGGCCAGCAAGCCGGTCGAAAAAACGCGCTTCAACATGAGAGCCCCTCGATTTCCGGCGCATGATCTTGGTCCGAAAAGTCTGTAACTTTTCAGAATCATGCACCTAATGGCAGGGGAAGTTCATGCCGTGGCGCCAATCATGCGCCGCATTGTGAAGAAGGCTCGGATGGGCGAAGCCCATGGCGTAGACGAGCGCGCTCCCGGCGACAAAAGCCACAAGGGCGGCTTTCAAAACCTCGATACGGGCGGCGGGCGCCGCAGCGGCAAGTGTTTGATCCAGGCTTTGGTTTTGGGTGTTCATACGATCCTCCGTCCCGCCCCACCGGCAGTCTCAGGGTTATAGGGCTCGATGGCAGGTCTCCTGGCTCACGGATCGACATCGCATACGACCTTCCCAGTCTCTTAAGACCAGTGGCTTTCGTATCCGACTTCCCGTTCACAGTTGCGGGGGCAGCTACGGATTGTCCGCACCGGTCTTGGGGACCGATCCGGCCGCATTCCCTTTTCACCTTCTGAATGAAGGACCATCGTATGATCGAATTGTGGGCGCGGCGACCGCGGAAGTCAATCTTTGGGGCGGCCCGCTCCAGAGGCACGGATCAGAACTCGATTCCGGCCTGCGCCTTCACGCCTGCCTGAAAATGATGTTTGACGAGCCCCATCTCGGTCACGAGATCGGCGATGGCGAGAAGCTCCGGCTTCGCATTGCGTCCGGTGACGATGACATGCAGATCCGGCCTGCGCGTTTCGAGCGCGGCCAGGACATCGGCCAGGGCCAGATAATCGTAGCGTAGCGCGATGTTCAATTCGTCGAGAACGAGAAGCTTGATGGATGGATCGTCCATCAACTCGCGCGCCTTGGCCCAGGCTTTTTGCGCCGCGGCGACATCGCGGGCGCGGTCTTGCGTCTCCCAGGTGAAGCCCTCGCCCATCGTGTGCCAGGAAATGAGATCGGGAAAGCGCGCCAGAGCGGTACGCTCGCCGGTTTCCCAAGCGCCCTTGATGAATTGCACGATGCCGACGCGAAACCCATGTCCGAGCGCGCGCAGAACAAGGCCGAAGGCGGCCGTCGACTTGCCTTTGCCCGTACCAGTGTTGACGATCAGCAGGCCCTTTTCGGCAATCGTCTTCGACGCGACTTCGGCATCTTGCAACGCCTTGCGCTTAATCATTTTTTCTTTGTGCCTTGCGTCGGCGTCGCTGTCGGTCATCGCGTCTCGCGTGAAATCGCCGCCTGACGGCAGCCTGTTGTGCGACATCTAGCACATTTGAGGCAAAGCCGTTCCATCCCGGTGGGGCGCCGGCGCCGCAGCGGCCAGGACCGCGCGTTTCGGCCGGATCGGCTCTCAAGAACTCAAGCGCCAAAACGCAACGGCCAAAACTCAACGGCCAAGGCTTCGCATTGCCGCTCAGCGCTCTATCTCTTCCTCAGCCGCGCCCGAGCGTCGCGCGGGAGTGAAGGAGCATAAGCATGAAGACGGTTGCTGATCAATTCGCCGAGGTCCTCGCGGCCGCTGGCGTTCAGCGCATCTACGGCATCGTCGGCGATAGCCTGAACGGGTTCACCGATGCCATCCGCCGCCAAGGCAAGATTCAATGGCTGCATGTCCGGCACGAGGAAGTCGCAGCCTTCGCTGCGAGTGCCGAAGCGCATCTGACAGGCTCGCTTGCCGTCTGTGCCGGAAGCTGCGGTCCCGGCAATCTCCATCTCATCAACGGGCTCTTCGATTGTCACCGCTCCCGCGTGCCGGTGCTGGCGATCGCCGCGCATATTCCCTCCGCCGAGATCGGCTCCGGCTATTTTCAGGAAACCCATCCCGAAAACCTGTTCAAGGAATGCAGCCATTATTGCGAGCTGATCTCCAGCCCGAGTCAGATGCCCCGCGTCGTCGAAATTGCGATCCGCGAAGCCGTCGGCAAGCGCGGTGCCGCGGTCATCGTGATTCCCGGCGACGTTGCGCTTCACGAGGCGGTCGAAGCGCCCGTGCCGACCTTCGCGAGCCTGATTCCATCCGAGCCCGTGGTCGTGCCGAAAGAAGCCGATCTCAAGGCGCTCGCCAATCTCTTGAACGGGGCTGGCCGCGTGACGCTCCTTTGTGGATCTGGCTGCGCTGGCGCGCATAGCCAGCTCCTGGCTTTGGGCGAAAAGCTGAAGGCGCCGATGGTGCATGCGCTCAAGGGCAAGGAATATGTCGAATGGGACAATCCTTACGATGTCGGCATGACTGGGCTCATCGGTTTTTCATCCGGCTATTTCGCGATGAACGATTGCGACGCGCTTTTGATGCTCGGGACAGATTTTCCCTATCGCCAATTCTATCCGCAAGGCACGGCTAAGATCGCGCAAATCGACATCAGGCCGGAGCAGCTCGGCAAGCGCGCGCCGATTGATCTTGGCCTTGTCGGCGAGGTCGGCGCGACGCTCGATGCGCTCTTGCCGCTGCTCACCGAAAAGAAAGAGCGCAAACATCTCGATCAGGCGATAGGCCATTATAAAAAGGCGCGCGAAGGCCTTGATGAATTGGCCAAAGGCGTGCCGGGCAAGAGGCTTGTGCATCCGCAGCAGGTGGCAAAGGCGATCAGCGATTTTGCCAGCGTGGACGCGATCTTCACTTGCGACGTCGGCCTGCCGACGGTGTGGGCCGCGCGCTATCTCGCCATGAACGGTGCGCGGCGGCTGATCGGTTCCTTCTGGCACGGCTCCATGGCCAATGCGATGGCGCAGGCGATCGGCGCGCAAGCGACGTTTCCGAACCGGCAGGTGATCTCGCTTTCGGGGGACGGCGGCTTCGCCATGCTGATGGGCGATTTTCTGAGCCTCGCGCAGCTCGGCCTGCCGGTCAAAATCGTCGTCTTCAACAATGGCACTTTGGGCTTCGTGGAACTTGAGCAGAAATCGACGGGCTTTATCGATTTCGGCACCGGGTTCAAGAATCCTAATTTTGCCGCCATGGCGGAAGCCGCCGGCATCAAGGGCATAAGGATCGAGGATGCGGGAGAGGTCGAGCCAGGCATCAAGGCGGCGCTCGCGCATAATGGACCTGTGCTTGTCGATGCCGTTGTGAACCGGCAGGAGCTCGCGATCCCGCCGAAGATCACCGCGGAAATGGCGAAAGGCTTCACGCTCTATACACTCAAGGCGGTGATCGGCGGCAAGGTTGACGAAGTGCTTGAACTCGCGCGCACCAATCTTTGGCGTTAAAGCATTATCGCCAAAGGGCGGAGACCTTTTGGATAAGATCGTGCGCTATAAATGGTGCAGCGGGTGGCATCCGCCGGAGCGGAGGACAGATGATGGAGATTCGCAAAGAATCCGACAGTCTCGGCGAAGTCGATGTTCCGGCCGACAAGCTCTGGGGCGCGCAGACGCAGCGCTCGCTGCATTATTTCAGCATAGGCCAGGATCTTATCCCGCGCGAGATGATCACGGCCTATGCGATTTTGAAACGTGCCGCGGCGACTGCCAATCATGCGGGTGGAAGCCTCGATGCCCGCGTCTACGGTCTCATCGTCCAAGTCTGTGATGAAATCTTATCCGGCCAACATCACGATATGTTCCCGCTGCATGTCTGGATGACGGGCAGCGGCACCCAGTTCAACATGAATGTCAACGAGGTCATCTCCAACCGGTCGAGCCAGCTTGCCGGCACGCCGCTCGGCAGCAAACAGCCGGTCCATCCGAACGATCACGTGAACATGTCGCAATCGTCGAACGACACCTTTCCTTCGGCGATGTATATAGCAGCGGCCGTCGGCGTCACCGGCCGGCTCGTGCCCGCTGTCGCAGCCTTGCGCGATGCGATCGCCGTCAAGGCGAAAGAATGGAATCATATCGTCAAGATCGGGCGCACCCATATGCAGGATGCGACACCGCTCACGCTTGGCCAGGAATGGTCGGGTTATGAAGGCATGCTCGCCGACGATCTCGAACGGATCGAGGACGCGCTGAAAGGCGTCTATAAGCTGGCGCTGGGCGGCACGGCGGTCGGCACGGGCATCAATGCCGGGCCGGGCTTCGCGGCAGCGGCCGCAGCCGAGATCGCGCGCCTGACGGGCCTCCCCTTTATCACTGCGCCGAACAAATTCGCCGTGCAGGGCGCGCATGATGCGCTCGTGCAGCTTTCAGGCACTTTGAGGACGCTCGCGGTTTCGCTCTATAAAATTGCGAATGACATAAGACTGATGTCCTGTTCGGGCTATGCTGAGCTTATGATTCCGGAAAACGAACCGGGTTCCTCGATCATGCCGGGCAAGATCAACCCGACTCAGGTCGAGGCTTTGACCATGATCGCCGCCCAGGTGATGGGCAATGATGTCGCTGTCGGTTTCGGCGGCGCCGGGGGCTATCTGGAAATGAATGTCTATAAGCCGCTGATGATCGCAAACATCATGCAATCGATCATTTTGCTTGCCGATGGGACGGAAAATTTCAAAAAACATCTCATCGAAGGCGCGCAGCCGAACGAAAAGAAGATCGCGGAAAATGTGGCGCATTCGCTGATGTTGGTGACCGCGCTCGTGCCTTTGATCGGCTACGATAAGGCCGCGAAGATCGCGCATCTTGCGATGCATGACGATCTCACGCTCAAAGACGCGGCCCTGCAGCTTGGCTTCGTCAGCGAAGCGGACTTCGACCGGGTGATCGATCCGGCAAAAATGGTGTGATCTGCAAGATCGTAAAGGACAGACCTATGTCGACCCCCGTGCCATCGCTTCAAATCGCTGAAACCGGTTATGAGGTCCTGCATAATCCGCATTTGAATAAAGGCACGGCCTTTTCAGAAGCCGAGCGCCGCGCCCATCGTATCGAGGGATTGCTGCCCCCGCGCGTCTGTAGTCTCGAGCTTCAGATCGCGCGAACCCATGAAGAACTGAGCAATCTCGACAATGATCTGCAGAGATATCTGTTCCTGTCCGATCTGCAATCGCGCAACGAAACCTTGTTTTATGCGGTCTTGATGTCGGATCCGGCGACCTTCATGCCGCTCGTCTATACGCCGACCGTGGGCGAAGCCTGCCAGAAATTCGATCATATTTTTCGGGCGTCGCGCGGCATGTATCTGCCGATCAGCGCGCGCGGCCGTTTGCGCGAAATCTTGAGCAACTGGCCGCAGAAGGATGTCCGCTTTATCGTCGTTACCGATGGCGAGCGCATTTTGGGCCTCGGCGATCAGGGCGTCGGCGGCGCCGGCATTCCGATCGGTAAGCTCGCGCTTTATACGGCATGTGCCGGCGTGCCGCCGCAATATTGTTTGCCGATCACACTCGATGTCGGCACCAATAATCAGGAACTGCTCGACGATCCGCTTTATCTCGGTCTCGAACGGCATCGCGTCCGCGGCGCGGAATACGACGCCTTCATCGACGAATTCGTCGAGGCCGTGCAGGCGCTCTATCCGAAATGCTGCATCCAATGGGAGGATTTCGCCAATATCAATGCCGTGCCGATCCTGGAGCGCTACCGTGACAAGATCTGCACCTATAATGACGATATCCAGGGCACGGCGGCGGTCGCGCTCGCCGGCATTTTTGGCGCGCTGCGCATCTCGGGCCAGAAGCTCGCCGATCAGCGGTTTTTATTTCTGGGCGGCGGATCGGCCGCGACTGGAATCGCGGAGCTGATCAGCGAGGCCATGGCGCTCCAAGGCATGGATATCAAAGCGTCGCGCGCCCGCAATGCGCTTTTCGACATCAACGGGCTGATGGTGACATCGCGCACCGATCTCGCCGATTTCCAGAAGCCCTTCGCGCTGGATCATGCGCCCATCTCAAGCTTCGTCGAGGCGATCAAAGTGCTGCGTCCGACCGGCATCATCGGCGTCTCGACCGTGCCGAAACTCTTCAACCAGAAAGTGATTGAGGCCATGTCCGCGATCAACGAAAGGCCGATCATCTTTCCTTATTCAAATCCGACCTCGCGGTCCGAATGCACGGCGGACGAGGCCTATCGCTGGTCGCATGGCAAAGCGATCTTTGCGAGCGGCAGTCCTTTCCCGCCGGTTGAGATCGCGGGTCAGACCTTCGTGCCGGGCCAGGGAAACAATGTCTATATTTTCCCGGCCATGGGCATGGCTGTCTTTGCAACGGAATCCACCCGCGTGACCGAAGAGATGTTCATCGTCGCGGCCAAGGCCGTCGCGGAGCAGGTCACGGAGGATAATCTCGCCAAGGGCTTGATCTATCCGCCGCAGAGCAGGATCTTCGAGGCTTCGCTGCATGTGGCCGGGCGCGTCGCCGCCTATATTTTCGACAAGGGCCTCGCCCGCGTGCCGAAGCCAGCGGACATAGACGCCCATATTCGCAACGCCGTCTATCATCCTGTCTATCCGGCCTGAACTCTATGCAAGGCAGCGGCGATCGCCATCGGCCTCGCCGCACCGCTTGTCTTCAGCAGAAATGGCGGGCGCGTTGAACTGGCCTGTTCAGATTTGCAATATTCTTGCGCCAAGCCCACTTTCAGCGTGTAGCATTCAAGGCTAGGGCCTGACGGAGTGAGCGAGCGGCATAGATGGGAAGCAAATGGGATCATGAACAAGGACGACGGCTTAGATGACCGTTATCCGCTTCTGCCGGCCGCCGAGACTGCCCCTGAGTAAAGGGGGGCAAAATGTTGAATTTTGAGGAATTCAGGAAAGCGGCCTCCAAATCGGCTTTGAAAGCCAGACGCAAGGCCCATGAGCTGCTGCCGCAGCATGTCGCCGCCGCCTATAAGGAAGCGGAAAAAATCGCGGCTCAAAGAGCAAATGCGGAAGCCCTGCATACCTATCTCGGCGATGTGCTTTGGCAAATCGCCGAGCTTGTCAAAGCCTCATACGACGGCCGCGGCTTGCTGGTGAAGACGCATGCGCAGCCGGGCGACAAGCAATTTCGCGTCACGATCGAGGATCCGAGCCGGCCGCAAAGAGGCGTTCTGTCGCTCGGCATAGATTCGGTGCCCTTCAGCGAGAATGGCACCGAGCCCTATCAGACCCTTGCGATTACGATGCGCCATCCGGAGAGCTCGCGTTCCGAATATCGTAATCTTCTCTACATCAAGGAGGGAATGCGCACGCTGTCTGGTCCCGATCAAAGAGAACTGTGCCGGGTGGTAAATGCGCGAATCGAAATCCTGCTTTCACAAGGCCAAAAGCCCGTTTCCGGCGGCGGCGATCTGCGGCACGGATAAGCGAAGTCGAGCGCCGCATGCCGGTGGCGGCAACCGTTTTCGCCGGCTTGTAGCAACGTCGCAGGGTTTCAGCTCGATATACGGCCATTGTGCAGCGCACCTGTCATATGACAAGCCATACCTTCGCCGTGCGGTGTGGTAGAATCGTAAAAAATGATGGGGCTAATCGTTTCAACCATTGCATGAACCGCAACGGCGTAGGCATTCTTCACGCGAACGCGTGCTGATGAAGAAAACCGAGCCCAAGCGAAGTTTCTCCCGCTACCGATCTTAAGCCGCGCTCGGCGCCCTCTGCATAATGGCCGCGATCCAAGGGGGGATGCCATGTATCCATTAGCGTCGGCACGCAGTGCCCGCAACGCGGTTTCGGTTGTGCCGGCTCTGGATGCTGGCGTGGTGAGTTCGCGCGAAGTTCCAGCAGGGTCGGTCAGGATCGTCAGGCGCGACGAAATAGCGACCTTGGCTCGCTGGCCGACCGCATTTCTCGACCAGCGGAAGGATCGCCGCTTCTACGAATTGGTGGAAGACACGCTCGGCGGATTTGAATATTTTTATCTGCTCGCCGGTTCCGCCATCCAGCCCTGCTTCGTCCTCGACCAGGATCTCGCCTCCGGCGTCGGCGCCCGAATGGGGGCTTTCGTTTCGGGGGTCAGGCGGCTGTGGCCGCGCTTTCTAAAGGCGCGCACGCTGATGGTGGGCTGCGCGGCGGGCGAGGGACATCTCGACGGCAGCGCATCGACGCAGGCCGCGACCGCGACGCTGCTGGCATCGTCGCTTCGGCGCGTCGCGCGCGACGTCAATTGCGTCATGATCGTGCTTAAGGAGTTTCCCGCCTCCTACCGCAAGCCCCTGCAGGTTCTGGAGGGCGCGGGTTTCGTCCGTGCGCCCAGCATGCCGATGACGACGCTGGCCTTGGAGTTCAAGAATTTCGAAGATTACGTCGATCGGATGCTGAGCTATCAGATGCGCAGCAAATTGCGCCGCAAGCTACGAATCGCCGCGCGCGCCAAGCCCGCGATCACGATGAGCGTCGAGCATGATATCAGCGACCTGGTCGATGAGATTTATCCGCTCTATCTTGCGGTCTACGATCGCTCGCCCTTGAAGTTCGAGAAGCTGACCAACGCATTTTTGCGCGAAATTGGAAAGCGGATGCCCGACAAGGCGCGTTTCCTCATCTGGCGGCAGGGCGAGAAGATCATCGCCTTCAGCCTCTGCACCGTGCAAGGCGATGCGGTCTGCCACGATTATGTCGGCTTCGATTATAGCGTCGCCTTCGAACTCAACCTCTATTACGTGGTGTTCCGCGACATCATCGAATGGGCGATTGGCAATAGCTACAAGCGCTTCTACAGCGGCAGCCTCAACTACGATCCGAAATGGCACCTGCGGCAGTCGCTCTATCCGATCGACCTCTATGTGCGGCACACATCGGCTCCGCTGAACGCGATCCTGAAAAGGCTCATGCCTTTGTTGGAGCCAACGCACTCCGATCCGATCCTGCCGCATTTCGACAATTATCGGGAGCTGTGGGAGTCGCCCTCGCCAGCGGCGTAGAACTGACGCGGTCAGGGCGAACTCAAGATTCGGCGTGGAGCGGTCCGCGGAAACGCATGGGAGCACTATCCGTTGATTGATTAGCGGAACGCGGTGTTTCCATTGCCCTAGCCTCAGAACGACTTCGTCACTTGCTGCAGGAAACGATCAAGGCTCCAGGCGCCGAGTCTCGACCGAGCTTGATCGGATCGGTCGACATTGGGGTCGGCATCTTTCGCCCTTTTCAGTTCCTGGTTTTCAGTTGGCGCCTAGGATGAGGCACGTGCCAGTTGCGACAATGACCAGTCCCGTAAAGCCATGAATGCCCAAGGCGGCGCCTCTGCTTCCGCCCGATCGAAGGACTGTCACCATGTCGCCAAACGCGATGAGGCTCGCCACGAGCATGAATTCGCCGACCAACCGCGGCGATCCATTGGCCATGAGCAGGATGACAAAAAGGCCCGACGCGATATCTCGCGTGCCCTTCACAGAAAGCCACGCGGTAAATCCGGTCGACAGGGGAGGTGAAGCGGCGATGCCGAACCCGGCTGATGCCGTGGCGGGCGCCAACCAAAAGCGCGCGCCGAGGAACAGAATTGCGGCCGCGATCAGGCCGGAAAGCACATATGCGATTTGGATCATGAAAGACTCCTATCATCTACAGATATACTAGCGATGCTAGTATTTATGTCAACAAGAATCTAGCGTTGACATAAATTCGTGCGTCGATAGGATTTATGGATGTCAATCGCCGAACGCAAAGAGCGCCAGCGTGCGGAGCGCTATGAGCTCATCCTGGCCGCAGCGCGCGAACTGGCCGAAGCCGAGGGCTGGGACGCCGTCACCACGCGACGTCTCGCGGAGCTCATCAACTACAGCCAGCCGGTTCTCTACGGCCACTTTAAGGGCAAGGCCGACATCATGGCCGCAGTGGCCACGAGAGGATTCGAGGAACTTGCGACGCGATTGAAAATGGAAACGGCGAAGGTCACTGATGCTCCGGACGTTTTGCGCAACGTCTGTGCCGCCTATCTTGATTTTGCCCGTTCGCGATCGGTCGTTTATGAGGCGATGTTCGTCTTGCCGACAAAGATCAAATTCGCCAGCGAGGAAACGCCGCCAGCTCTCCGTGCTGCTTTCGACGAGTTGGTCGCCGCGCTTGGGCCAGATCGGCAAGAGCCGGTATTTCTGGCTGAAGTGCTGTGGAGCGCGTTGCATGGAATGGTCGTCCTCATGCAATCTGAACGTATTCCAGCCGCTGGCGCCGAGGTTCGATTGAACATTCTCGTCCAAAAATTCAGCAGCAGTGGCGTTTAACCATCTCCGCTTGCGTCGAAGCACTCGATCGATCGCGACAGCGTTGCTGACGCTAACGCATAAATCGTCACGAATTGGCGATCGTCACCGCCCTGCCGACGTGTTCGTCGCTCGTCAGTTGATCGAGGAGAAGGGGCTGGTAAGTCGCGAGCCTGACGCCAACGATGCGCGGCGGGTAAGCCTCTATCCGACGGCCCTTGCAGGTGAGAGCCGACAGCGGCTCGGCGAGGAATGGCATCGGTTATTGCGAGGAATTGAGGACGACCCTGGCAAGATCAATCACCTCACCTCGACGTTACGGCGCATCGAAAGCGAACTTGTCTCGCGTCGGCGGCGAGAGAGCGCCGGGCGGCTTGCTCGAGAATAATCACTTTTCGCTTGCGGTGCGTGTCAATAAAGGGCGCTTTCTGGCTCACATTGCGTAAGACGGATCGATGCGGCAAGCGCTCGATCATTGAGACGCAAACCGCAAAGGTCTGCCTATCGATATGCCTGCGGCTTCCCAAAACTCGTATTGGAGATACAGCCATGCGCTATGAACTTACGACGATCTCCTGCTCGCCGCTAGGCACGCCTGATGCCTCCAAACGCGCCCGTGCGTGGGTCGAAGACGCCGTTGCCGGTCAACTGCTCGGCATCTGGCATTCTGATATCGGGACAATCGGGCAGCTGATCGTACTCCGCGCGTTCGAAAACAATGACGACCTGGCGAGCGAGCGGGAGCGAGCGTTGTTGAGCGCAGACCCATTCGGCAGCGCCAGCGGCGTTACGCCGATCCGGATGGAGAGCTTCGCGCCATTTCCATTTCTGCCGCCCGTGGTTGGGCGCGACTATGGCGGCACCTTTGAGTTTCGGACCTATTTTCAGAAACCCGGTGGCCTGCCCGGTACGCTGGCCGGCTGGCGCGACGCGATCCAACCAGCGCAGGCGTACACCGACCACCTGGTCGTCAACATGTACGCGCTCGATGGCGAACCGCGCATCACCCATATCTGGGGCTTCGATAGTGTGGCTCAGCGCGACAAGCTTCGGGGCGAGCACTACGCAGCCGGTCTTTGGCCGCCCCGGGGTGGTCCCGAGCGGATCGCAAGCGCTACCTCGATGATCGCAAGATCTGAACCGGGGTTAGCAATCGTGTAGAGGCGTGGAAGCTACTAAAGTGGCCTTTGCAAATGGGAATCGTCAGCTGGGCAGCGACAGTTATTCGCTCATCACCAAGGCGTTGAACGCCCGCTTGGCACAGATCGAGGGACAAAACCTCGCCGGTAAATCCGGAGCGCTCGCATGACCACTTCAAAGCGCCTCCATTTTTTTGATAGTCAGAATGTAAGTACCAAAAGCGAAGGGCCGCCTCGTGGCGGCCCTGTCATAACGCTCTAATTTCCTGGTGGGAAATTTGGAGCGGGCGAAGGGATTCGAACCCTCGACCCCAACCTTGGCAAGGTTGTGCTCTACCCCTGAGCTACACCCGCATCCTGAACGGCGCCGAGGCACCGTCACTTGGAGGTTATATGCCGTAAAGCGGCGATGATTGCAAATGAGGAATATTTGCCCGTGGGAGGTCGCCCTTGCCGGCAAAGAGATGCGATTTTCGCGGCGAAATCGCATCTTGGCACCTCGCAGAACTGCCGTTTGATGCGTTTGCCTCACGATCAAATTCGCGAAAACTCATCCAGCGGAGAGATCTTTTCATTCGGAAAGCTTGCGCTTTTCCCAAAAAGCGGCTCTCAGACAACGGCAAAATCGGTTGAGAGGAGGGCCAGATGGCCGGCAATCAGGGGCAGCCGCAAACGGTGGGCGGCACGGCTGCGAATGCGTTGATCAAAGACACGGAAACTGCGAGTTTCGGGCCGGATGTCATCGCCGAATCGCAAATCCAGCCGGTCCTCGTCGATTTCTGGGCACCCTCGTGCGAGCCTTGCAAGCAGCTGACCCCCATTCTTGAGAAAGTGGTCAAATCGGCCAAGGGGAAAGTCAAGCTCGTCAAAATGAATATCGACGAACATCCGCAGATTCCCGACCGTCTCGGCGTGCGCTCGATCCCGGCGGTCATCGCGTTTCAAAAGGCGCAGCCGATCGACGGCTTCATGGGCGCGCTTCCGGAAAGCCAGATCCGCGGCTTTATCGAGCGGCTTGTCGGGCCGATCGAAGCCAGCGAGGATTTCCTGCCGCAAGCCGAAGAGCTGCTGGCAGGCGGCGACCCGACTGGGGCGGCTGAAATCTTTGCCGGCATTTTGAAGGACGATCCGAGCGAGTTCAAAGCGCTCGGCGGTCTTATCCGGTCCTTTGTCGCGGCCGGCGAAATCGAAAGCGCGCGGCGGATTCTGAGTTCGGTTCCGGCGGCGGGCGAGCGCGATCTGGCGATCGTCGCGGCGAAAGCCGCGGTCGAACTTGCCGAACAGGCGGCCCAGGTCGGCGACCTCGCCGCCCTCATGAAGGCGATCGAAGCCGATCCGGATAATCATGAGGCCCGCTTCGAGCTTGCGATTGCGCTCAATGCGCAAGGCGAACGCGATGCGGCAGCGGATCAGCTTCTCGAAATCATCCGCCGCGACCGCACCTGGAACGATGACGGCGCGCGCAAGCAATTGCTGCAATTTTTCGACGCCTGGAACCTGATGGACCCGGCGACGCTCACGGCAAGGCGCAAATTGTCATCGCTCTTGTTTTCCTGATACGGTGGAAGCAGAAAAAAGCCTGTAACCGCTCTGGCCGCGGCCGATTGGCTGCTGCCCTAATTGACATGCGGTGCCGGTAAATCCGCTGGGACACCAAGATCATGACGATGAATGAAATGTATCACGGTCCCGGCGAGCTGCCGCATGTCTTGCCGGTCTTTCCGCTGACCGGCGTCCTGCTTCTGCCGCGCGGCCAATTGCCGCTCAATATTTTCGAAAAGCGCTATCTTGCCATGGTCGATGATGCCATGCGCAGCCATCGCATCATCGGGATGATCCAGCCCGACCCGGAACTGCGCAAATCGGGTTCGATCCCGGCGCTGTTTTCAGTGGGTTGTGCCGGTCGCATCACGCAAATCGCCGAAACGGGAGATGGGCGCTATCACCTGACCTTGACCGGCATCGCGCGGTTCAGGATCGTGAAGGAAGCCGACGTCGAGACGCTCTATCGGCAATGCGAGGTGGATTTCGGTCCCTTCGTCAGGGATTTCGATGCCCATCAAGGCGAAAACCAGGTCGATCGCGAAGGGGTGATCCGCACTTTGCGCGAATTCGCCGAGACGAATAATCTTCAAATCGATTGGAACAGTATCAGCGAAGTGCCGAATGAGGCGCTCGTCAATGCGCTGTCCATGATGAGCCCTTTCGGGCCAAAAGAAAAACAGGCGCTTCTCGAAGCCAACGATCTCAAAGGACGCGCCGAAGTGCTTGTGGCGATCACCGAGTTCGAGCTTGCGAGGGGCAAGAGCGAAAACATGCGTCTGCAATGAAGCGCGCCTTATACCGGAGACTGTGATGACGGAGCAGAATCAGGATAAGCCGCAGACGGCGCCTCTCGCGGCGGAGCCGTCGAAGATCGATCCCCGGCTTCTGGAAATTCTCGTCTGCCCTTTGACCAAGACCACGCTAGAATATGATGCCGCGGCGCAAGAACTGATCTCCCGCGCGGCGAAACTGGCCTATCCGATCCGCGACGGCATTCCGATCATGCTGCCCGACGAAGCGCGGCCGATCGATGAATAGCATCCGACCCAAAAGTGGGTCCGGTTTTGGGAGAATCGGATGCGTAAACAAAATGAAAAAAGCATCCGACCCAAAAGTGCCGGCTGTTTTGGATCGTAATGACCGCGCAGCTTGACGATCTTCTCAAATGTCTCGACCTCGAACCGGCTGGCATCGGCGCCTATACGGGCCATTGCCTGAATGCGGGCTGGCGTCGGGTATTCGGCGGCCTTGTGGTCGCCCAGGCGCTTGTCGCGGCGCAGCGGACGGTCGATGCCTGGCTGCCGCATTCGCTGCACGGCTATTTCATCCTGCCGGGCGATCCGGCCCTGCCGATTCTCTATGAAGTCGATACGCTGCGCGACGGCCAGAGCTTCGCCACGCGCCGCTGCAATGCATTGCAAAACGGCCGCGCGATTTTCTCGCTGATCGCGTCTTTTCAGAAAGACGAGCCCGGCCTCGACCATCAGCTGCCCATGCCCGAGGTCGCCCAGCCGGACACGCTTTTGAGCGAGGCGGAGATCGAAGCCCGCTACGCCCATCTCCTGCCGGCCGCCGTTCGCCAATGGTTCGATGCCAATAAGCATCCGATCGAGACGCGGTTTATCGATCTCGCCCGGTTCCTCGACAGGAAAGCCCGGCCGCCGGTGCAATATGTCTGGTTCCGCGCGGCGGGGCCGTTGCCGGACGATCCCGCCATCCACCGTGCGCTGCTGGCTTATATGTCGGATCTGACCCTGCTCGATACGGCGCTTGTCGCGCATGGCCGGACGATCTTCGATGCCGACCTTCAGGTCGCGAGCCTCGATCATGCGCTTTGGTTTCACAGGCCGTTTCGCGCTGACGACTGGCTGCTCTATGCGCAAGACAGTCCCAATTCCTCCGGCGCGCGCGGGCTGACGCGCGGGCTTATCTATGCCCGGGACGGGAGGCTGGTCGCCTCCGTCGCGCAGGAAGGCCTGATCCGCCAAAGCGCAAAGGGGGCCGAAAGCCATATAAAGCACGTATAATTCAGCCCAAAGGCCGGGTAACATCGATTGCGGTGGGCGCGCGGCCTTGGTAGCAAGATGCGGGAGCACTGCTGGGCACATGGTGGCCGCCACTGAAAAAGACGCAGGTGGGGAAAAGACATGAAAATTGTGATGGCGATCATCAAGCCGTTCAAATTGGATGAGGTGCGCGATGCTCTGACGACGCTGGGCGTGCATGGCATGACGGTGACCGAGGTCAAGGGCTATGGCCGGCAGAAGGGTCACACCGAGATCTACCGCGGTGCGGAATATGCCGTCAGCTTTCTGCCCAAGTTGAAAGTCGAGGTTGCGGTCGCTCCGGAACTCCTCGAACGGACGATCGAGGCCATCATCGCCGCCGCGCGCACCGGCCAAATCGGCGATGGCAAGATTTTTGTCAGCAATCTCGATCAGGCCGTCCGGATCCGCACGGGAGAGCGGGATCTCGACGCGCTATGAACTTTGACGGGGGGATTTGGTCATGAATTTCAGTATGCCTTGCAAGACCGGGCCACGCGCCGCCGGTCTTAGCGCCACCGGTCTTAGCGCGGTTCTTGGGCTTTTACTGATGGTGGCGGCGACGGGCCTCGCAGAAGCGCAACCGGCCGCTCTCGTCCCCAATAAGGGCGACACGGCCTGGATGCTGACATCGACCGCCCTCGTCCTCATGATGTCCGTCCCCGGACTTGCGCTATTTTATGGCGGTCTTGTCCGCAGCAAGAACATGCTCTCGGTTCTATCCCAGATCTTCATGATCGTCGCGCTCGTGTCGATCATCTGGGTCGTCTACGGCTATTCGCTCGCCTTCACGAATGGCGGGGCTCTGAATAATTTCGTCGGCGGCTTCGACAAGGTCTTCCTGAAGGGCATCACGCCCGACTCGACCTCAGCCACTTTCTCGAACGGCGTCGTCATCCCGGAATATGTCTATATGGCCTTCCAGATGACCTTCGCCTGCATCACGCCGGCCTTGATCGTCGGCGCCTTCGCCGAGCGGATGAAATTCTCGGCGGTCCTCCTTTTCATGGTCCTTTGGGTCACGTTCATCTATTTCCCGATCGCACATAGCGTCTGGTATTGGGCGGGTCCAGACGATATTGCCGCGGCGGCGAAAGCTCTGGCCGAGGCCTCGGGCGAGGCAGCCAAGGCCGCGGCTCAGGCAAAACTCGACGCAGTCACGGCCAATGCGGGCTATTTCAACCAGATAGGCGCGCTCGATTTCGCTGGCGGAACGGTCGTCCATATCAATGCCGGCATCGCCGGTCTCGTGGGCGCTTTGATGCTCGGCAAGCGGATCGGCTATCCGCAGCAGCATATGCCGCCGCATTCGCTGACCATGACGATGATCGGCGCCTCGCTGCTGTGGGTCGGCTGGTTCGGTTTCAATGCCGGTTCGAACTTGGAGGCGAATGGGGTGACCGCGCTCGCCTTCGTGAATACATTCGTTGCGACGTCTGCCGCGGCGCTTTCCTGGCTCTTCGTCGCATGGGCCTTTGAAGGCAAGCCATCGCTGCTCGGCCTTGTGTCGGGTGCCGTCGCCGGCCTCGTCGCGATCACGCCCGCCTCCGGCTATGCCGGGCCGATGGGATCGATCGTGCTCGGTCTCATCGCCGGGGCGGTCTGCTTCATCTTTGTTGCCAAGATCAAACCGAAGGTCGGCTATGACGACTCGCTCGATGTGTTCGGCGTGCATTGCATCGGCGGAATCATCGGCGCGATCGGAACCGGTATTCTGGTTGCGCCCTATCTCGGCGGCGTCGGCCTGACCGACTATACGCTGAAACCCGGCGAGGCTTCGCCCGGCGACTATGTGATGGCGACGCAGGTCCTGACGCAGGTGAAGACTGTGGTCTTCACGCTTCTCTGGTCGGGCATAGGTTCGGCGATCATCTATAAGGTCGTGGATCTCGTGATCGGCTTGCGCGTCGCGCCGGAAGTCGAGCAGGAAGGCCTCGACGTCGCCGAGCAGGGCGAGCAGGCCTATAATATGTGAGACGCAGCAAATCCTTCCCCACCCAACTCGGGCTTGCCCGAGTTGGGCTTTGAAATGCGCAAACCGGCTATAAGCCGGTTTGCGATGGGGAAGGTGCCGAGCGTAACGCGGCGGCTTGGGATACCACCCGACCCCGTCGGCCACAGCCCCGTTGCTTGCGACGGGCGTCGCCCTCCCCTCAGGGCGAGGATCTCGCCTCCCAGGCGCGAGGATTGGTACAGCGCCTTTTCCTTAAGGTTAAATCGCCTTTAACCGCATCCCTATAGCTTGCGAACTGGCCTCCTGGCCGGACCCGGCCTTCCGCCGGGCGAATGCGCAAGTGACACGGGATGCGGACGAATATTCTCTTCGCTGCGATCGACCATGTTCCCGATCCGCTGCGGGCTTTCGCCATGCGCCGGACCGCGGAACTGGGCGGGCTCGCGCTGGTCCTCGGCACCAGCCTGCTGGCGATCGCGCTTGCGACCTGGTCGGTGCAGGACCCGAGCCTCAACCATGCGACTCAAGGCGCCGTCCGCAATCTGCTCGGCGCTCCGGGCGCGATCGTCGCCGATCTGATCATGCAGATGTTCGGCCTCTCGGCGGTGGCCTTTTTGGCACCGTTGACCTTCTGGGGCTGGCGGCTTTTGACCGCGCGCCGCCTCGAACGGCTGAAACTGCGTTTCATTTTGTGGGTTCTCGGCGGTCTCGCAGCGGCTGGATTTGCCTCTTTGCTTCCGGTGACCACACGCTGGCCCTTGCCGACGGGCCTTGGCGGCGTCGTCGGCGACGCCATGCTGGCGCTGCCGCATAAATTATTTACCGGCGCGGGCCTCGTCGCTGTCGCCGTCTTCTTTGCCGGTTTCGCGGTGCTGGCGCTCTCGGCCTCGGTGAAGCTGAGCGCCCATGACGCCTTCGAATATGATGGGGACGAAGACGAAGAGTTGATGCCGCGGCCGCGTGGGCGAGCCCTGCCGGACGATGAGGATGCAGGCGGGGAGCCGGGTCTAGGCTTGATTTCGCTTGGTGCGCTCATTCATGCCGGTCTCAGCCTCAAGGCAGGCCTCAAGCGGCTGTTTCGGTCGCGCAGCAATGCGGCCCAGCCGCGCGGGCCGGCGCCGTGGCAGGCGGCGGCGCGCGAGGACGGCTTTTCGGGTTATGTCGACGAAGTTCCCTGGCCGGACGAACGCGTCGAGCCGCGCTTCGACAGTCTGCCATTCGATGCGAGCGTCTATGCGCCACCGGCGACCCGCGCCGCGCCGCCGGAACCCGAACCTGAAGACGAGGAAGAAGACGCAGGACCGCGCCGCGTGCGTCCGGGTGCGCCGCCCTTAAAAAGCGGCCAGCGCATTGCCAAGGAAGTGCAGCCCTCTCTCCTCGATCGCCTGGCGCCGTCCAATTATCAATTGCCGCCGCTCATGATTCTCTCCGAGGCGAAGAAACAGCCTGCCTCGGCCGGAAAATTGTCGGAAGAAGCGCTCGAACAGAATGCCCGGCTGCTTGAAGGCGTGCTCGACGATTTCGGCGTCAAGGGCGAGATCATCAATGTGCGGCCGGGTCCGGTCGTCACGCTTTACGAGCTTGAACCGGCACCCGGCATCAAATCCTCGCGCGTGATCGGTTTGGCCGACGACATCGCCCGTTCAATGTCGGCGGTTTCGGCCCGCGTCGCGGTGGTGCAGGGCCGCAATGCGATCGGCATCGAGCTGCCGAATCAGCGCCGTGAAACCGTCTTTTTGCGCGAGCTTCTTGCAAGCGAAGATTTCGAGAAATCGAAATTCTCGCTCTCGATCGCGCTCGGCAAAACCATCGGCGGCGAGCCGATCATCGTCGATCTCGCGAAAATGCCCCACCTCCTTGTCGCGGGCACGACGGGCTCCGGCAAGTCGGTTGCAATCAATACGATGATCCTGTCGCTTCTCTACCGGCTGAAGCCGTCTGAATGCCGGCTGATCATGGTCGATCCGAAAATGCTGGAATTGTCGGTCTATGACGGCATCCCGCATCTGCTGACGCCCGTCGTCACCGATCCGAAGAAGGCCGTCGTCGCGCTCAAATGGGCGGTGCGCGAGATGGAGGAACGCTACAAGTCGATGTCGAAACTGGGTGTCCGCAACATCGACGGCTTCAACGCGCGGGTGATCCAGGCCCATAACAAGCGCGAAACCATCACCCGCACGGTGCAGACGGGCTTTGACCGCGAGACGGGCGAAGCCATCTACGAGCAGGAGGTGATGGAGCTTTCGCCGCTGCCTTACATCGTCGTGATCGTCGACGAAATGGCCGATCTCATGATGGTCGCCGGCAAGGACATCGAAGGCGCGATCCAGCGCCTGGCGCAGATGGCGCGCGCGGCCGGCATCCATCTCATCATGGCGACGCAGCGGCCCTCGGTCGATGTCATCACCGGCACGATCAAGGCGAATTTCCCGACACGAATCTCGTTCCAGGTGACGTCGAAAATCGACAGCCGGACAATTTTGGGCGAGCAGGGCGCCGAGCAGCTGCTTGGCCAGGGCGACATGCTCTATATGGCAGGCGGCGGCCGGATTTCCCGCGTTCACGGTCCCTTCGTCTCGGACAATGAGGTCGAAAAGGTCGTCGCGCACTTGAAAAGTCAGGGCCAGCCGGAATATCTCGACGCCATTACGGCCGAGCTTGATCTGTCCGCCGTGGAGGATGGGGAACGGCCGGCGCCCGGCAGCATGGATGCCGAGGAATCCGGCGATCTTTATGACCGTGCGGTGGCAATCGTCCTCCGCGACCGCAAATGTTCGACAAGTTATATCCAGCGGCGGCTTTCGGTCGGCTATAATAAGGCGGCCTCGCTCGTCGAGCGCATGGAAGAAGAAGGCGTGGTCGGCGCCCCCAACCATTCCGGCAAAAGGGCTATTCTTGTCGGCGGTGGCATAGATCGCGGCGCTTTCGACCTCGCCGGCGAGGGTTAATCTGTCCACAGGCCGCCAAATAGGCCGGAAGGCTGGACGGTTGAGCCGGCGCAGGTAAAGTCCTATTCACGCCACATGAACGGTCTATCGCGGCGTGCGATGATCAAGGATGATGCGATGAAAAGAGCGGCCTGCTTGTTTCTGGCACTTTGGACGGCGGGTTTTTGGGCCGCGCCCATTGCGGCGTCCGCGGAAAATGCGCCGCTCAATCTCGGCCCGAATCCCAAAACGGCCGGTGCTGCGGCGAAGAACACCCCCGCGCCGCCACCCCCGCCACCGCCCATCGATCCGGCCACCGCCATCCAGAAGGCCAATGCCTATTTCTCGTCGAATGCGACGATGATCGGCGATTTCGTGCAGATCGGCGGCGACGGGCGGCGCTCAGAGGGCAAGATCTATGTCCAGCGGCCCGGTAAGCTGCGGTTCGAATACGCGCTTCCGGCGACTTTGGAGATCGTCGCGGATGGCATGTCGGTCGCCGTGGTCGACCGCAAGCTCGGAACCAAGGATGTCTATTTCATCAACCAGACGCCGCTGAAGTTTCTCCTCAAGGACCAGATCGATCTGTCGCGTGACGCGCAGGTCGTCAGCGTGACGAGCGATCCGAATGTGGTCTCCATCCTCATCGAGGATAAATCGACCTTCGGTGGGACATCTTTCATAAAATTAATGTTCGATCCGGTGAAGTTCACGCTCAAGCAATGGCAGATCACCGATCCGCAGGGTTACGAGACATTGGTCTCGCTGTTCAATGTGGATTTGACCAAAAAACCCGATCCCTGGCTGTTTGGGCTGGCGCCGCCGCCGGCCGAACACCCCGTCAACGCCAATTGAAAAGCGGCCCGCATTTTGGGCCATCTTGCGGGTTTGAGAGGCCATTCCTATCTCTCTGGCAGAGAGCGAGGCAGTTCGTCGAGCGTATCCCCCCGTTTCGCTTTGGTGGACTAGTGCTGGCCCCCTCCCGGCCTTGTTTCGCTGCTCGGCGCCCGGATCATATCCGGGCGCTTTTTTTTGCCTTGGTGTCGTAACTTGTGGGCGAAACGGCTTCGTGCTTGCAGCGCGCAGATAGGCGTGGTGAATCCGCGTTTAAGTGAAGGATTTTCTCATGCGGCTCACGCTCGCTACCTGGAACATCAATTCGGTCCGGCTGCGCATCGGATTGGTCACGCGATTTCTCGCCGAACATGCACCCGACGTCCTGTGCCTTCAGGAAACCAAATGCCGCGATTCCGAATTTCCTCTCTCGGAGTTTCATAAAGCTGGTTATCAACACATCGCGATCAATGGCCAGAAGGGCTATCATGGCGTTGCGATCGTCTCGAAACTGCCTTTGACCTCGATCAGCAAGCGGGATTTTTGCGACAAAGGCGATGCGCGCCATCTCGCCGTGAATGTCGTGCCGGAAGGTGCAAAGCCGATCGCGCTGCATAATTTCTACGTACCGGCCGGCGGCGACGAACCCGATCCTGCGATCAATCCGAAATTCGAACATAAGCTCGCCTTTCTCGATGAAATGACGAGCTGGATGGGCAGTGAGAAAATCGCGCATGAGCAGGCGATCATGGTCGGCGATCTCAATATCGCTCCGCTGGAGCACGATGTCTGGAGCCATAAGGCTTTGCTAAAGATCGTCAGCCACACGCCGGTCGAAGTGGAGCGGTTAGAGAACGTGTTCAAGGCCGGCCCGTGGTTCGACGCCTTGCGCCATTACGTGCCGCATGAGGAAAAGCTCTATACGTGGTGGAGCTATCGCGCGGCGGATTGGGCGAAGGCTAATAAGGGCCGCAGGCTCGATCACGTCTGGGTCAGCGAGAGCCTCGCGCCGCGCCTCGGCGGCATGAAGGTTTTACGCGAGAGCCGCGGCTGGGAGCGGCCGTCGGATCATGTGCCTGTGCTGGTGCATTTGGATTTTTGAGGGGTGAATAGGCCATCCCTGCCGTCATGCGCGGACTTGATTCGCGCATCCAAACACCTTGCTTAATCGGGTTGCACAAAACGGAGTGAGACTTTTTCGCGGTGCGCCTGGATGCGCGGATCAAGTCCTCGCATTACGTTCCCTGCAGTTATTCTACCCCTTCAGCGCTTGCGACCGCAGCAAATCGCCGACGAAGCTCTGCAGGCTTTTCGCCATCTGCCGCCGCAGCCGTTCGGCGCTTTGCGGGAACTCCCGCAAGATGCGGTGAAACAAGGTCCGCGAGATTTTGAGCACGCTCGATGGCTCGCGTGCGATGGCCGTCGCCTGGCGCTGCGTTTCAGCGATCATGGCGAGATCGCCGATCAGGCTTTGCGGACCGGCGATCCGTTCCGCCGCGCTGCCGTCGTCTTGGGCTGTCAGCGCGATCGATCCGCTCAGAACGATATAGCCCGAATCGGCCGAATCGCCGCGGCGGAACAAAACATCGCCCGCCCGCAAAATATGCGTCTCGGCCGAGAAGGCGAGCAGCCTTAGAGCTTCGGGCTCGAATTCTGCGAAGGTCGCATTACGGGCAAGATTGCGGACGTCGTCGTCGAGAGCCATGGCTTGTGCATCTCTAAAGCCGGAGGCTTCCTTCTAAACGCATCATCACGAAGAGTCTGCATTTTTTCGGGATGATGGTTTAGGGCATCAGTTTGTAGCCGCCGGCTTCCGTGATGAGGAGCTGGGCCTTCGTCGGATCGCGTTCGATCTTCTGGCGCAGCCGGTAGATATGCGTCTCGAGCGTATGGGTGGAGACGTTGGAATTATATCCCCACACCTCGCGCAACAGGACATCTCTCGTCACGACGGCGCGCCCGGCCCGGTAGAGGAAGCGCAGAATGGCGGTTTCCTTTTCTGTGAGCCGCAGCTTGCTGCCTTTCTCGTTGATGAGATGTTTCGAACTCGGCTGGAACGCATATTGGCCGATTTGAAACTGTGCGTCGTCGGACGCCTCGTGCTGGCGCAAATGCGCGCGGATCCGGGCCAAGAGAACCGAGAAGCGGAAGGGCTTCGTGACATAGTCATTGGCGCCGGCATCGAGGCCCTGCACCGTATCCGAATCCGAATCATGTCCGGTCAACATGATGATCGGCGCGGAAAAACCTTTTTCCCGCAGGAGCCGGACGGCCTCGCGGCCATCCATGTCGGGAAGCCCGACGTCCATCAAAACGAGATCCGGCTGCTCCGATTCGGCGGTGGCCAGCGCGGCCTCGCCACTCGACGCATGGACGGCGGAGAATTCTTCGTGCAAAGCAATTTGTTCTGCCAAAGCCGCGCGAAGATCTTCATCATCGTCGGCAATCAGGATCTTGCGAACCTGCATCATGGATCATTCCTTGTGGAACCGCGTGAAGTCGCAACGAGGTGCGACAGGGGGGATGCGCGATCTTGCCGATAGCGTGGCCAATCCCGGCGTCGCTTGCAAGGGGATAGGGTCGAAAAAACCGTCCACTTCGTCGGGATATGCGCGTCCGCGCCCATCTTCAATCCGCTCTAGCCTTGGTTGTCTCGAAACGGGACGCAAAGCTATGGCGCAGCTTGTTGTCATGAAAAAGGCGATCAAAAGCGACGGTCAAGCCATAGTGCAAGGGCGTTTGCAGGCAGGCCCCGTAACCGTGCCTTGCGCGATCGGCGCCTCCGGCATAAGGCGCGATAAGCGCGAAGGCGATCTCGCGACGCCAGCCGGGGCTTGGCCTCTGCTCAATGGCTTTTATCGGGCCGACCACGGGCCGCGTCCGAAAGCTTGGCGGCCATTGCAGCGGCTGCGCCAAGATATGGGCTGGTGCGACGATGCGTCGTCCGCCGTCTACAATAGACCGGTGCATCTGCCTTTCGCTGCCGGACATGAGATCATGTGGCGGGACGACGGCCTCTATGATGTCGTGATCGTGCTTGGCCATAATCTTCATCCGCGCCGGAAAGCGCGCGGCAGCGCGATCTTTCTCCATTGCGCGCACGACGATCTCAAGCCGACAGCCGGATGTATTGCGCTGCGGCCCGCCGATCTGCGCCGGCTGCTGCCGCGTCTATCGGCGAAGACAGTGCTGGTCGTGCGATGATGAGATCTATCGGCCAATCGTTATATCCGGCTCTTGCGCCTGTACGAGTTTTCCAGGATCGGCGGCCGACCCCAGCACGATCACGAGATAACGCCGCGGCACCTGCGCATCGCCTTTGATGATCTGGCGGATCGGGCCGACCGCATTGACGATGGCCGAGCCTGCCGGATTGGTTTCAAAGCTTGCAAGCGCCTGGATGGGACCGCTGCCATCGGCGTGATCGACGAGACCTAGGACGTAGTGCTGTTTTGGCTCAAGTCCAGTGACGGCCGCTTCGAGAACCTGGATGAGACCTTGATCGAAGAGGGACACGCTGGTCGGCGCCTGAACATGGGAGGGCGCTTTGGTCGGTGGCGCAAGGTTGATATGCGTGGCCATGCCCGCGGTGCCGAGCGGCTCCAGCCCATCCGTCCCGCTGCCCTCAGGCACGGCATCCGGCACATAGGTCACGGCCTGTGGCGCCTGGCCGATCGGCACGGTGGCGATCACGCGATTGGTCAGCGTGTCGATCGCGGTCATTTTGTCGTCGTTCTCAAGCCCGACATAGACGCGCGTGCCGTCGCCGGACGGCCAGACGCCATGCGGTAACTTGCCGACCGGAATCGTCGCGACTTTCGAGAAATCGTCGGTGCGAAAGACCTGCACTTGGTTAAGGCCACCGATCGTCACATAGGCGAACTGGCCATTCGCATTGCGTACGATATTGACGTGATTGGTGATCGGTCCGGTATCGAGCGTCTTGAGCAGCGCGAAGGGCGGCTTCGCGTCGAAGACTTGCGTCTTGCCGGTATCCTTCAAGGTGAGCCAGAACTGCTTGCCGTCGGGTGTCGCGGCGATGTTGGGGCAGAAGGGGCTCGCCTGCGTCAGCCTCGCGACGATCTTGTGATCGGCGACGGTGATGACATCCGTCTCGGGATTGAAGGAGGAACAGACGAAACCGTATGTTCCGTCCGGCGAGAAAATCTGCATGCCTGGGCCGGCCGGCGTGATGATGCGGGTCTTTTCTTCGAATGTCTTGCCGTCGAGCACGGCGACGTAATTCTCACCGCGCACGGTGACCCAGACTTCGCTTCCGTCCGGCGTGAAGAAGGCCTCATGCGGGGAGCGGCCGACATAGGTGATGTGTTTCACTTTATTGGTTGATGTATCGATGAAGGCGACGGAGTTCGAGCCGATCGAAACGACGGCAATCGTGCGATGATCCGGCGAAAAGCCCATGCCATGGACGAGCAATTGGCCCTTATAGAGCGGGCTGAAATTCATCGGTGCGGGATCGCCCAGACGAATGAGGCCCAAGAGCTTGTTGTCGGCTGGATCGATGACCGAAACCGTGTTGGAGAATTGTTCGGCGGCGTAGACGCGATCGTGATGGCTGACGGGAATATCCGGCGCGGTATCGGCCGCGGGCGCCTGGCCTGCCCATGCGCAACCTGCGCAAGCGGAAAAAACCGACGCGAATAAAGCGCCGCCAAACAGCACGGCTGAAACATGTCGGACCATCTTATGGCTCCTAGCGATTTTGAGGATTGGCGGGGACCGCGAGATCGGACGGCTGATCGGGTGCCGCGGCCGGCGGCGGCAGGGGCTGACCCAAAGCCAGCCGCATGGCGGTGATTTCCTGCTGCTGCTCGACGATGATTTCCTGTGCGATCCGGCGCAGCTGCTCGTGTCCGTAGCGCAACTCGGCCTGGGCCATGTCGATCGCGCCCTGATGATGCGGGATCATCATCGCCGTGAAATCCTGATCGATGTCGCCTGAGGGCTTTGCGTGCATGCCCGCCATCATCTTGTCCATGGCGGCATTGTTTTCCGCTAGGAACCGGGTTTCGTCCGAATGCTGCGGCGAAGAACCTGCGGGCGCGGCCTTTGCCATTGCCGCGGAGCGCGGCGCCCAGACCCCGCTCGGTCCGGCAAGGCAGATCGCCGCCATAAGGGCTAATGCGAACTTTGCTCGAATCTCGCGCTTTTGCATGTGCGCAATCCTTGAATCGGGCATCATGCTTTGATCTCGATTTTGTCGCGAACTTGATTGGAAAGCTCGTGAAGCTTCGGCTCGGGCTCGCTTGAGATCACGCCAAACCCGATCCCGTCGCGCGACCAGGCGAAGCCCGACGCAGTCTTGGAGTCGATTGGCCGCATCGGCGCGTTCGTATCGATCGCTTCCATGACGCGCACGAAGATGCTGATGCGGCCGCCCTGCGCATTTTGATAGATGAACATGGGTGCCGCGCCTTGTTCCGTGGCGACGAGGCGGCTGCCGATAAACTTATATCCCGCCTCGGAAAGATCGGGCGCGGTGACATGCCGGGCTTCGTTGGTGTTGCTCCACCCCACTTTTTGCGTCAGATCGGCCGATGTGAGTTCGACCGGCTGGTTGTTGTCTGCGACGAACACGCGTTGTGCGATGGCGGCTTGATGGCCGAGCGCCGTCAAGCCGGTTTGCTGACCGGCGCCATGCGCCCACCAGCCTGTTCCGGCGCCGATCGCGAGGGCGAGAAAAAGACTAGCTGCGATGCGCTGCGGCTGCCAGGTCCGCGCCAACCGCGCTTCGGCGAGCCTTTGAACATTGAGGCTGCTGGGCAAGGGCTCTTTCGCCTTATGCGCGAGGCCCCGCCGGAGGATTTCGCTTGCCTCCTGCCAAGCGGCGATGCGGGCTGCCGCTTCAGTGTGGCTTTCGAGATAGCGCTCGACACGCAGCCGGTCATCGGCATTGAGAAAGCCGTCGACATAGGCATGCAGATCGTCTTCGGTGATCGCCTTCTCCATCGGTGTCATTTCACCCTCCGCAGTGCCGGTCTCTGCCGGCCTTCCATGGTGTCGCGCAATTTGTCCCTCGCCCGGCTCAATCTCGACATCACGGTTCCGACCGGGATTTTGAGTATTTTCGCGGCATCGGCATATTCGAGCCCCTCGACGGCGACTAGCAGCAGCACTTCGCGCTGCTCCTCGGGCAATTGATCGAGGCTGGTGAGCGCCGCGTGCAATTCGGCGGTCGCCTGTTGCGATGCGGGAACGGACACATCGGCCTCGGCGTCGGACACGACGATCGATGATCTGAACCGTAACCGCCGCCAGCGGCTCACGCAGAGATTGTGCATGATCGAGAACAACCACGGACGCATTTCGCCTTCGCTCGTGCGCTCATCCATGTGATCGAGCGCTCGCACCAGACAATCCTGGACGAGATCATCCGCGTCGCTTCGATTGCGCAACAGGGCGAAGGCGTAACGCCGCAGGGCCGGGATATTCTCTTCGAGTTTCGTCAGTGCCGACATGACCTGTTCCGACAGCTCGGCTCGATTCGGATCGAGCCTTCATGGGACGCTTCGGGAAGCGGCCTATTCCGGTCTTGCGAAAAGATTTTTACGGCGTCGAGCCAGCCCCGGAGAGTTCGGCAAGGGCGCGGCAGGGGAAACCGCGCCCTTTGATGTTTCGAAACGCTCAGTCGGTGGCGTTGCCGGGACCTTCCGGATGAAAGGGGCTCGCGCCGAGATCGAGACGGCCGCGCGTGCCAGACCGGTCATAGTGGGCCATATCCCACGACGACGCGCCCGCCGCATTATCGTAGAGGGCATAGAAATCATTGGCGCGGACCGGCATGGTCTGCGAGACGGAAGCCGCGGCGGCGCCGACGGAAGCAGCCATCACAAGGCCGGCAAGAGCGAAAGTGCGAATAGACGTCATTGTTCAATCCTCCATTGCCTGGGTTCAGGAACGACGACCGATTTTTTCAACGACCGATCAATCGCGCCTATGCCCTGTAGACTCGTGGAGCGGATACCTATTCCCTCGGCCGGTGATTTTTCCGTTCAACTGAAAGTGATGGGTTTGTGAGTGCTCTAAGTCATGAACTCACAAAGCGGAGCGGGTGAACCTTCTCCCTCTGGGAGAAGGAAGTGCACCTAACCTTTGAGTTTGAGGTCACACCAAGTTATCGAATCCGCGCTCTAGCGCCCCTGCATCAGCCTTGCGACGACTTTCGACGTATAGGCGACCATGGGGACGATGCGCGCATAATTCAGCCGCGTTGGGCCGATGACGCCGAGTACGCCGACGATGCGCTGCTGCGGATCATGGAAAGGCGCCGCAATCATCGACGATCCCGACAGGGAAAAAAGCTTGTTTTCCGAGCCGATGAAAATACGCACGCCTTCGCCGCCTTCGGCGCGGCTCAAAAGATCGATCACGTCTTTCTTGGTTTCGAGATCGGCGAAGAGAAGCCTTATCCGTTCGAGATCTTCGATCGCGTTCAGATCCTCGAGCAGGTTCGCCTGGCCGCGCACGATGAGCTGCGGCGCATGTCCGGCGGCATATTCGCTCCAGCTCGCGAGGCCGGTCGCGATGAGCCGTGTGGTTAACTCGCCGAGTTCCGATTCGGCCGCCTGACGCGATGCCTCGATCTCGATTTTGACCTCGGTGAGCGTCCGGCCCCGGATGCGGGCATTGAGATAATTTCCGGCCTCGATCAGCGCCGAGGGCGGCAGACCATGCGGAATGGGCACGATGCGATTTTCGACCGAGCCGTCTTCGCCGACCAGAATGGCGAGGCCGCGTTCGGGCTCGAGCTGCAGGAACTCGATATGTTTGAGGCGGATATTGTCCTTGCTCGTCACCACGATGCCGGCGCTGCGGGTCAGGCCCGACAGCATGGTGACCGCCTCGCCGAGGACGCCTTCCATGGTCGGCTCGTGCGAGGCGGCCTTGACCTGCGCATCGATGCGCTCGCGTTCGTCCTTGCCTATATCGCCGAGTTCAAGCAAGGCATCGACGAAGAACCGCAAGCCCAGCTCGGTCGGCAGGCGGCCGGCGCTCGTATGCGGCGCATAGATCAGCCCAAGCTCTTCGAGATCCTGCATGACGTTGCGGACGGAGGCTGGCGAGAGCGCCATGGGCAAAAGCCGCGACAAATGGCGCGAGCCCACCGGCTCGCCGCGCTCCAGATAAGATTCGACAATGCGCCGGAAGATCTCGCGGGATCTTTCGGAGAGATTGGCAAGAGCGCTAGCGTCTGTCTGAAAGCTCTCTCGGGCGTGATCGATCGGTACGGCCATGGTTTTAAAATGAACGGTGGCCGAGATTGTTGCAAGCCCTTCTTGGAAATGGGTGCTTTTCTCTATGTGGAAGTTATTTAACGAGACTTAGACGAAGGAAAGCCGTATTCGGCGCTTAAGCGCCAATATTAAGATTCCGCTCGCTTAACCCTCTTCCGTAGGAGAGGATTGGACGAATAATCCAAATGAACGATTTCAACCTGTCCTTCACGCCGCTTCTGCCCCTGCCGCTTTTCGCGGTGCTGGGGATTTGCGCGCTGATCGTCGTCGGGCTTGGCTTTTATGCGCGCCGGCGCGGCACGTTTCTGCGAGCTGTCGGCTTTGCGCTTCTGCTGCTGGCCTTGGCCGATCCCGCCATCGTGCGCGAGGATCGCGAGCCACTGAAGGATGTGGTCGCCATTGTCGTCGATCGCAGCGGCAGCCAGACCATCGGCGAACGGCCGCAGCAGACGGAAAAGGCGAAAGCGGCGCTTGAAAAAAGTCTCGATGCCTTGGGCCATGTCGACGTCCGCGTCATCGAGAGCGGCCGCACGGATGCCGACAGCGACGGGACGCAGCTCTTCTCGGCCCTGAATACCGGCCTCGCCGACGTTCCGGCCGAACGCGTCGGCGGCGTCTTCATGATCACCGACGGCGTCGTGCACGACATTCCGAAAGATGTCGAAGCGCTCGGCATCAAAGCGCCCCTGCATGCCCTGATCACCGGCCATGAAGGCGAGCGCGACCGCCGCATCGAGCTTCTGGATGCGCCGCGTTTCGGCATTGTCGGCAAGGACCAGACGATCGAGCTGCGCGTCGACGACACCGGCAGCAAGGGTGAGCCGGTCGTGCTGCACGTGCGCCGCGACGGCAACCCGATCGCCAATGTCACGGCGCATCCGGGCGAACGTATCCGCATTCCGGTGCGGATCGAACATGGCGGGCAGAATGTCGTCGAGATCGAAGTCGATGCCTTGCCGGATGAACTGACGGCCATCAACAATAAGGCCGTGCTGTCGATCGACGGCGTGCGCGACAAGCTCAAAGTTCTGCTCGTCTCCGGCGAACCGCATCAGGGCGAGCGCATGTGGCGCAATCTTCTGAAGTCGGACGCCAATGTCGAATTGGTGCATTTCACCATTCTGCGGCCGCCGGAGAAGCAGGACGGCACGCCGATCAACGAACTCTCGCTGATCGCTTTCCCGACGGCCGATCTCTTCGGCCGCAAGATCACCGATTTCGACCTGATCATCTTCGACCGCTATTCGAATCAGAGCGTGCTGCCGACAATCTATCTCGACAATATCGTGCGCTATGTCCGCGATGGCGGCGCGTTGCTCTTCGCCGCCGGGCCGGATTTCGCGCGGCCCGAAGGCCTGTTCTATTCGCCGCTCGGCCGCATCGCGCCGGCACGGCCCGACGGCAGCCTGACCGAACATGCGTTCCGCGCCGTCGTGACGTCCGATGGCGCGAAACATCCGGTGACGCGCGGCCTTGCGGGGGCGGATCAAAATCCGCCCGCCTGGAGCCAATGGTTCCGGCAGGTCAATGCGGACGTCGCGCGCGGCACGAGCGTCTTGTCCGGCGCGGACGGTAAGCCGCTGCTCGTGCTGTCGCGCGAAGGCAAGGGCCGCGTCGCGCTTCTCCTCACCGATCAGATGTGGCTCTGGGCGCGCGGCTTCGAGGGCGGCGGCCCGCATCTCGATCTGTCGCGCCGGCTCGCGCATTGGCTGATGAAAGAGCCGGACCTCGAAGAAGAAGCTTTGCGCGCCACAGTCGAAGGCCATGATCTCGTCATCGAGCGCCAGAGCCTGAAAGATCAAGTCCCGCCCGTCAAAGTCACGGCGCCCTCCGGCAAGCAGGAGACGGTGACGCTGAGCCCTGCCGAGCCGGGATTGTCCCGCGCACGCGTGAAGACGGATGAGATCGGGCTTTATCGGCTGACCGATGGCCAGCTCTCCGTGCTGGCAAACGTCGGCCCCGAGAATCCGCGCGAGTTCCAGGAAGTCGTCTCGACGCCCGATAAGCTGAAACCGCTCGCCGAGGCGACGGGCGGCACGGTGCGGCGAATCGCGACCGACGCGACTGGCGATATCGCTTTGCCGCGGTTGGTCGCCATGCGCGAAAGCCCGGTCTATGGCGGCCCGGATTATGCCGCGATCAAGCGGACGGGTACGAGCGAAGTGAAGGGCGTCGGCGTCGCGCCGCTCGCCATCGGATTCTTGGGCCTGCTCTTCTTGCTCGCGAGCCTGCTCGGAACATGGGCGGTCGAGGGGCGGAGGAACGCGGGGCTGCGGAAGGGGTGATTGTCCGCGGCGCTCGCGCGTCAATGCCAGTTGCTTGCCGCTTCCGCGCATAGGCGCTTGAACCCAGCAATGGCCTCATTATTCGTCTTCGCTTGATAGGAGCCGTCCAACACGTAGGTGTCAGTGCCTTTGGGCGTAAAAATCCTGATCGTGCTTTTGGGCGGCAGGCTGATCTGTTTTAAAAACCGGTAGACGGAGCCGGCGAGGCTGAGACGTTGCTCCGCGCCGCTGCTCACGCCGCTGATCGTGCCCCAAAGATAATGCAGATTGAGAGAGGATTCCCCATTGACGACAATGCTGGCCTCTCTGAGCGGCGAATCCTCAAAGCCATAGGGCGACTCGCTTTGCATCACCGGGCGTTCCTGCGGGATGGCATTCGCTTTCACGCCGACGGAGAAATCGGTGTCGGAACATTGCGCCTCGAAACGGAAAAACGACTCCTGGAGCGGTTTTTTTTGATCGCCGTCGTGACTTTCGGGATGGGCTTCCGCAGCCGATAATTGATCGAGATCGGCGGGCGAGCGGAGCGTTCCGACAATCCAGACGGTCTTGTCTGTCACGCCCTGTCGCCAGATCGACCCAAGCGGGCTTTCGTCGGCCATAGTAGGGGTGAGGCCAGTGGACATCATCAGCATGGCGACGGCGATCTGGACTTTCATCCTAGTCAAGCGATCTCTCCTGATCCAACTTCAATCAATCGTTTCGCACACTCACAAGCTCACGCTAAAAAAACAAGAGATCGCGGCCATCGACGGGCATTATGCCCGAAGCACTTTGCCCCTCACGCCGTCGAAGGCGTCTTCGGTCAATTCGCAATAAAGAAGCCGTTCAGGATCGACGGGGCCCGGAAAAATCAGCCTTCCGGGCGGCACGGGTTTGAATCCCATGCGCCCATAATAGGGCATGTCGCCGACGAGCAGGACGAGGCCATGGCCATTGGCCTTGGCGGCTTCGAGCGATTTCATGACCAGCGCCTCGCCGATGCCGCCCGAGCGGAAGGCGGGTTCGACCGTGAGCGGTCCCAATAGAAGCGCCGGCGTCTCGCCGCAGCGGATGCGCGTCATGCGATTGGCACCGACAAGCAGCGTTCCGACGCGGGCCACGAATGACAGCGCATAGTCCGGCGCGACGCGCTCGCGCAGACGATAGGCGGAACGCGCAAAACGGCCGGGGCCGAAAGCGCGCTCATCGAGTTTCTCGATGGCGGCAAGATCGGCTGGCGTCTGCGGCACAAGGACGAGGGAAAGATCGGTCATGAACTCAGGGTAGACGGAACCCTCTCCCATTGGGAGAGGGTGGTCGGCGGGGCCGACCGGGTGAGGGGTTACGATCGGGCAATCAAAGGAGATTGTAACCCCTCATCCGCCCCGTTTCACGGGGCACCTTCTCCCACAGGGAGAAGGTTAGCGCACCATGATTTGATGCTTATCTTCCAAGGCCATTAACGCATACGATTCGCCTTACCATATATGAGACGGCGGCAGGTTCTCCCAAACCTCGCGGAGCCTTGCCCGAGTCGCCGGGCTCGTTCCGTCCGGCAAGGCATCGGGGCTGAAAAAGCCGATCTCAGCGATCTCCCAATCGGGTAAGCGCGGCGCGGTTTGGTGGAAGCCGCGCACCACATAGCAAGCCACATGATGGCTGCGCCAGCCCCGCCGCTGCAGGAAAATGCCATGCAGCAGAGGCGGCGCATCGATCGCGATATGCGCTTCCTCGGCCAATTCGCGGGCAAGACATGCGCTCAGCGTTTCGCCGGGTTCTATGCCGCCGCCGGGCAGATACCAGCCCTCAAGATAGGTGTGCCGCACCAGCAAAACCCGGCCGTCCGGGTCAATGACGATACCGCGGACGCCGAGGCCAACAGGCTGCATGAGACGCTGACGCAGGCGGACGGCGCCTTCCAGCCAGGCCTTGGGCGATGCGGCAAGCCTTCGCAGTTGCGTCAGGCTCATAGCCTGTTTAGAAGCATTCAAAACTAAAAGCCTATCAGACATCCGGAGAATGAAGGGTGAAAAGTCTCGAACAGCTCACCGAGCGTGAAATCCTTTCGGTCGCCATATCATCCGAGGAAGACGACAACCGCGTCTATATGGCTTTTGCCGAGGATCTGAAGGAACGCTATCCAGCCACGGCCAAGCTGTTTACGGATATGGCGCAAGTCGAAGTCTATCATCACGACGCGCTTCTGAAGCTTTACGAAGAAAAATTCGGCAAGCAATTGCTGCCGATCCGCGCCTCCGACATCAAGGGATTCATCAAGCGCCCGCCGATCTGGCTCACCCGCAACCTGCCCTTGAGCAAAGTGCGCATGGAAGCCGAAATCCGCGAGGCCGAAACCGCGGCCTTCTATACGAAATGTGCCCAGCGCGCGACGGACGACAAGGTGCGCCAGCTCCTGCGCGAACTCGCAGTGGCGGAACGCGGCCACGAACAGCTCGCGATCGAACTCGAGACCCAGGCGCTTCCGCCCGACGTTCGCGAAAAGGAAGACAAGGCGCGCACCCGCATGTTCGTGCTGCAATATGTGCAGCCGGGCCTCGCGGGCCTGATGGATGGATCCGTCTCGACTCTGGGTCCCTTGTTCGCGGCGGCCTTCGCGACGCACAGCAATTGGCAGACCTTTCTCGTCGGTCTCGCGGCTTCGCTCGGCGCCGGCATCAGCATGGCATTCGCCGAGGCGCTTTCCGACGACGGCTCGATCACCGGGCGTGGCTCGCCGGTCTTGCGCGGCGCCGTCACCGGTCTGATGACGACGCTCGGCGGTCTTGGCCATACTTTGCCCTATCTCGTGCCGGATTCCCTGCACAACGCTTTTTGGATCGCGACCGGCATAGCCGGCACGGTGGTTTTCATCGAGCTTTGGGTGATTGCTTGGGTCCGCGCGCGCTATATGGACACGCCTTTCCTGAAGGCCGTCTTCCAGATCGTGCTCGGCGGCCTGATCGTGCTTGCGACCGGCATTTTGATCGGAGCGTCTTGAGCCTATCCGGGGTCTCGTAAAAGGGGTCTGGACCGGATTGCAACGCAATGGTTTCTTTTAATAGTCGCTAGTTGCGGCGCAGCAGCCTTTAATATCGGCTGTAGAAACTACCGCTGTTGCGAATCGTGGTGACTAGAGTCACTTATTACGTTCATGGCAGATTTGTTCACTGCGGCTGATTGGATTTCCGCCCTCATTTTTTGTGCGGCGTTGGCTATGACTGCGCTGTCGATAAAAGAAATTCGGCTCGCAAGATTACTAATCTGGATAGCATTATTGATTTGTACCGCGAGATGGGGTGCTTGGGCTATGATTACAGAAGCCAACTGGATGATACGAGGTGTGGTTGGCGCCTTAATGGGCGGCTTTATACTGGCCGCGATCCCAGCTGCGTTTCACTGGATAAAAAGTAAGGACGGCGAAGCAGCGGCGCAAACACCTTCAAGCAATTCTGGTGCGATGCCAACCGGTGCACAACAACCTTCGCTTGACCCCCCTCGCGGAAGCACAGGGATAAAGATAACGGGGGGATCAAATATTGATCTATCAGGGAACGTTTCCATCGGACTAGATACAGCTGTCGATGCGAAGGATGTTTCGAATTTAAAAGCCCGAGACAATCTTACGATAGACCCATCTAAGGAGAGTTTTATCATCCCAAGTGCTAACTTAATTTCCAACCTATCGGTGGATGAGTTACGACGCAAAACTGATATGCTAGCCGAAAAATTGGTATCGCTTGAGGCGTCATATGAAAATAAAAAAAACGATATCACTTCGGCATGGATGAACAATAGCCGAGCAAGCCATACTGAAACTGAAAGACATGATGCGTTCGTTAAAATGAGTGATGAAATGAAAATCCTGAACAAAGAAGAAGCTGATTTTTATAAAAGTGACGTCTATTCACAGGTGCGAGCGGTCCTAGAGACATTGATTTATAAGCTGGATATCAAGGTAAAGCCTTCGCAGTTGCCCGTGGCCCTAGGATATGGAGTTTTAGCTGGCCCTTACCCGCTCACAGAAGCGGCCAACGTGTTGAAGAAGTTAGCTATAAGACTTTAGGCTAGATTTCTCTCGCGCTGCCCTGTCGTTCTTCGAAAGCATCAAGCCGGAAAAGTCCGTGGGCTCTTATCGCTGGCTCAGGCGTTGTGGCGTAAAACTCGATCGTGACCTTCCTCCTCGCCCATGTCTCCGATGTGCATCTCGGCCCTTTGCCGCAGCCGCGCCCCGTCGATCTCATCGGCAAGCGGCTGACCGGCTATCTGAACTGGGTGCGCGCAAGGGCGCATATCCACGATATGGAAGTGCTGTCGCGCCTCGTCGCCGATCTCAAGGCGCAGACGCCCGATCATATCGCGATGACCGGCGACATCATGAATATCGCTTTGCCCGAGGAGTTTCCTTTGGGCCGCACCTGGCTCGAAACCCTCGGCTCCGGCGATATGGTGAGCTTCGTGCCGGGCAATCACGATGCCTATGTGCAAAGTGCGATCGCCGCCATCGATGAGACCTTCGCGCCCTGGACGGAAGGCGAGCGCGATACGAGCCACGCCTATCCCTATATGCGCGTCAAAGGCGAGGTCGCGCTGATCGGCGTGACGTCGGGGATCGCGACCGCGCCTTTCATTGCCTCCGGGCGGCTCGGCTACGGACAGATCAAAGCCTGCGAGAGGCTGCTACAGAGCGCGGCGGAGCGCGGCTTGGCGCGCGTCGTCATGATCCATCATCCGCCGCATCGCGGCGGCGCTCCCATCGGCCGCGCGCTGTCGGACGCTTATGACTTCGAACGCATGATCAAACGGACCGGCGCGGAGCTCGTGATCCACGGTCACAATCATAAACTGCAGACCGCACGCATCGAAGGCCCGAGCAGATCTGTTCCGGTGATCGGCGTCGCGTCGGGCTCGGCCGTCGGCGGCACGCCCGATCATCGCGCCGGCTATAATCTCTTTGCGATCGAAGGCCGCGCGGGCGCCTTTACGATCAAGGGGCGCGCGCGTGGCCTCTTGCCGGGCACCAAAGACATCGGCGACCTGGGCGAGATCGTTTTCTAGCGCGGCCATATCGCGGCGGCCTCAGATACATATAGCGATACCTCTTTGCGCGTTTGCACATGACTTGCGGATGAACCCACAATTCACGTCACATTTAGGTGCCATAGGCTTTCATCAAGCTGCATCGCGCGCGCCGCGGTGAGGCATGTTCATTTGAAAAGAGCTTCGATGCGCCTGATCCGCTCTACTTTGCTTTCGATCTTCCTTGGCACTTGCGCCATTTCCGCCATGAGCCCTGCCGCGCAAGCGCAGATCGTCATTGCGGCCGAACTCCCTCCGCCGCCGCTCCCGATCTACGAGCAACCGCCGATTCCGGGACCAGAGGAATGGCTATGGACGCCGGGCTATTGGTCCTATGACGACGCCTATGGCTATTATTGGGTGCCGGGCACCTGGGTTCTGGCGCCGCGGCCGGGGCTTTTGTGGACGCCCGGCTATTGGGCGTTTGAAGGCGGCTCCTACCAATTCATCCCCGGCTATTGGGGAGAGCATGTCGGCTTCTACGGCGGCGTCGCCTATGGCTACGGCTACACCGGCTTTGGCTATGAAGGCGGCTATTGGGAGCACGACCATTTCTTCTATAACCGCACCGTCAACAATATCGTCAACGTCAACATCGAGAACGTCTATTCGAAGAACGTTGTCGTCGAGGAACGCGGACCGCGCATCAGCTTCAACGGTGGACAGGGCGGTCTCAACGTGCGGCCGACGCCGCAGCAATTGAGCTTCGCGCACGAGCAGCACGTCGATCCGACGCCGATGCAACGGCAGCATGTGCAGACCGCAAGTCATGACCCGGCGCTGCGCGAGACGGAGAACAAGGGACGTCCGCCTGTCGCGGCGACTTCGCGTCCGAACGAGTTCAAGGGCAATGGCGTCGTCTCGGCGCAGAGTGCGGGGAGCCGTCCGCAAGGACAGGACATCCCTCATGGAAAGCCGGGCGCTGCGCCTGGGCCCGAGCCGCATGGTGCGCCCGGCGCAAGACCTGCAGAGGGGCATGGACCCAATGAAGGGCGGGGTCCTAACGAAGGGCATGGCCCGGAGGAGCGGCCGAACGCCGTTGCGCCGCATGAACCGGGGCTTGCGCCCGAGCATGGCACTCAGCATGGCAATGAGCCGAGACCGGTCGAGCAGGCGCCCCGTGCCGAACCTCCGCACGCTGAACCTCCGCATGCCGAGCCACAGCAGCACCCTGTCGAGCCGCAGCGCCCGGCCGGGCCGCGCAATGAAATGCAGCATGCCGAACCGCCGCGTCCGATGGAGCCGCGTGAGGCCCCTCATGCGGAACCGCCCCGCGCGGAACCGCCTCGCGCGGAGCCGCACCCGCAGCCTCAGATGCAGCCGCACCCGCAGGCCGAGCCGCACATGCCCGCTGCCGCGCCGCATCCGCAACCACCGCATCCGGCTGGCGGCGAGGAGCATAAGCCCGAGTGGCCGTAAGGCAGGATTGTGCTTTCAGTGATGATGCAGCGCCGACCAGGCCGCGAATAGCGTCAGAAGATAATAGGCACCTGCCGCGACAAGCGTGAAAAGCGCCATCGATCCTAAAAGATCGATGGTGAAACCGAGGATCTGGCGGAAGTCCTGACGCGACTTCCGCGTCTTCGGAGCCGCGGCGGGGGCAGGCACCACGGCGTTTGCAACGGGTGGCTCTGAGGCCTGCGGCGCCGCCTCGGACATCGTATCGGCGGCGAGCGCCTTCTCGCGTTCGACGAGACGTCGCGCGATATAATCCGTGACCGCTTTGACCATGGTCTCGATCTTTTCGCTTTCGGCGAGTTTTACGCGGCCATGCCGTGTATCCTGCAAAAAGCGATAGAGGCGGCGGTCGCGGCCCATTTCGACAAAGCCGATCATGTCGATGAAGAGGCGCGGATGCGCACCCGGCGTCACGCCGACATCGAAGAGATCGACATCTTGCGGCACTTCCGCGAGTACGGGCTCAAGCGCCTCCTGCAACATTTCGAGGCGGGCGAGTTCGGCGCCGCGCAACTCGGCGAGCACTTCGGAATGTTCCGCCTCTTCGACGCGGGCGCGCCTTATCGCGGCTTTGAGCGGCGGTGTGAGGCCGTCTTTCGCGGGCTCTCGCGGCGCGGGCCCAAGTGGCGTGGGCCCAAGTGGCGGGGGCCCAAGTGGCGTTTCCAAATCGCGCGTCCGCTCGTCCAAGGCTTGCGCCTCCTGAAGGGTTTACCTTTCTTAAACTAGAAGGCGAAAATCGGGCAGGCGCAAAAAGAAGAGCGCACGCCTTTTCGAGCGTGCGCTCTTTTAGAATCTGCGGATGAGATCAAGCTTGCTGGAGCGCCGAGAGCTTCCAATCCACCGGCGAGCCGCCGGCCGGGCGCACGAAGGTCCAGACTTCGGTCGCATCATCCGGCCGGCTCGGATCGCCCGAGACAATCCGGCCGGTCGAGCGCTCGACCATCCAGTCGGTGAGCTGAAAGTGCATCGCGACGGTGGCATATTCGCTTCCGCCTTCGCGCCACGCCTCGGCCAGATCGCCTTGCAGAAGCTTCGGCGCGCCGACCTTGTTGACGAGGCCCTTGCTCGCATTCTCCGCCAATTGCTCGGAGAAATAGGAGACCATTTCGGGCGTCATGAGATGCCGCAAGGCTTCGAAGTTCTCCTGACCGAAGGCGGTCTCAATCTCGCTCAAGCGCTGCTCGAACGTGTTGAAATCGGCCGGTTGGATCTGGATTTTTTCACGCGGGGCGGAGCTGCCGCCGCCGAAGCCCGAGAAGGGCGCGCCGCCCGAACTGCCCGCGGGCGTAAAGCTCGAACCCGATCCCGCGAAGCCGGGCTGCCGGCTGCGGAAGAAGTTCAGGGCCAGTTTCACGACCAGGAACAAAAGGCCGATCTGGATCAAAAGACCGAGGATCGAGCTGCCGCCGCCCATGCCGCCGAAGAGGCCATGGCCGAACAGGAGCCCGAAGAGCCCGGCACCCAGAAAACCGCCGAGAAGGCCGCGGCCGAACCCCCCACCGAAAAATCCGCCGGTGTTTCCGAGCGTATTCGGCCGGAAAACGCTGGAATTCGGCGAAGACATGGAGCGATCGATCGGCGAAGCGCCGCGCGGCGACAGGCTGGTCGAGGGCGGCGCGCTGAACGTGCTCGATCCGCGGCTGCCGAAGGAACCGCCGGAGCCCGCGCGCGCGAATGTGTCTCCGGTCATGCCGAGCGCCAGCGCGGCGGCAAGGCCAAGGATCATCGACATATGACGAAGGGACATGGAACTCTCTTTTGAACAGGCCCAACGAAAGGGCCGGACGCGCAGAATATGGGATGGCTTTCGCAAAAGCGCAAAGGTGCCCGCATTGCCAACTGTCGGCCAACTGTCGGCAATGTGTTCTGGAACACGAAGGTAGGCGGCAATGGGACGTCGCAAAGCCGGGCGAGCCGGCTTATCATTGCGCCATGAGACCCAAAAATCCCCTTTTCGGCTGCGGCCCTAAAACCAGTTACCACCACGGCAGCCTGAAGGATGCGCTGATCGAGGCGGCGCGACTGCTTGTCGCCGAGCGCGGTCCGGCCGGGTTTACGCTGGCCGAGGCCGCCAAACGCGTCGGCGTGACGTCGGCGGCGCCCTACCGGCATTTTGCCGACCGCAATGATCTCATGGGCGAATTGGCGCGTCGGGGGTTCGAGCTTTTCGGCCAGCGCCTGGCCGGCGCCTGGGACGAAGGGCGCCCCGATCCGCGTCAGGCCTTGCGGCGGATGGGCTCCGCCTATCTTGCTTTCGCGCGCAGCGAGCCCGGCCTTTATGCCGCAATGTTCGTCAATACGCGCACGCCCGTGTCGCCTGCCTGGGGCGGCGTGGCGGCACTGGCGCTCGACGGGCTGCATCGGGCGACCGATGCCGTTCTCGGCAAGATCGGCCAGAATTCCGCCGAGGCGCGCCAATTGGCCTTCGAGCTTTGGTCTCTGTCGCATGGGGTCGCCATGCTGTCGCTCGCCGGCCATCTCGATCCCGCGCGCGGCGACGATCCGGCCTTGGTTCTCGATCGTGCCGCCGAGGCACTGGTCGAAAACGCGCTGCGAAAGCAAGTGCATTGCTAAGCGCATCGAGGCGAGGCCGGCGGGACTCGAAAGCCGATCAACTTTTTCCTTGGCAGGGTCCGGCATCTCGACTTTTGGAATGTTAATGTCTATAACATTTACATTGAGCCGCTGCGATTACGATCACGGCGGCGACACAGGAGAGAGCCATGAGTGCTTATTCCGGACCGTACCAGCAATCTTATGATCAAGAGCCGCCGCGTCATCATCGCCATGGCTGCGGCAGCTTCCGCTGGCGGCCGATCGAGATCGTCGCGATGATTTTGGGCTTCGTGTTCTTCTGGCCGGTCGGCCTTGCGATCGTGCTCTGGAAGGTCTGGCAGCGCAAACATGATTACGAAGGCGATCTGTCGACATTCATTCAGGAGAAGTGGCAGGCGAAGCGGGAATGGGCCATGGCTCATAAAGCTGAATGGGGCTGCGGTGCCTCGCGCTTTTCAGGCTTCGGCCCGCGTTCGTCCGGCAATGCCGCCTTCGACGAATGGCGTGGCGCCGAACTCGCAAGGCTTGAAGAGGAGCGTCAGAAGCTCGTCGCCGCCGAGCGCGAATTCGGAGACTTCATGGAAAATCTGCGCCGCGCCAAGGATCGCGAAGAATTCGATCGCTTCATGAATGCCCGCCGCAACTGGCAGCAGCCGCCGAGCGATGCACCTACGGCCTAATCCCAAAAAGTTGCAGACTTTTTGGATCAGATTATGCGGTGAAAGAAAGTGGGTCGGCGCATGAGTCTCGCGCCGATCCTGGCTTCGTCCGCCGCCATTCAGTTTCATCTGGCGGCGGCGGTTTTGGCCCTGGGCCTCGGATCGGCGGTGCTCGTGATGCGCAAGGGAACGCTTGCGCATCGATGGATCGGTTGGGCGTGGATAGGCGTGATGCTCGCCGTGGCTTTATCGTCCTTTGCGATCACGTCGATCTGGCCCGGCCATTACAGCCCGATCCATATTCTCTCGATCATCACTTTGATCTCGCTGCCGGCGGCGGTCTGGCTGCGGCGGCGCGGTCAGATTAAAGCGCATGCGATCACGATGGTCTCGACCTTCTCGGGACTTCTGATCGCTGGTGTCTTTACGCTTGCGCCGGGGCGACTGCTGCACGCGGCGATATTTGGGCTGTGAGTTTAAAAAACTCTCGTTCTGGCCCTGCGCGATCAATGGAATCGGGACGGCGGTGGAAATCGGCTTCCTGTTTGTGCTATATTTAATTTATGGAACGCGATGAAGCCATTAGCCGATTGCGATATCACGAAGCCGATTTGAAGCGGCTGGGCGTCGAACGTCTTTATATGTTCGGCTCGACAGCGCGCGGCGAGGCCAAAGCCGATTCCGACATCGACCTATTTTTCGACTACGAAAAAGGTAAGCTCGGCCTTTTTGAATTGATGGATGTCAAGGACTACGCGGCCCGCATTCTCGATCGCAAGACCGATATTATGACGCGCGACAGCCTTCACAAGACCTTGCGGCGGCGGATCGAAGATACAGCCATCCGCGTGTTTTAGTGGCTGCGCGCGCGCTCATCCCGCGGTTGACGGATATCGTAGAGGCCATTGAGCGCATTCGCGACGTGCTGGCAAATACACCTATCGACGCTTTCGAAGCCGATTGGCAGCGCCAATGGCTGGTGGAGCGCGGTATCGAGATTATTTCTGAGGCGAGCCGTCATCTCACAGATGAGTTGAAAGCCCGTCACCCGGAAATTCCTTGGCAGAAAGTGGCTGGCATCGGCAATGTACTGCGCCACGATTACGAAAGCATCGCGGCGCCTATCCTATGGAAGCTGGCACGGGATGATCTTCCTGCCTTGGAACAGGTGTGCCGGCAAGAACTCAAAGCGGCGGAAGAGCCGTAGATCAATCCTCCCGGCTCTGCCGCAACCGCTTCGTTGCGCCGTGTTTCACCTTGCTGTCGACGCGGCGCTTGCGCGAGGCGAGTGTCGGCCTTGTTTTGACGCGCGGCTTTTCCCGTTCCAAAGCTTTCGCGATCAGCGCGACCAGCCGGGCGATCGCATCTTCCTTATTGCGGTTCTGGGTCCGGAACCTTTGCGCGAAAAGCACCAGCACGCCGTCGCCCGTTAACCGGCTACCGGCAAGACGCGAAAGCCGCCGCTTGGTTTCATCATCAAGCGAAGGCGAAGCCCAGACGTCGAAGCGCAATTCGACGGCGGTCTCGACCTTATTGACGTTCTGACCCCCCGGCCCGCTGGCGCGCACGGTCGAGAAGACGAGTTCGCCGTCATCTATGGCCTGTCTTTCGGTGATCTCGATTTTGGCCATGCCTTCGATCTTCGTATTTGGCAGTTTTGGAATTTGGAATGCGTTAACCCCGATGGTTTAGCGCGCCTTAAAGAATTCCGCACAAATTGCGCCAATGGCGCGTCGCGTTTTGCCATATGCGGTGGCAGCTCTGGTCCTCGGACTTGCCGGCTGCTCCAATTATCAGTCGGCTCAGCGTCCTGCCTGGCGCGGCCAAGCTGAAAACGCATGTCTGTCGCAAAACCTCGTCCATGTCTCGGCCTATCTGCAACCGTCGCGCGAGATCGACGGGCCGGGCATTTGCGGCCTCTATCATCCGTTCAAGGTGACGGCCCTGCAAAACGGCGAGGTCGCACTGAATTCGACGGCTTTGCTCGGCTGTCCGATGATCGCCGAACTTGACGCCTGGCTCGCCGACGTGGTGCAGCCCTTGGCGCAGGCGCGGTTCGGCCAGCGCGTCGTCGAGATCAATTCGATGGGCGCCTATTCCTGTCGCAGCATGAACAATCAATATGGCGCGCCGGTTTCCGAACATGCCTTCGGCAATGCTATCGACATCGGCGGTTTCAGGCTCGCCGATGGGCGCGAGATTTCGATCGTGCGCGACTGGACGCGCGGCGACGATCAGACCCAGGCCTTTTTGCGCGACGTGCAGGCGGGCGCCTGCACGCATTTCACGACGGTGCTCGCGCCGGGCTCGAACGTGTTTCACTACAATCATATTCATGTCGATCTCGCGATGCACGGCAACACATCGACGGGCGCCCGCCGCATCTGCAAACCGGCGCCGCAGATGACCTTGCCCGCGCCGCCGAGCGACGGGCTGCCCGAGGCGCCTGCGATCGACGACGAAACCGATATCGCACAAGGCCGTGCGCCGCAGCCGGCCATGGCTTTGCACGCAGGGCCGGGAAGCCCCGTCGCCAGCCTGCCGCCGGCCTATACGGCGCCCGCCTATACGTCTTCGACCCGGCCGCCGCAGTCTTCGGCCTATGCGCCGGCGCCTCAGCCGCCGGCGCGCGGCAGCATGCGCGAGGACGGCGCTTTCGTGCCCGAAGGCCGCCCTGAAGAGTGGGATATCACCTCCTCTATCGCGCCGCGCTGATGGCTGCGTTTTGAGGCAATCGCGCAACCAAGTCTGTCTCGCTTAGTTGTTACAGTGGACCAACGCGAGGAGGGCCGCATGGTAAAGCTCATGGACAAGGCGAAAGCTGCGAGATCAGTCCCGCCGCGGGGGGCGCCCGCGCGAAAACCGGCTGCCGCGCCGCAAACGCGCAGCGAGACCGAATGGCCGGCGGAAGGGCCGCATGCCCGCGCCGATCTTATTAACGAGGCGGCGACGCCGGGCTCCGGCCTTTTTTCCAGCAAAGCCAAACGCGGCGGCAAAGTCGATCCTGGAGCCGGTTGAGCGTTGCAGACTTGACAACTTGCTCTAGTGTTGAGGTCATGCCCAAAGCGGCAGCCATAAAAGGCGGACCAAAGACACGTGCCCATTGGCTCGGAACCCGAACGGATCGACGGACGTCCCCTGGCCGTCCGGCCGCGCCGCATCCTGCTTCTGGCCGGTGTCGTGGTCGTCTTGGCGCTATGCGCCGCGACGGCATTGGTGATTTGGCAGTTGCGCACCCAGGAAATCCGCGCCGCGAAGCGCGAATTGATCACGCTCGACGTCCTTCTTGTCGAGGAAACCGAACGCGCCTTGCAAAGCGTCGATCTCGTCTTGCGCAATCTGCAGGAGAAAATCGCAGCCGATGGTGTAACGACTGTCGAGGATTATGTGCGCACCCAAAGCGGCCAGGAGACGCACGAGCTTTTGCGTTCGAAGATCACCGGCATTCCGCAGATCCAGGCCGTCGCGCTGATCGGTGCGGACGGGCATCTCATCAATTCATCGCGCGACGACTTGAACCCCGCGATCAATGTGTCCGGCCGGGATTATTTCGAAGCGATGCGCGGGGCTCCGGCAGACGCGCCCTTTCTCGCCGATCTTGCGCCGACGCGCGGGGCGCAGACATGGAGCATGTTTCTCGTAAGGCGGGTGAGCGCGCCCGACGGGACATTCCTCGGCTTGATCCGCGGTTCGATCGATGTCGGCTATTTCGAAAACCTTTATAAGGCGCTTGAAATCGGCGATGGCGCCGCCGTCGCCCTGTGGCGCGAGGACGGTACGCTTCTCGCCCGCTATCCGCCTGTGGTCGGCGGCGCGCGCAGCTTTAGAAGCAATGTCATCGCCGGGCGGCCGCATCTTGGCGTCCCGCAGACCTATAGCGTCGAACATTCTTCCGGTGATGGTCTGGCGCGGCTTTTCGCGACCATTACCGCGAAACAATTCCCCGTCGTCGTGACCGTGGGGCAGACCTTCGACGAAATATTGAAAGATTGGCGGCATGTCGCGACGCTCATCGTTGCGAGTGCCATTCTCTGTATCACCGCGGTTATTTTGAGCCTCTGGCTGCTCGCGCGGCAGTTCGCGGCCTATGAGGCTTTGCATATTGCGATGCAGCAGCGCGGCGCGGCCGAGGCGGCGCGGATCGAGGTCGAAGAACAATTGCGCCAGGCCCAGAAGCTCGAAGCCATCGGCCAGCTCACCGGCGGCATCGCGCATGATTTCAACAATCTTCTGACGGCCGTGATGGGCAATCTCGAACTTTTGATAAAGCATATAGGCAGTGCCGATCCGCGTCTGCCGCGCTGGGCGAAGAGCGCTTTCGAAGCCGCCAAGCGCGGCGCGATGCTGACCCAGCATCTGCTTGCCTTTTCGCGGCGCCAGCCGCTCGACCCGAAACCCACGGATATCGTGCAGCTTTTGGACTCCATGCTGGAGCTTCTCTGCCGCACGCTCGGCGAGAACATCGAGATCAAGACCATGGTTGCAGATGGCCTCTGGCGAGCCTTCGTCGATGTCAATCAGCTCGACAATGCGATCCTCAATATTGCGATCAATGCGCGCGACGCCATGGAAGGCAAAGGCCGGCTGCTGATCGAAGCCCATAACGTCGTGGTCGATGCCGAGACCTCCGCGCAATTGGACATAGAGAGCGGTGGTTATGTACTTGTTTCGATCAGCGACACGGGCAAAGGCATAGCCAAGCACGTGCTCGACAGGGTCTTCGAGCCTTTCTTCACCACGAAACCCATCGGGCAAGGCACTGGATTGGGCTTGAGCCAAGTCTATGGCTTTCTGAAGCAGACCGGCGGGAAAGCCGCGCTTGAAAGCGAACTTGGACATGGCACCACGGTTAGAATCTATCTGCCGCGCGCGGTGGCCGATGAGCCCGCCGTGTTAAGACCTGCGTCCTTGGCCGAAAAGACCAAAGCCGATGCGGGCAGCGTGATTCTTGTGGTCGAAGACGAGGACGACGTGCGCGCCTATATGGTCGAGATTTTGATCGATCTCGGCCATGCCGTGCGCGAAGCCCGGAATGCAACGGAAGCGCTCGATATTTTGCGGCGGGATCAAACCATAATCCTGCTTTTGACGGATATAGGCCTTCCGGGACTGAACGGGCGCGAACTCGCCAAGCAGGCTTTGATCTTGCGGCCCGATCTCAAGACGCTTTTTGCAAGTGGCTATGCGCGCCAGGCCATCATGCACAATGACCGTCTGGACGAAGGCGTCGAGCTTCTCGTCAAGCCTTTCACGCACGAGGAATTGGCACAGAAGGTTCGCCTTGTCCTTTAAACAGCTTTTATCCGCAGGCATGCCGTGACGCTTTTCGATCTCACCGGCAAAGTGGCCTTAATCACCGGCTCGAGCCGCGGCATCGGCCGCGCCATTGCCCTTCGCATGGCCGAGCATGGCGCGAAGATCGTTGTCTCGAGCCGGAAGCTTGCAGCCTGCGAGGAGGTCGCCGATCAGATCAAGGCGCAAGGCGGGGAGGCTCTGACGCAGGCTTGCGATATCGCCGATCAAGCCGCGCTCAAAGCCTTGGTCGAGACGGCCTTGCGCCGGTGGGGCCGCATCGACATCCTCGTCTGCTGTGCATCGATCAATCCGCATTTCGGGCCGAGCGCCGAAATTTCCGACGCCGATTTCGACAAGACGATGGCCGTCAATCTGCGCAGCCATTTCCGGCTTTGTGCCGATGTGCTTCCACATATGGCCGAACATGGCGGCGGATCGATCATCATCATATCCTCGATCGCCGGCTTTCGGGGCCACGACAGATTGGGTGTCTATGCGCTTTCGAAAGCCGCCGAGCAGCAGCTCGCCCGCAATATCGCCGTCGAATGGGGCGCGCGTAACATCAGAGCCAATTGCATCGCGCCGGGACTTGTCCACACGGATTTCGCGCGGGCGCTTTGGAGCGATCCGGCGATCTATCAGGCAACGCTCCAGCATACGCCGCTGCGCCGCATCGGCATGCCGGAGGATATCGCGGGCGCCGCCGTTTTCCTGGCCTCGCCGGCAGGCCAATTCGTGACGGGCCAGACGATCATCATCGACGGCGGAAATTCCATCGCGGCCAGCTAGACCTGAAGGGCGGTGACGAAATGGCGCGGAGACAGGGGCGCCATTCGGTTCGAAACTGTGGCTGAAGCCACACAGCCGGACGAACTTATGAAGGTTAATATGAGTTCTGAAAGGTTGCCGGGCGTTTTCGCCTCGCATTGAGATCATGCCGACATGTCCGCAGTCAGCCGTTCTTTCGACGACCCGGCCGCTGAGGCGGCCAAGCTCCTCAATCGGCTGGGTCTCGCGGTTCTCGTGATCGTCACGCCTTGCGCCGGGCTGTTTTCGATTCAGGCGCTTTATTCTCTGATGCCGGTCGGCGCGGTGCTCATCCTGATCGCGGCGGTGCTGCGCGGAGATAATGGCGTTGCGCGTTTGCTTCAGGCGCTGCGGTCTCCGCTGGGAGCGCTCGCGCTTTTCATCGCCTTCTGGTCTTGTCTGTCCCTGGCTTGGACGGTCTTCCCATTGCCCGCGGGCGAACGTTTCTTCAAGACCTTTGGCCTTGGCCTGCTCGTGGCACTCGCCGCCTCTTGCCTGCCGGATCGGACCAAAGTGTCCAATCTCAATCTCATCCCGATCGGGCTTTTCGCCACGGTGCTTGCGACCCTTATCCTGATTCTGGTGGGCGTCGCCAATTTCAAAGGCGGCTCCGATATCGAAACCTCGCTTTTGCAGCGCTCGGTCATCACCCTCGTGCTTTTGATCTGGCCGGCGCTCGGCGTCTTGAGTCTGCGCGAGCGCTGGATGACGGCCGGCGCGCTTGCGATCCTCGTCGCTGTCGCCGTCATCGGCGCCTGGGCGCGGATTTCCCTGATGGCCATGGCCATCGGCGCCTTGACTTTCGCCGGCGCGATGTCTCAGCCAGTCTGGACGGCGCGCGTCGCGGCGGTGGTTTTCGCGGCACTCTTTGCGGCGGCGCCGGTTTGGGCATTCCTCACGCGATTTCTCGTCAATGCAACTGGCTTCGCGGAGAGCTTGGCGTCGCCGATGATCGTCTGGGCGGATCTGATGGCGAATGAATGGCCGCGCGTCATCACCGGGCATGGCCTTGTCATGGCGGCGGGCGGCGTGACCATGGGCTATCTTCCGGCCGAAACTCCGACAAGCCTCATGTTCGAGATCTGGTACGATCTTGGAATCGTCGGCGCCTGGGCTTTCGCGGCTCTCATTCTTTTCGCTTTTTCCGCGGCCGGCCGCACGCCCGCCAATGTCGCGCCGGCGCTTATTGCGGGCCTCGTGGCTGGATTGACCATCGCGGTCTTCGGCCTGGCGACGGAACAGATCTGGTGGGTGACGCTCGTTGCCGTCGATACGCTTGCCTTTGCCTGCCTTGTCAAAGGCTCGCATCGCGGCAAACGGCTCCTTGCGCAGACTGTCGAAGCCGAGCAAATCGAGCATATATCTTAAGGCGTGACGGGGACGGTTTTGATGCCGTTTTCGAAGAAGGCCGCATAAAGACCGCCCCTTTCGATCAGCTCGGCATGGGTGCCCGATTCGCTGACGCGGCCGGATTCGATGACGCAAATGCAAGCGGCATCGATGATCGTCTGCAGCCGATGCGCGACGACCACGGTCGTGCGGCCGCGGCGCAAGTGATCGAGCGCTTTTTGAACCTCGCGCTCGGATTCGGCATCGAGCGATGCCGTCGGTTCGTCGAGCAAAAGGATCGGCGCATCTTTCAAAATCGCACGGGCGATCGAAATGCGCTGGCGCTGGCCTGCCGACAGTTGTGTCCCGAGTTCGCCAACATTCGTGTCGTAGCCGTCCGCGAAAGACAGGATGAACTCATGCGCATTGGCCTGTTTCGCCGCGGTGACGATCTCATCTTGCGTGGCGCCGGCGCGGCCGAGCGCGATATTTTCGGCAATGGTCGCATGGAATAAAAACACGTCCTGGCTGACGGTTGCGATCTTCGAGCGCAGCGAGGCGAGATCGATATCGGCTATATTCTGTCCGTCGATCGTAATCCGGCCTGCGGAGGGATCGAAGAAACGCTGCATCAGATGGATCATGGTCGACTTGCCGCAACCCGACACGCCGACGAGCGCGGTCGTCGCTTGCGGTATGGCGACGAAGTCCAATTGATCCAGCACGGGTTCGTCCGGACGATAGGCGAAATGGACTTTTTCGAAGGCGATGCGGCCCTTGCCTACGTTCAGCGGCGGGCGTCCCGATTGACGCGCTTCGGGTGCTTCTTCGTCGAGGAGATCGTAGACGAGTTTGGCGCTGACGAGACCGTTTTGAATTTCGAGATGGAGTTTCGCCAGTCGCTTGGCTGGCTCATAGGCCATCAAAAGCGCGGCGATGAAGGAAAAGAAAGATCCCGCGTCGGCGCCGCCAGTCCTCACGCGCCAGCCTCCGTAAAGAATGACGGACGCGATGGCCAGACCGCCGAATATATCGGCGATCGGGCTCGAAATCGCCATGCCCGCGGCCATGCGGCTCGCCGCCGTCACGACCTCTTCGACCGCGCCCGTCATGCGCTTGATCATGAGCGCTTCAAGGCCGAAGCTCTTGACGACCCGGATCCCGAGCATGGCCTCCTGCATGGCAAACATGATCTTTGCCGTGCCGTCGAAGGACCGCCGCGCGAAGGTGCGCACGCGTTGAATCAGCCGGCCGAGCCAATAGGCGCCGACCGGCATCAAAGCGAGCGCGACGAGGGAGAGCGCCGGGTCCTGCACGATCATGACGATCACGAGTCCGAACAAAGTCAGCGCGTCGCGGCCGGCGCTCGTGATCAGCACCTGCAACGTGTCCCTGATGCCATTGGCGGCGATCGAAAGACGCGCCAGGAAGTCGCCGGACCGGTTGTTTTGGAGAAATCGAAGATCTTGGTAAATCAAATGCGCGAAGAGGCGCGTCTGAACGCTCGCCACGATTCTATTGCCGGTCCGGGCGAGAAGCACGAGATAGCCGTAGGTCGCGGCGCCGCGCAGCAAAAACAGACCGGCGATCGCAAGCGACAGAAGTTTGAGCTCGGCAAAGCCGTCGGGCGCCGACATGTAGTTAAGCACGGGCTTTAGCAGAAAGGCTGATAGCGCGGTCGCCGCGGCGGCCACCGCCATGAGCAGGACCGAGACGAGATAGGCCGCAACATGGGCGCGCGCATGATCGGCAAAAAGCCGCCCGATCATGGCAAGCGATTCGGTCGAAGAGACCGAAGCTTTCGTCTTTGTGGCGATCATCGGTTGCTCAAGTGTCCTCTATTCGCATTGCAATTATTTCACATTGAAAAGAAAACTCCGGCGCATGTCTGCCGGCATCGGGCCATGATGTTGTCTTTAAAAAATTTTGCGCCTTTCCTGCGTCATGCTCAAGTCGCAGGCGTGATGGTACTAAAGTAACGAAATTTGCATGTTCTTTACGCGCGCTTTGGAGGCGCGACGATCCGTCTCGCGTTTTGACGCCAAATCCTGGCCGTTTAAACCAAAGTGTGACGCAAGAAACTCTTGCGGGTTTGGACGAAGCAGTCCTAACATCAGCTCATGGTCAAGACGCTCGTAACGATCAGGACAGCACGCGAGACCGATGCCGAAGGCATCGCGGAGGTCCATGACGCTGCTTGGCGCGAGGCCTATCTCGGCGTCATCCCCGGCCGCGAGCTGGAGAAGATGGTCGCGCGGCGCGGCCCGCATTGGTGGCTCTCGGCCATCAAGCGGGGATCGCGGCTCGTGGTCCTCGATTTCGATGAGACGATCGCGGGCTATGCGAGCTATGGGCGCAACCGGCTTCGTTCCATGCCTTATGCCGGAGAGATTTTCGAACTTTACCTTGCTCCTGAGTTTCAGGGCCTCGGCTTCGGCAAAAGATTGTTCGAGGTGGCCCTTCAGGATCTTGCCGACCACGGCTATGGTTCGACCGTAGTCTGGGCTTTGGCGGATAATGACAGGGCGATGGGTTTCTACCGCAAGCTCGGCGGCAAAATCGTCCGCCAAACCCAGGAACGTTTCGGTGGAGAAACGCGCGAGCGTGTTGCCTTTGCTTTCGAATAAAGGTTGATCCACGCAGCCATTTGTCTTGCCTTATACCCTCCTTTCACGTCCAAGGCCTTGGGCTGTCTTCAGTCCATCAGCGGCCTTCCAATCGCGGAGTTCAACATGGATCTCGACGCCGTCTCCATCGGCGCAAATCCGCCCCATGACGTCAATGTTGTCATTGAAGTTCCGATCGGCGGCGAGCCCATCAAATATGAAATGGACAAGAAGGCCGGCGCGCTCGTCGTCGACCGGTTCCTTTATACGGCGATGCGCTACCCCGGAAATTATGGATTCATCCCGCATACTTTGTCGGATGACGGCGATCCTTGCGACGTTATCGTCGCCAATACGCGCGCCATCATTCCGGGCGCGATCATGAGCTGCCGGGTCGTCGGCGTGCTGCTCATGCAGGACGAAGCCGGGCAGGACGAGAAAATTCTCGCGGTGCCTTCCGCCAAACTCACGAGACGCTACGAAGGCATTCAGAATTACACGGATCTGCCGGAAATCACCTTGCAGCAGATCGAGCATTTCTTCACCCATTATAAGGATCTCGAACCCAACAAATGGGTGAAGATCCTGCGCTGGGGATCATGCGAGGAAGCCCGCGACATCGTGCTTGCCTCGATCGAGCGCGCCAAGAAGAGCACGGCCGGCTAGGGCAGGCGGCTGGTAGGTACATCGCCGGTGATCAACCGCACGCCGACCCGGTAGGTGAGATAGGACCAGATCCATCCCACCACCACCGAGATTCGATTGCGAACGCCTGCCAAAAAAGAGATGTGGACGGCGCCCCATAACCACCATGCAATGGCGCCGGAAAGCCTGATCCTGCCGAAATCGGCAACGGCCGCCTGCCGTCCAATGGTCGCCAAGCTTCCGCGGTGCTTGTAGCGGAAGGGAGGCGGCGGCTTATAGCCAAGAATGCGCGCGCGAATGACCGACGCGACATAGGTTCCAGCCTGTTTGGCGGCTGGAGCGAGGCCCGGCACGGGCGCGCCGTTCCACGCCAGCGCCAAGGCCGTGTCACCGATCCCGAATATATTCGGCCATGCGGGAACGGAGAGATTTTCGGAGACCTTGAGACGTCCGGCCTGATCAGTCGGCTGGTCGAGCCAAGCCGCGGCGGGCGAGGCGACGACGCCTGCCGCCCAGAGCACTGTCGCCGCTGGAATCCGTTGGCCGGTGACCACGGCGCCCGCCGGATCGATCTCTTCGACGCGGCTATTGAGCATCACTTCGACGCCGAGATGCTCCAATGATTGCTGCGCATGCGCCGACAGGCTTTCCGGAAAGGTCGGCAAGATTCGCGGTGCGGCCTGGACCAGGATGATGCGCGCGGTCGCCGGTTCGAAACGGCGGAATTCTCGCTCCAAGCCGTGACGTGCGAGTTCGGCGATCGCGCCCGCGAGTTCGACGCCGGTCGGGCCGCCGCCGCAAATGAGAAAGGTCAGAAGGCGACGGCGCTCGGCCTCATCGTCGGTGGTTTCCGCCTGTTCGAAGGCGGCCAGAATCCGGCCGCGCATGGCGAGCGCATCTTCGATAAATTTGAGACCGGGCGCATGCGGCGCCCAGCGATCATTGCCGAAATAACCATGGCTGGCGCCGGTCGCAAGCACCAAATAGTCGTAGCTGAATGTACGTCCATCGGTGATGACCATCTGCTTGGCGGGATCGACCCCGGTGACTGTCGCGCGGATCACGCTCACGCGGGCATCATCCCGGAAGACGGCGCGAATTGGTGCGGCTATATCAGCGGGCGACAGGCTCGCGGTTGCGACTTGGTAGAGCAAGGGTTGGAACAAGTGATAATTGCGGCGATCGATGAGCGTGATCCGTACGCGTTCGCTCCGCAATTTGGCAGCGCATGCCATGCCGCCAAATCCGGCGCCGACGATTACGACATGCGGTTCGCCGTCATCGGGCCTTGGCACTGGTCGGCGCAAATGGTCGAAGATCAGGCGATCAACGGAGAGCCGTCCGGCACCGAAAACCAGCAGCATGGCGAAGAGAAGCGCCGCGTAAAAGCTCGCGGTCTCGGCTGCCCCCATCATCCACATTCCGGAGAGGCTTAGCAGCAACAGCCCGGCGACCAGCGGCGTCGCTGCGCCGATGACGAGCAGGAAAGCTGTTGGCCACGCAATGGGTCCCGGTAGGGAGGACAGGGTCGCGACGGGAAACCAAGCGGGCGACACTGATAGGCCGATGACCGCAGCCGCCAACCAAAGCCGCATCGCCAGCGCGTACCAAGGACCGACGCGCCGTCCACACCATGCCGCCGCGGCGATAATCTGCGGTGCCAATGGCAGGGGGCTGTTCGTCAGCCCTTTTGCCATCATCCGATCCAGAGACAAGGCTCCGGCACCATTCACCGCATACCAGCCAAAGAGAACCGCCCAAAACAGATTGACGTCCAACTGCCGATAGGAAAATTGAATGACAAGCGACAGGATCAATATGGCGATCGCGGCAGGTCGCGTGAGCAGACCGACGGCTAAAAAAATCGGCCCGGCTATTTCGATGCTGGCGCCGAGCAGCGAGGCGGTCTCCGCGTTGAGCCAGCTCACGGGATATTCGTAGCGTGCGAGTTCGAGCGCCGCCGGCCAATTTCCGACCTTCAACAGACCTGACAGAAAGAAAGCTTCGGCTAGACAAAGCCGTGCCCAAAGATCGACGAAGGGCGCGGCCAATCGAAGGCCGCCGCGGGCAAGGTGCAATGCCGAGGAGAGCTGTGCTTGAAGACGGCTGTTCATGGGATATGCCTTTGCGCGTGGCGCAGAAACGAAGCCTTGCAAGAAGGTTCGCGGCGAACGGCCGAAATGTTTCGCGCGGCCGTTGCGAAGGCATTTTTTACGAAATGAAAATTGATCGGAGATCAGGCCTGGATGCGGCTGTGACACATCGGCGACGCGGGCGTGAAAGCCAGCATCGGCGATACGTTCAACTTTTCGGCATCAAGTTTTAATGCAGGCGCGAATGGCTTGGGTCGCGCGAGATATGGGTCGAGCATTCGAGATCGAAGAGGCTCAGACGCACCATCGCAACGGTCGTGCCTTGCCCGTCTCTATATTTGAGTTCGCCGCGCTCATATTTGCCGGCCGCGATCTTGCCGAAAGCGTCGAGATTGTCGATCACGAGCTTTTGGCGCTGATGGTTCGTCCCATCTCCCGTCAGCTTGAAATAATCGTTGAGCACGTCGGTTGGAATCTGCGCATGCACAACCATCGGCTCATCGCGCGCGAGAAGCGTCACGCCCTCTTTCGTCGAGGTGGCGAATTCAAAAGGTCCTAATGCCATAAGCCCTCCGCGTATGCGCGCGTCGATTATTTCTCTTAGTTTGAAGCGGGATATCGCAATGAAGTTTACGCGCTCTGCGCAAATTCATTGCGTCGGAAAACTTTTCCTTATCCCGCTTTAGTCTTATTCTCATTCAAAGAATGAGCGCTTTCGATTCCGGATCGGACATCTTCTCCGATGGCGCGTTTGTAGCAACCCTTTTTTTATTTGCCTACCGCCGCCTTATTTCACGCGGGTCAGGCGGAAAACGCCTTGTTCGCCGAAGAGATTCCACACCCACCAGGGCAGATTGAGCTGTAAGGGCGTGCCGAAATGGTCGAGCGCCACGCCGCGTTCGATTTTGGCGCCGATCTCGTCGACGAGGCTCACAAAATCGCGGATCGTGCAGAAGTGAATATTGGGCGTGTCGTACCAGGGCAGCGCGAGATTGTCGGTGATCGGCATCCGGCCGCGCAAGGCGACCTGAAACCTGATGCGCCAATGGCCGAAATTCGGAAAGGACACGATGGCATGGCGGCCGATGCGCAGCATGTGCTCTAGCACTTTGCGCGGATGCCGGGTTGCCTGCAGCGTCTGCGACAAGATCACATAGTCGAAGGCATCGTCGGGATAATCGGCGAGATCGGTATCGGCATCGCCCTGGATGACGGAGAGGCCTTTCGCCACGCAATCATTGACGCCTTTCTGGGAGAGTTCTATCCCCCGCGCGTCCACGCCGCGCTCTTCCGACAGGAGCCTCAGCAGCGAGCCGTCGCCGCAACCGACGTCAAGCACACGGCTGCGCGCTTCAACCATATCGGCAACGAGCAGAAGATCGAGACGGCCCGCGCGGGAGAGTTTTTCTCCGACGGGCTTGCTGGCCAATTTGGTCACGCCTAGTCACTCCCGCCGGCCGCGGGAGGAATGCCCCGCGCACGCGCCGCCGCTTCGAGAAAGCCGCGCGTCGTCGCGATGAAGTCGGGCACGTCGAGCAGGAAGGCATCATGGCCACGCTCGGTCTCGATGTCGACGAAGGAGACCGACGCACCGCCGGCATTCAGCGCATGAACGATGGCGCGCGAGGCCGCCGTCGGATAAAGCCAGTCCGAGTTGAACGAAACGACGCAAAAGCGCGTCTTCGAGCCTTTGAAGGCAAGCGCCAGCGAGCCGCCATAATCCTCGGCGAGATCGAAATAATCGCAGGCGCGCGTGACATAGAGATAGGAATTCGCATCGAAGCGATCGACGAAGCTCGATCCTTGATAGCGCAGATAATTCTCGATCTGAAAATCCGCGTCGAAGGAGAAGGTCGGCGCGATGCGGTCTTGCAGCTTGCGGCCGAATTTTCGCTGCAGCGCTTCATCCGACATATAGGTGATATGCGCGGCCATGCGGGCGACTGCGAGACCCTTCGTCGGCTGCCGGCCCTCGTCGAGATAGCGGCCCTTGCACCAGTCGGGATCGGCCATGATCGCCTGGCGGCCGACTTCGTGAAAGGCGATATTTTGCGAGGAATGCCGCGCCGCCGTCGCAATCGGCATGGCGGCGAAGACGCGCTCGGGATAGCTCGCCGCCCATTGCAGAACCTGCATGCCGCCCATCGAGCCGCCGACGACGCAGCAGAGCGTATCGATGCCGAGATGATCGACCAGCATGGCTTGCGCACGCACCATGTCCTTGATGGTGACGACCGGCAGGTCGAGGCCGTAAGCGCGGCCGGTCGCCGGATTTGTCGAGGACGGTCCGGTCGTGCCCATGCAGCCGCCGACGACATTGGACGAGATGACGAAATAGCGGTCGGTGTCGATCGGGCGGCCGGGGCCGACCATGATCTCCCACCAGCCGGGCTTGCCGGTGACCGGATGCGTATTGGCAACATGCTGATCGCCGGTCAAAGCGTGGCAGACGAGAATGGCGTTGGATTTCTGCGCGTTGAGCGTGCCGTAGGTCTGATAGGCGACGGTGAGCGGGCTGAGCAGCACGCCCGCGTCCATCTTGAGCGGCCGGTCGGCGCCGAAATGCGCGACGAGACTCTGCGGCGCATCCGCCTCGCGCGATTGCCCGGCTCTGTTAAAAGGGAAAATATTCACCCTGGAATGCCTGAAGCGATACCGTTCTGTTTTCCGAACGGCCTGTCCGATAATAGAAACCTTCGGAGGGCGTGAAGTCAAGAAATAGGTGATCGTCGATCGCCAGCACGGCAGGTGGCTGTTTTCCCTATTCCATTCCGGCTCCGCCGTGGCCATTTTCGCGCGGCCGCTTCCGCCTCGAAAAAGTCACGAGCTTCACGCGCGTTTACCGTAATCGGTTCGCTCATCCATTTCGACCCGGTTTGCAGTGTGTGTGTTATCAGCGCCAAGTGCGCTAAAAACTTAAGTATAAAAACTGAGTTACATTTAATTATGATACGTAGTTTTGCGTATAAACATGGGTATTACATACCATTCTCTGCTCACAACTTTGTGAGAATTGAAAAATGACTAGCGCAGACTAGACCTATTAAGTGATTGTTTCATCTGAAATGGTTTCCTCGGAGCCGTAATCTTCGACAAACAATCGTGGCCCGATAGCCGACCACGATTTCAGTCCCGCTTCTCCGATTTCGGCGAAGCGGAGGAGCGCTGCCGTGCGGCCAAGTTTTGCCGCTCGATCTGAATTTGGCTTTGCACCGAGGTCCGAGTTTCGGGGCGCGGCTTGAAGCAAATCGGCCGAACCAAATAGCCGCTCACCTCGCGGCGCGCCTGCGGAATACTGGTCGTTGGCTGCTCAAACTCCGAGCTTGCGACTCGTCATTTTCGATACTGAGTTTGAGAGTTTGGTGTGGGGCATGACTTGGTTTGAGAGGCTCGGGGCATCCGAAGTTTTTGTGTCGCCAGGGCAGCGTTTGACAGCATTGAAGTGCAATCGGTCTTTGATGAAGATCTCGTTTTTATCGATTGCGGCTGTCTCGGCTCTCATTGCTGCGCCGACACGGGCCGCGACGATAGTGGTCAACAATCAAGCGCAATTCGATGCCGCTGTCGTAGTGGCAACCCAGCCCGGGCACGCGGACACGATCGACGCTTCGACGGCCGGAACGATTGACGCGGGGACATCTCTGACGCTCCCGGGGTCGGCCACGTCGATCAATCTGACCTTCGGCACCTTAGGCATCGGCACCAACGTGGCCGACGGAACAACGACGCTCGGCGCGGGAACAACCGTTTCCTTCGGTCAGACAAATAACCCCGGCGAATTCAATATGGGCTTTGGGCACACCGGCACCCTGAACATCAATGGCGCGTCCTTAATCTTCAATGTCACCAACGCTGGAACCCAGTTCAATATCGGCCTCGATGGCGGCAATGGCATCGTCAACATGACGAGCGGAGCCGTGACGATCAACGATTCGGGTGCGACCCCTGGCGTCTTTGGCAGCATGTCCATCGGCTATCCTTTTGGGACAACCGCGGCGAACGGGACGTTCAATCAGTCGGGCGGCACAGTCTCCGTGTCGGCGGGCGCACTGAACGTTGGTGTCGCGAATGGCACCGGCACCTATAATCTGACCGGTACCGCCGTGCTGCAGGACCGGGGCGCGACCGTCTATATCGGCGGCAGCGCCGGCGGCGTTGGCAATGTAAATATCTCCGGCAATGCCATCCTCGATTTCGAGTCCATCTCCGCCGGAGCCAATGGTCAATTGTATGTCGGCGATAATTTGGGCATCGGAACCATTACGCAGAACGGTGCCGATACCTCGGTTACCTTAAATGTCGCCAACATCGCCCAATTCGGCAGCAACGCATCCGCCGGGCCGGGCGGAGGAGGAACTGGCACCTATAACCTTCTGGCCGGAACATTGGAAATCGGCGGGTTGGGAGCGGCTTTCGGCATGGATGTCGGCGGGGTCGGCTTTCTCACCCAGAGCGGCGGAACCTTGATTGCCGCCGCGCCGGTGATCATCGGCAATTCCGGCACGGGCACCTACAGTATGACTGGCGGCACCGCGAATTTTGGGGCTGGCCTGAGGATCGCGCTCCTCGCAGGGTCCACCGGCACCGTGAACCAGACTGGCGGTCTGGTAACGATCTCGGGCGGCGTCCTCACTGTCGGCGTCTCCGGTGTTGCAACCTATAATTTGAACGGCGGTCTCCTACAGGTTGGAGGCACGAATGGCATCACCGGCACGGGCAGCCTGAACCTTGGAGGCGGTGCGCTTCAGGTCATCGGCTCCGCCCTGACCACCAACGTCGCAATGGGTCTTACGGGCACGGGTTCGATCATCGATACCAACGGCTTTGGTGCGACATTCGGCGGCGTGATGTCTGGCGCCGGCGGCTTTACTAAAATCGGCGCGGGCACGCTGGTTCTGACTGGCGCGAACATCTATGGGGGCGCAACGACGATCGCCGGCGGCACGCTGCAGATCGGCAATGGCGGCACGACCGGTTCGATCGTCGGAGACGTCATCGACAACGCGGCGCTGGTTTTCAACAGGTCCAATGCCTCAGCCTTCTCCGGTGCGATCTCCGGCATGGGCTCGGTGACCAAGTTGGGCGCGGGCATCCTGACCCTTTCGGGACCGGGCACTTATGCCGGTCCGACTTTCGTCAGTGCGGGGACGCTTCAGGTCGCCGCCGCGAATGTCTTTTCACAAAGCAGCGCTTATACGATCGCGACCGGTGCGACGCTCGACCTCAACAACTTCAACAATGCGATTGGCTCGCTTGCAGGCTCGGGCACCGTCGCGCTTGGATCGGCGACGCTCACCAGCGGCAATGACGGCACCTCGACGAGCTTCTCGGGGGCTATCGGCGGGACGGGCGGGTTGACCAAAATAGGCGGTGGCGTCTTGGCCCTCACCGGGACCAGCACCTATACGGGTCCGACCAATATCAATGGTGGCATCCTCGATGTGAACGGTTCGCTGGCATCGACGGTTTCTGTCAATTCCGGCGGCACTTTGATGGGCAGCGGCACGATTGGCGGGCTCAACGTCGCGAGTGGCGGAACCGTCGCGCCGGGCAATTCCATCGGGACGTTGCACGTCGCCGGCAATGTCGGCTTCGCCGCGGGCTCGGTCTACCAGGTCGAAGTGAACCAGGCAGGACAATCGGACCTCATCGCAGCAACCGGCCATGCGACATTGGCGGGTGGCAACGTGCAAGTCTCCGGCACGGCCGCCGTCAACCACACTTATACGATCCTGACGGCGCAGGGCGGCGTCAGCGGCACCTTCTCGGGCGCCTCTTCCAATTTCGTCTTCCTCAACCCGCAGCTGACCTACACGCCGGACTCGGTGCTGTTGGACTTTCAGCAAACACGTTCCTTTCTCAGTGCAGCCGTGACGCCGAACCAGACCAATGTCGCCGTCGCTCTCGCAGGGCTTCCTCCAAATAGCCCTCTCTATCAGGCGGTGCTGATGCAGACATCGGCCGCGGGCGCGCAGCAGGCGTTCAATGCGCTTTCGGGCGAGGTCCATGCGAGCGCGCAGGCGGTTATGGTCGATGACAGCCGCTACGTCCGTCAGGCCGTGCTTGGGCGCATGCGCCAGATGGGTTACGACAATGCCGTGGGGCCGATGTCGGCACTTGGCTCTGGCGGACCGCAGGTGGCCTATGCGGAGTCTGCTGCGGGCTTTGTCGCGCATGCCGATCCCGCTGCTGCGCCCATGGCCTATGCCGATGCGCGCGGCAGCGCGCCGCTCCTTCCCAGCATTCTGCCGCTTGGCGTGCCGGTTCCGGAGACGGCCTGGTGGGCGCAAGGCGTCGGTGCCTGGGGCAGACTCAGCGGCGACAGCAATGTTGCCACCGTCAGCCGCGATCTCGCCGGCTTCTTCACCGGCGTTGATCGCCGCTTCGGCGAAAATTGGCGCGCCGGCATCGCCGGAGGCTACACAAATTCGAGCGTGAACGACAGCGGCCGTGCAAGCTCCGCCAATATCGATACCACGCATATTGGGACTTATGCGGGCGGCAATTACGGTCCTTGGAATTTTCGCGCCGGCTCCGCGATAAGTGTGAGCACTGTCAGCACAGACCGCTCGATCATCTTCCCGGGCTTCGGCGATAATGCAAGCGCGCGTTATGGCGCCGTGACGGCGCAAGTCTTCAGCGAGGTCGGTTATGGCATGGCGCTCGGTACCATCGCGGCCGAGCCCTTCGCGGGCCTCGCCTGGGTGCATTTGAGCACCGACAGCTTCCTCGAGACAGGCAGCACCATGGCGGCGCTCAACGGATTGAGCAGCCAGAACAATGTCGGCTATTCCACGCTCGGCGCCCGCATCGCGACAAATTATATCCTGCCGAACGGAATGGTGCTGACGCCGCGCGCCTCAGCCTCCTGGCAGCATGCCTTCGGCGACGTGAAACCGGACGCCGTGCTGGCATTCGAAGGCAGCGTCTCGCCATTCGCCGTTGCAGGCGTGCCGCTCGCGCGTGACGCCGCGCTGGTCGAAACCGGCCTCGATCTCCGCGTCGCGCCGCTGGCCACGATCGGCATCTCTTATACGGGCCAAATCGCCCAAGGTGTCCAGGACCATTCGGTCAAGGGCAGCCTGCTCATCAGGTTCTAGAGTCCGATTACGGCTGCTTCAGTGACACTTCAAAGAATAGGCGCCGCGCTGAAGCTTGCTGCCGGGCATTAGGCTTAACATCACGCGAAGAGCGAAATGATCCCCGCCGACCTTCGTATTGGTGTCGCTCCACTCCATATGAATGAGACCGGGCTATTTTTCGTAGCCTGTTGTCGCTGGTTCAATGCGGGCTGTCCCACAGGCAGTGAATATAACGACGGATCTTAATCCCGTAAAAATTCACCCGAGGAGGAAACGCCATGTCGTATCGGACCATCATTTCCATTGCTGCCGCCGCAACCATTATGGTCGCGAGCGTTTCGACCGAGGCTTTCGCATTCAGGGGCCGCGTCGGCGGGGTTCATGGTGGGTATCATGGCGGCTACCATGGCGCCTATCGTGGCGGTTATCACCGTTATGGCTATCGCGGCGGATATGGATATCGCGGCTATGGCTATGGCGGCGGATATGGTGTCAACCCCGGCGCCGCCGTGGGGCTTGGCATTCTGGGTTTAGGCGCCGCCGCTGCCGGCGCGGCTGCGGCCGGTGGCGGATGCGGATATCCGGGCTGCTACTGAGTTTTCTGCCAGCTCCTTCCCGTTTAGCCCTCACCCTGATGAGGTGCGAGCCATAGGGTGTTGCGAAGCGACGCCTGTCGCAAGCAACGGGCTATGGCGAGCCTCGAAGGACGAGGGCGGCAAGCGTTTCTGACGTGCGCTGCCATCTCAAGTCGCTCCTTCGTGCTTCGAGACGGCTGCTATGCAGCCTCCTCAGCATGAGGGAGCTTATTAGCGCTTCTACAAATCCTTGAACGTGAAAGGCGAGACATTGCGCATGGTCTCGTCGATGAGGAGCGCCCGCGCCGCCGGCGCTGCCGCACGTTGCGGGCAGGCGGGACGCTCGCAAAGCCTGCAATTGATGCCGATCGGCGTCACCTCCAAAGCATTGAGGTCGAGGCGTTTCGCATAGGTGAGGCGCGGCGCATATTTGATGTCGCAGCCAAGCCCGATCGCGAATTGCGGCTCGACCGCGCCCCAAGGGGTCACGGAACGGCGCACCGTGCGGGCGATCGAGAAATATTGTGAGCCGTCGGTCAATTCGACGACTTGGGTCAGGATGCGGTTGGGCTCGGCGAAGGCCGCGTGCACGTTCCAGAGCGGGCAGGTACCGCCCGAATGGGCGAAGGGAAAGCGTCCGGACGAAAAGCGCTTTGACACATTGCCCGCGATATCGACGCGCACCAGAAAGAAGGGGATGCCGCGCGCCGTCGGCCGCGCCAAAGTGGTGAGCCTGTGCACCACCTGCTCGACGCTCGCGCCGAAGCGGGCCGATAGAATCTCGATATCGTAGCCCATGAGTTCGGCCGCCTCGTGAAAGCGGCCATAGGGCATCATCAGCGCACCGGCGAAATAATTCGCGAGCGTGATGCGCAGAAGGCGCCGCGTCGTCTCGTCATTCGGTTCGAGCGTCGTGGCCAATTCGCTCAAAAGACCGTTGAATTCGGCGAAGGCCAATTGATGCGCGGCCTGAAAGGTGCGTCCCGATTGATCCATCACTTCCGAGATGAGAAGCTGCCTTCGATGATGATCGTACCAGCGCAACCTGTCGCCCATCACGTCGAGCGGCATGATCCTGACGCGGATGCCGTGGCGCGTGCGCAAATGTTCGGAGATGGCAAAGAGCGGCTCGTGGCCTGCAAGCGCGAAATCCGCGGCGAGCGTTTCGGCCGCTTCATCGAGCTGCGGGAAATAATTGCGCGCCTCGTGCAAGAGACTGCGCACCCGGTCGATCGGGCTTTCGGCTACGAAAGGTTCTGCGCGGTCGGGGTCGCGGCCCGAGGCGAAGCCTTCCTCATTGGCCTCGCGCAAAGCCGTATAGGCGCGATAGAGCCGCTGCATGGCGATGAGAAGCGCCGGCGAATGTTCGGCGGCATCCTGGAGATCGACGCGCGAGACGGATGTCTCGCGCAGAAGCGGATCGGCGAGAATCTGGTCCAATTCGCCCAGAGCCTGGTCGCTTTCGGCCACCATGAAGTCGCGCGGGTCGACGCCATAGACATCGGTGAGGCGGATGAGAACCTGGACCGTGATCGGCCGCTGGTTGCGCTCCATCAGGTTCAGGTAGCTCGGCGAGACGTCGAGATCCTCGGCCATGCGCGCCTGGGTGAGCTGGCGCTCACGGCGCAGGCGCTTAAGCCTGGGGCCAGCGAAGACTTTGCGGGAGATTGTCTCTACCATTTGTAAAGTATTTTCAAATCGACAAGAATGACGTGTCTTATCATGACAAGGCGACTTTATTCCTCCTTTTCGCAGCTTGCAAGAGTGCAGCTATGAGCGATATCTGGGGTGACATGCGGCGTAAGCCGCAATTTTTGTCAATTTCTGTTAATATCGGAGCCTCGCATGAGCACAACAGAAAGCTTTCAGGACCTTATCCCCTCGGCGCCGGCCGGGCGCTTCGACGGAATCCGCCGTCCCTATGGTCCCGAAGAGGTAAAGCGGCTGCGCGGCTCCTTCCCGATCGCCTATACGCTGGCCGAGCGCTCCGCCAATAAGCTCTGGAAGCTGATGCAGGAGCGGCCCTATGTGCATTCGCTGGGCGCCGTCACCGGCAATCAGGCGATGCAGATGGCACGCGCCGGATTGGAGGCCATCTATCTCTCCGGCTGGCAGGTCGCGGCCGACGCCAATGTGGCCGGCGCCATGTATCCGGATCAATCGCTCTATCCGGCGAACTCAGGCCCGGAACTCGCCCGCAAGATCAACAAGACCTTCAAGCGCGTCGATGAGATCGAGCACGCCGAAGGCAATGTGACGCGCGACTGGTTCCTGCCGATCATCGCCGACGCGGAAGCCGGCTTCGGCGGTCCGCTCAATGTCTTCGAGATCATGAAGGCCTATATCGAAGCGGGCGTCGCGGCGGTTCATTTCGAGGATCAGCTCGCGTCGGAAAAGAAATGCGGCCATCTCGGCGGCAAGGTTCTGCTTCCGACGGCGCAGCATGAGCGCAGCCTCTCGGCGGCGCGTCTCGCCGCTGACGTCATGGGCGTGCCCACGCTCGTCGTCGCCCGTACGGACGCTGAATCGGCGAAGCTCATCACTTCGGATGTGGATGAGCGCGATCGTCCCTTCATCATCCCGGACAGCCGCACGCCGGAAGGCTTCTACCGCCTGAAGGACGGCACCGGCCTTGCCCATTGCATCTCGCGGGGCCTCGCCTATGCCGAGGTCTCCGACATGCTGTGGTGGGAAACCTCGCACCCGGATCTCGGCGAAGCCCGTGAGTTCGCGGAAGCGGTCCATAAGAAGTTCCCGGGCAAGCTGCTCGCCTACAATTGCTCGCCGTCGTTCAACTGGCGCGCCAAGCTGGATAAGGCGACCATCGAGAAGTTCCAGCGCGAGCTGGGTGCCATGGGCTACAAGTATCAGTTCGTGACGCTGGCAGGCTTTCACTCGCTGAACCTCTCCATGTACGAGCTGGCGCTCGGCTACAAGGATCGCGGCATGGACGCCTATTCGGAGCTTCAGCAGGCCGAGTTCGACCTTGAGGCCAAGGGCTATTCGGCAACGCGGCATCAGCGCGAAGTCGGCACCGGCTATTTCGATGCCGTGTCGGTTGCCATCTCTGGCGGCGCATCTTCCACCACCGCGATGGGTGAATCGACCGAGAGCGCGCAGTTCAAGGACAAGACCAAGCCGTCTTCCGTCGCCGCGGAATAATACCTAATACCCGTATCCCCGGGTAGAAACTTAGCCTTCCTGCCTCGTGCGGGAAGGCTTTTCTTTTGCGCGCCGGAATGCGGCCTATTTGATTGGCGGGAAGAATGGTTTAGGACCGCGCCTATCCCGCCGTTCAGGATCTCCCATGTTTCCGATGCCCGTGCCGCAATTGACGCCGAATACATATGCCTATGAAACCCAGCCCATGGTGAAGCCCACGGGCTTTCGCGAATATGACGCGCGCTGGCTCTTCGAAAAAGAAATCAATCTCATGGGCGTGCAGGCGCTGGGCCTCGGCATAGGCACGCTTCTGCACGACATGGGCGTGAAGCCCGAGATCGTGACGGGCCATGATTTTCGCGCCTATTCGGCCTCGATCAAATATGCGCTGATGACCGGGCTCATGGCGGCCGGCTGCAAAGTGCACGACATCGGGCTCGCACTTTCGCCCATGGCCTATTTCGCGCAATTCGCGCTCGACGTGCCGGCCGTTGCGATGGTCACGGCCTCGCATAATGACAATGGCTGGACGGGCGTCAAAATCGGTGCGCAGCGGCCAGTGACCTTCGGGCCCGACGAGATGGGCGCGCTGAAGGACATCGTGCTCTCCGGCAAGTTCCGCTATGCGGATGGCGGCGCCTATCGCTTCGTTCCGGATTTTCCGGCCCGCTACATGGCCGATCTCACCGACCGGCCCAAGATCGCGCGCAAGCTCAAAGTGGTGGCTGCCTGCGGCAATGGCACGGCGGGGGCTTTTGCCCCGGCGGTTCTGGCGAAGCTCGGCTGTGAGGTGATCCCGCTCGATACCGAGCTCGACTATAATTTTCCGCGCTATAATCCCAATCCCGAAGATCTGAAAATGCTGCATGCCATAGCCGATAAGGTGCGCGAGACCGGTGCCGATATCGGGCTTGGCTTCGACGGCGACGGCGATCGCTGCGGCGTGGTCGACGGGAAGGGCGAAGAGATTTTCGCCGATAAGATCGGCGTCATGCTTGCGCGCGATTTGTCGAAGCTCCATCCGGGCGCGACTTTCGTGGTCGATGTGAAATCGACAGGGCTTTTTTCAACCGATCCCGTGTTGATCGAACGCGGCGCCAAGGCGGATTATTGGAAGACCGGGCATTCCTATATCAAGCGCCGCGTCACCGATCTGAAGGCGCTCGCAGGCTTCGAGAAATCCGGCCATTTCTTCTTCAATGCGCCGGTCGGACGCGGCTATGACGACGGGCTCGTGACCGCGATCCAGATCATCGACATGCTCGACCGCAATCCGCAGAAGTCGATGAGCATGCTCTACGCCGATCTGCCGAAGACATGGGGCTCGCCGACCATGTCGCCGCATTGCGCCGACGAAATCAAATATGAGGTGGTCGAGCGTGTGCTTGCGCGCTTCAAGGCCATGCAGGACAAAGCCGAGACGATCATCGGCTCGAAGATTCGCGATCTTGTCACCGTGAATGGCGTGCGCATCACGGCGGAAGACGGAACCTGGGGACTTGTGCGTGCCTCGTCCAACAAGCCGGAGCTCGTGGTTGTCGTAGAGAGCCCGGTGTCGGAAGCGCGGATGCGCGAGATGTTTACAGCCGTTGATCGGGTGCTGCGGGAAAACCCGGAAGTCGGCGCCTATAATCAGACGCTCTAAGCATGATCCCAAAAAGTTGCAGAGTTTTCGGATGAGATCATGCGTCTGGACGAATACTTGGAGCGTGTGCCTCTCGTCAAAGCCCTGGCCGTGTTTAGTGGCCGCCGGAGGCAGCGCTATGCGCTTGGACCTGACCGGAGATTTCGCCCATATATTTGGGATCGTCGCCAAGTTTGACGGTCGGCTCGCACCTTGGCGCGCATGAATAGGACTGCTGGTCCATGCCGCGTTGAACCACGAGGGCATTGGTGCCCCCGATCACCTCGATCATCGATTCTGCCACCGGATTTCCGGCCTCGTCCAATGCGATGAAATTGGTTTGGCCGAAGCCTTTGCCCGTGACGATCATGACGCCGTTCTGCAAGGTCACGTCTGCGATGATCGGATTGCCGATCACGAGCGTCCTGGCATTGGCGGGGATCTTGACGATCCGGGCCTGATCTACGGTCACGACGATCTTGTCCGTATTCGCGACAGCCGGAGATGCGCAAGCCAGCGCCAAGATGAGGACAGCCTGAAACGGAAACGACTTTGGTGCCAGCCAAGCTGCGAAACGTTGCGACAAACGCATGGCCTGCCTAATGCGCGAAGGGGGGGTGCTATCCGCAATAAAACCTAGAATAGTGAATGAAGTCTAAAGACGTGCGTGCGCGGGAGGGGGCTCCCCGAACGGGCAGTGCGCGGCACTTCTCCGCACGCCATCGGTTGAATCCTCTGTCGCAGCAACATCATGCCAGACGCCCGTTCCTTTGGCGCTATCATAAGTAATAACACTTAGAAATTTATGTAATAATGACGGACATGTGGATATTAACACGGGTCAATTAAGCTTTCACAAGGCTGTTCAGGATCGTTTAACCAATAAAATATAGTTAGCCGTCACGCTGTTTTCATTCTTCGGATTAACGCGTTTGCAATCACCAGCCGATAGCTTTCATTTCATCCAGTCGACTTGACTATGAAGAGGGCTGGCCTTGGAGATTGGGAATCAGGAGCAAACAGATGAAGAATTTACTGTCGCGCTTTTCACAGGATCAATCCGGCGCAACGGCAATTGAATACGGTCTGATCGCGGGTTTGATCGCTGTTGTGATTATCGCCACGATCACGACGGTCGGCACCAAGCTTTCGGCGAAGTTCAACGCCATCGCTGCCAACCTCACCTAAGCTCCGGATCTTTTCCAGAGACTTGAGAGTAGCCGATCTGTTTAAGCCTCCGTACAAGCGCTGCCGTCGGGCAGCGCTTAGTATGGGGGCTTCAACGTATCTGGAGGCTCCATGCGCGGCGTGATCCGTAAACGAACGGTCAATGAGTTTGGTTTACGTTCCAAACGATATGAGATGTTTAAGGCTGGCCTCGGGACGTTCCTGCACCAGCTTCCGCCAGCAGGAATTTGGCCTTTGCCGGAAGGCAGGGCTTTAAGCCTTCGGGCCGAGCTGCATGATGGACCGACAGATGATCCTTGAAACGGCGACGCTGATATTTTTCCCCGGCCTCATGGTCTTCGCGGCCTTTTCGGATCTGTTTACGATGACGATCTCGAATCGGGTCTCGATCGCTTTGGTCGTGATCTTCTGCGGGCTCGCCTACGCCATTCAGATGCCGCTCGCCGAATTCGGCCTGCATCTGTCCTGCGGGTTTGCCGTGCTCATATGCACTTTCACGCTTTTTGCGTTCGGCTGGATTGGCGGCGGTGACGCCAAACTCTGCGCCGCTACGGCGCTTTGGGTCGGCTGGGACCATCTCGCCGATTACAGCCTGCTGACCGCTCTGCTCGGCGGCGGCCTTACGCTTTTCTTCCTTCAGCTTCGTAGGTGGCCTTTGCCGCAATGGCTCTACGCGCAGCAATGGGTTGCACGCCTGCATGATCGCAACAATGGCGTTCCCTATGGCATCGCGCTCGCCATTGCCGGGCTTATGATCTACCCGGATACCGGTATCTGGCTAAGCGCCGCCTCCTTGCCGCAGGTCTAAGACCCCCGCCTCCCCTGAGAGAACTCCAATTTTACAGAATTGATTAACCTTAATTTGACCTTTGCATGGTCCAATTCCGTCCGCGTCAAATGAAGACGTGCGAACGGATTGACCCTGAAAAATGAAAGTAGCTCGGTTAGCAGTTTTGGGTGTGGCTCTGGTGGCCGGTCTTGCCGCGGCCTACTTGGCCAGCAGCTCGAAACCGCCGGAAGCGCCGGCTCCTGTTCCCGCCGCCCCTACGGTCGCTACGGACGACGTGCTGGTCGCAGCGCGTGAGTTGACCTTCGGTTCCGTTCTCACGCCGGCGGACATGCGCTGGCAGAGCTGGCCCAAGGCCAATGTGCCTGAAGGTGTCATTCGCAAAAGTTCTTCGCCAGACGCGATGAACGAGGTCAATGGCTCGGTGGTGCGCAGCAATTTCTCCGAGGGCGAACCGTTCCGCCGCGAGCGTCTGGTTAAGGGCGCGAATTCGAATTTCATGGCGGCGATACTGACGCCCGGCATGCGAGCGGTCTCCATCAACATCGAAGCCAGCGGCTCCAATACGGCCGGCGGCTTCATCTTGCCGAACGATCACGTCGACGTTCTTCACACGATCCATGACGACGCAACGGCGAAAGCCGGCGGCGACGGCTATGTCACCGAGCCCATTTTGACGAACATAAGGGTTCTCGCCATCGGCCAGACGGTTCAGGAAAAAAACAATGAGCGCGTCGTCTCGGGCACGAGCGCGACGCTCGAAGTCACGCCGAGACAGGCATCGATTCTCATCCTGGCGCAGCGTATCGGCCAATTGTCGCTGATCCTCCGCAGCATGGCCGATTCCAATACGAACGAGAGCGAAACCACCGAACGGCCGGAACAGCCCGTCAAGACGATCGTCAAATATGGCGTCGCCTTGCAGGTTCAGTCGCATTGAAGACGGATTTGGATCGAATCAATGATCATTCTTCTGGAGAACGGAATATGAAAACGCTTATTCCGGCTCTTTTACGCGGGTTTGGGGTGAGCCTCTTCTTTCTCATATCGGCGGTCACGGTCCATGCCGAAGTGAGTTCCGACACGCAACAGATGATAGGAGGCGTTCTGACGCGCCGCATTTCCATGGGTGTCGGCAAGTCGATCATCGTCGATCTTCCGCGTGACGCGTCCGAAATCTTCATCGGCAATCCGAAGGTTGCAAATGCCGTCGTGCGCTCGGCGCGCAAGCTTTACGTCATCGGAATGGAGAACGGGCAGACGACGGTCTTTGCACTCGATCACGACGGCCATCAGATCGCCGTGCTGGAATTGAGCATCGGCCGTGACACCGGTGAGTTGCAGCAAATCATCAAGGCTGCCTTACCCGGCGCCAACGTTACGGCACGCACGATCAATGACACGATCGTTCTGACCGGCGAAGTCGATTCGGCCGAGGATGCGCAACGTATCGGAGACATCGCGCAAGGCTTCGCCAAGCAGTCCAACGGAGCTGCAGGGGCGGGTAGCGAGGGCTTGGTCATCAATTCGCTCGTCATCCGCGGCCGCACTCAGGTCATGCTGAAGGTGACCGTGGCCGAGATCCAACGCAACGTTGCAAAGCAGCTCGGCCTGACGAGCAGCACGATCGCCGGCAGTTGGGGCTCGTTCACGCAAGCCAATCCATTCGCGATCAACGGGCCCTTGAGCAGCGTTGTACCTAACGGAAGTACCAATGCGGTCACGACGCAGCTCGCGCTGACCAATCCGGCAGGAACGCTCGCGGCAAACATCCAAGCTTTCGAGCGCTACGGCGTTACGCGCGTTCTCGCGGAGCCGACCGTGGCGGCGGTTTCCGGCGAAAGCGCGACCTTCATGGTCGGCGGCCAGTTCCCGATCCCCGGGCCGGCCGTCGCCTGTTCCGGCACGACGAGTTCGGTCTCGACGAGCAGCCAGGCTTTTTGTTCCGGCGGTGCGATTTATCAGAATTTCGGCGTTGCTTTGAATTTCACGCCCATCGTTCTCGCCGAAGGCCGCATCCTTCTGCATCTCTCGACCGAGGTAACAGACGTCGACTTTTCAAGGACGGTCGTTATCCAGGGCGTGCCTGTGCCCAGTCTGCTCACGCGCAAGAATTCGACGAGCGTTGAATTGCCCTCGGGCGGCTCGATTGCTTCGGCGGGGCTTTTACAGACGCAGACGGCGCAAGTCATCAATGGGCTTCCGGGCCTCATGAATGTTCCGATTCTTGGCACGCTGTTTCGCTCGCGCGATTATCAGCGTCAGGAAACCGAACTCATGATCATCGTCACCCCCTATATCGTCAAGCCCGTTGCCGCGAACGAATTGCCGAGGCCGGACGATGGCTTTGCCGACGCGTCCGATCCGCAAACGGTTCTGCTCGGCAGGATCAATAAGCTTTATGCCTCGCCCACGAATCCGCAGGCGGTTCAAAACTACAAGGGACATATCGGTTTCATTCAGGATTGAGGCAAAGCTGCCTCTGTCGAAGCACTTCCGCAGGACAATGAATCATGATGCCGGTATCTAAGCAAAAGGCACAGCGGGGCATGCCGAACTCCTTTCTCTCGCAAGGCATCGTGATCTTGGGCTTGAGCCTCGGTCTTTGCGCCTGCAACACCGTGGATCGCATGCAAACATCGTCGATCCCGATGGACGACTATCGCGTAAGACACCCGATCACCCTGTCGGAAACATCGCGGGTTCTCGATATTTTCCCGGCCGGAGGCCCAGGCGTCCTCGATCAGCATAGCATCGGCGAACTCGTGACCTTCGGGCATCTTTACCGGCAAGTGGGCGAGGGACCGATTTTGATTCTCTATCCCACAGGCTCCGGCGTGCCCGGCCATGTGCCGGCAGAAGCGATCCGCCAAGTGCTTGCCGCCAGCGGCGTGCATGCACCCGTCAGGGTTGGCAGCTATCCTGTCACCCAACCCGCATTGGCCTCGCCCATTCGATTGAGCTTTACAGGACTCAAGGCAAAAGTCGCGACGCCTTGTGGAGAATGGCCGAGCGATCTTGCCTCCGGCAGTACGATCCAGGGCTGGGATAACAAACCCTATTGGAATTACGGCTGCGCCTATCAGTCGGCCCTTGCCGCACAGGTGGCCGATCCGCGCGATCTCGTCGAGCCGCGCGGCGAAACGCCGCCGGATACTTTGATTAAAGCGCGCGGGATCGAGACCATTCGAAAGGGTACCGACCCAAGCACCGCCTGGACAACCAAGAACACCGCGATCAGCAATGTGGGAGGCAATTGATGAAAGCGGCTGCGTTCGATGTCGAGCAGATCGCGCCGGTTCCGCGTATCTCGGTCCAAGCCTTTTGCGAATCGCCTGACGTCGCCCAAACGATCAACGATGCGATTGCCGATCGCCGCATGGAAAAGGCTCATGTGAAGGTTCACATGGGCGGGCTGGCGGCTGCGATCGAGGCCTATCGCACCGCGCCGACACCCAATGTGATCGTGATCGAAACCGCTTTGGGGCGGGACGAATTGATTGCCAACCTTGAAAGCCTTGCCGAATTTTGCGATGCCGGAACCAAGGTCGTCGTTCTCGGCCGGATGAACGATATCCTTCTTTATCGCGATCTCATGGCGCGCGGCGTCAGTGAATATCTCGTCGCGCCCTTCGCTGTCCTCGATTTCATCCGCACGATCTCAGGGCTCTATACGCATACGGGCGGCGATCCCCTCGGTAAGATCATCGCCGTGGTCGGCGCCAAGGGAGGTGTGGGCGCCTCGACGATCGCCCATAACGTCGCCTGGTCGATTGCCCGCGATCTCGAAATCCAAACGGTGATCGTCGATATGGATCTCGGCTTCGGCACGGCCGGTCTCGACTTCAATCAGGATCCGCCGCAAGGCATAGCGGAAGCCGTTTTTGCGCCGGATCGTGTCGATGCGAACCTCGTCGACCGCCTGCTGTCGAAATGCAGCGAAAAACTGAGCATTCTCGCGGCACCTGCGACCCTCGATAGGGTCTACGATTTTTCCGACACGGCTTTCGATAGTCTGATCGATATTTTGCGCGCCTCGACACCCTTTGTCGTGCTCGATATCCCGCATATGTGGACGGCTTGGACGAAGCGCTTGTTGATCGGCGCCGACGAGATCGTCATCGTAGGCACGCCGGATCTCGCCAATCTGCGCAACATCAAGAGCATTCTCGATACGGTGCGCGGCTCGCGTCTGCACGATGCGAAGCCAAGACTTATATTGAACCTGGTCGGAGTCCCGAAGCGGCCGGAAATCACGATGAGCGATTTCGCCAAGGCCGTCGATCTCGATCCAGTGCTGGCGATCACTTTCGAACCGAAGCTCTTCGGGACCGCAGCCAATAATGGGCAGATGATCGCGGAAGTCGATGCGGCGAGCAAGACCGCGGAAATGTTCAGCGAACTCGCCCGGATCGTGGCGGGACGCAGCGAAATACGCAAAGCAAAACGTAATATTCTTGAGCCGTTTATGCAGAAGCTCGGACGGAAAAAGGCCTCGTGACGGTTCATGAGAACCATCCGTTAATCGCGGGCTGATTCACTGGATCGAGCCAAGGGAAGCATGATGTTCGGTAAGCGTTCAACCTTCGAAAGCGCGGAGCCTGTTGCAAAGCAGTCTGTCGCGGTTCCGGAGCTCAGAAACCAAGCCGCCGCCAATAAGTCGGCACGCCCGCAAAACGCGGCGCCCGAAGTTGTGGCCGTGCCTCTGGTCGACGTGCACCACTCCGAACAATATTATGTCACGAAAAGCATGATCTTCGGCGCACTGATCGAGGCGATCGATCTGTCGCAATTGTCGCGTCTCGATGCCGAAAGCGCACGCGAAGAAATTCGCGATATCGTCAACGAAATCATTTCGATCAAGAATGTCGTCATGTCGATTGCCGAGCAGGAGGATCTGCTCGACGACATCTGCAACGACGTTTTGGGCTATGGGCCGCTCGAGCCGCTCCTGGCGCGCGATGACATTGCCGATATTATGGTGAATGGCGCGACACGGACCTTCATCGAAGTCGGCGGCAAGATCCAACTGACCAACATAAGGTTTCGCGACAATGCGCAATTGATGAATATTTGCCAGCGGATCGTGAGCCAAGTGGGCCGCCGCGTCGATGAAGCTTCCCCGATCTGCGACGCGCGTCTGCATGACGGATCGCGCGTCAACGTGATCGCCCCGCCGCTCGCGCTCGATGGTCCGGCTTTGACCATCCGCAAATTCCGCAAGGACAAGCTGACCCTCGACCAACTCCAGCGCTTCGGCGCCATTTCGCCGGAAGGCGCCGAAATCCTGAAGGTGATCAGCCGCGTCCGCTGCAATGTCCTGATTTCCGGCGGTACCGGCTCGGGTAAAACCACGCTGCTCAATTGCCTCACCAATTACATCGATGCCGACGAACGCGTCATCACATGCGAGGACGCGGCGGAACTGCAATTGCAGCAACCCCATGTGGTCCGGCTCGAAACGCGGCCGGCGAATCTTGAAGGCAGTGGCATGATCACGATGCGCGATCTCGTCCGAAACTGCCTGCGTATGCGTCCGGAACGGATCATCGTCGGCGAGGTGCGTGGACCTGAAGCCTTCGACCTTCTTCAGGCGATGAACACCGGTCACGACGGATCGATGGGAACGCTGCATGCCAACTCGCCGCGCGAAGCCTTGAGCCGCCTCGAATCGATGATCACCATGGGTGGTTTCTCGCTGCCGCCGCGCACGTTGCGAGACATGATCGTTTCATCGATCGACGTGATCATTCAGGCAGCGCGCTTGCGCGACGGCTCGCGCCGCATCACGCATATTACGGAAGTGCTCGGCCTTGAAGGCGATGTGATCATTACGCAGGATCTGTTTGTCTACGAAATAACGGGAGAGGATGCAGCCGGCCGGCTGAAAGGCAGTCATCACTCGACGGGCATAGGCCGGCCGCGGTTTTGGGAGCGCGCCCGTTACTACGGCGAGGAAGTTAGACTGGCCGCAGCCCTCGATGCCGCGGAAAAGAGAGATATCGCATGATCTTCGCCAAAACGGCATCGAGCTAGGATTGAAGCATCATGGAACCGAATGTCTTGATCATCACGGTCTTGGCGATGATCACCTCGGGTGGTCTCTTCTATGCTCTTGTCTATCCCTATCTATCGGGTGAAAAAACAGCCGAGAAACGGCATGCCGCGGTCCGCAGTCAAGGGCCGAAAAGAGCGGCTGAGCGCGTTCAAGAGGGCGTCAATCGCCGCAAGCAGGTTGCCGACAGTCTGAAGGACATCGAAACCCGCGCCAAAGGCAAGAAGCTGTCGCTGGAAATGCGGATCAAACAGGCGGGCCTCACATGGTCGCGGAATAAATTCATTGTTGTTTCCATTCTCCTCGGCCTCGCTGGCCTGGGCGTAGGCTATATCCTGTCGGGCAATATTTTCGCGATGATCGCAACGACTATCATCGGTGGCCTCGGGGTTCCGGCTTTTTTGCTTTCGCATTTGCGTAAAAGCAGGCTCAAGAAATTCCTGAACGAATTTCCGGGCGCCATCGATGTGATCGTCCGCGGCGTCAGGGCCGGTTTGCCTCTGGTCGATTGCATGCGCATCGTCGCCAACGAGACGGCCGAACCCGTCCGCGGCGAATTCAGGCAGATGATCGAATCTCAGTCGATAGGGCTTTCGCTGGGCGATGCGGCCTCGCGCATCGCGGAGAATGTTCCAACTCCCGAAGCGAATTTCTTTGCGATCGTCATCAACATCCAGCAGAAATCAGGTGGCAATCTTGCCGAGGCGCTCGGTAATTTGTCGGCAGTCTTGCGCGATCGCAAGCTGATGAAGGGCAAGGTCGCGGCGATGTCCAGCGAGGCAAAGGCTTCCGCGGGCATTATCGGGGCGCTGCCCTTCGTCGTCACGCTTCTGGTCTACCTTTCTAGCCCTGGCTATATCTCGCTTCTTTGGACAACCACGACCGGTCAATTCGTCCTCGGTTGCGCGGCGTTCTGGATGACGATCGGAATCGTAACCATCAAGCGAATGGTCAACTTCGATATGTAAGATTGAGAGCTCAGATCAAATCTGTCTTTTGTCGGTGCGCTGAACCTCGGTAACGATCCATGTTTGACCTCATTCTTGAAAAGCTGCACGACGGCCATTTCGTCTTGAGCGTGCTCGTGGGGATCGCGACCATCGCATCGGTCCTGAGCGTGGCGATGCCGTTTATCGAGGCGGACACGCTTTCGCAGCGCATGAAGGCGGTCGGCGCCGAACGCGATCGGATCCGTGCGCGCGAACGCGAGCGTATTAATGGGGCGGCCAACAAGGTCAATCTTCGGCAAGCGCCCAAGGCCTATATGAAGCAGGTCGTGGAATGGTTCAGCCTGTCGAAATGGCTCGGGACGGAGCAGGCAAAGCTGCAGATGCTGATGGCCGGCTATCGCGGCGCGCAAGCCGAGGTCGGCTTTCTGTTTTTCCGGTTGGTCACGCCGGTCGTCATCTGCGTGATAAGCGTGACCTATGTCTTTTTTCTTGCCGATCTCGATTGGCCTTTTACCTTCAAGCTCGGCGCCGTGCTCGCGGCGGTTTATGCCGGCCTCAAGGCACCGGAAATCTATATCCGCAATCAGATCGCCAAGCGGCAAAAGTCGATGGGCCGAGCCTTTCCGGATGCGATGGACTTGCTGTTGATTTGCGTGGAATCGGGCATGTCGATCGAACATGCGTGCCGCAAAGTCGCTGAGGAGATCGGCGCTCAGTCGGTCGCGTTGGCGGAAGAATTCACTTTGACCACGGCAGAGCTTTCCTACCTGCCCGACCGTAAAACCGCCTATGAAAACCTGGCCATCCGCACGGGAATCGAGGCCGCCAAACAGATCTCGACCGTCCTGATCCAAGCGGAACGCTATGGCACGCCGCTCGGCACCGCCTTGCGGACGGTTGCTCAGGAAAGCCGTTCGCAACGTCTTCTCGCGGCCGAAAAGAAGGCGGCCTCTCTGCCACCGAAATTGACCGTGCCGATGATCGTCTTCTTTCTGCCGGTGCTTTTCGCGGTCATTCTGACACCGGCGATCATCCAGATCTCGGCGACGGTGTCTTAAAGCGTGATCCCGAAGAGTTGCAGAGTTTTCGGGTAAGATCATGCGGCTAAACAAAAGCTACGGGCGCAACCGAAGGTCGCGCCGCGTTTGCCAAAGCATCAATTGATGTCGGCGGATGCTTGCGCCTTGGGGATGGTCTTCGTCTTGCCGTCGACCTTCTGGATTTGCTGCCAGGTGTTCGATTGCGCGATCATTTCCTTGATGCTTTCGACATTGGTCGCGGCATCGACCGGCGAGAGGTCGCGCGCGGCAATCGTTTGCGCCTCGTTGAATTTCCCCTGCAAGGCGAGAACGAGCGCCAGGTTCTGCCGCACCCGCATGTCGGCATTGGGCTGAGCCACGGCTTTTTCCAGGGTGGTCTCGGCCTGTGGCAGATGTTTCGAAAGCGCGTAGGAAAGCCCCAGATTTGAAAGCACTTCCGGCTGATCGGGGGCGATCTTGAGAGCCGCTTCATAATAGTTCTGGGCTTGCGCATGGTCGCCGAGCTGATCGGCAACCGAGCCTTGCGCGGAGAGGATGCTCCAGTTCGGCTGCTCCGGCGTATGGGCGTGCGACAGAACGTTAGCCGCTTCCTGCAGGCGTCCGGCATCGGCAAGCGCCTTGCCATAGGCGCCGAGCACCTCCAAGTCCTTCGGATATTTCGCGGCCAGTCTTTGCATCACGGCGACGGCTTGGGCATATTGCGTGAGGGCGCGCAGTCCCTTGGCATAGGCTATGGCCGTGTTCTTGCTTTCCGGATTGGCATCGTAGCGGCGGCCGAGATCCTCGGTATAGCGCCGCAGCTCCGGTTCCGAGGTGGGCATCGGGCGGTTTTGAGGGACGCTGATCGATCCGGTGACGTCGGAAAGGCTTGTGTTCTGACAGCCGCCGGCCATGAGGCAGGCGCTCAATATGAGGGCTATCCCTGCCGCTTTGGCAGGACGGCTTGACGGAAAAGGAGAGGACTTTCGCAGCGGAACCATGCGGACCTCATCTCGTGATTGGCTTTTAACAGCAATAAAATGTTAACCCTAAGAGAAGGTTAAGAACGCCAACCATCTTCGGTCTGGAAGGCGTTCGACGATAGGAGTTCGCGATGTCGCTCACGCGTGCCGGCGCACCGGAAGCCGTGCCGATCTATTTCGTCTCGGCGGATACGTGGCCGGAGATCCAAGCCGCGTTGCCGGCGGGCAGTGTCGCCTTTGCCAAGGCCTGCGGCTTCGAGCCAACGCCCGGCCGCGCGATGATTCTGCCAGATGCCGATGGCAAAGTGGCCGGCGTGCTCTTCGGCCTCGAGAAGGTCGCGGCGCCGGCGCGGGACCTGTTTTTGCCGGGACGGCTTGCCACATCGCTGCCGACCGGAACCTATCGTTTCGCCAATCAGCCGCACGATTTGGAGCTCGCGACGCTCTCCTGGCTTCTCGCCTCCTATCGCTTCGGCAAATATAAGTCGCACGACACGCACGGGCCGGAGCTGTCGCCGTCGCAGGAAGTCGATACGACGCGGGTTGCGCGCATCGCAGACGCCGTCGCCTTCGGGCGCGACCTTATCAACACGCCGACCAATGATCTTGGTCCCGATGCGCTCGAAGCCGCCGCCTTGAAAGTGGCGAGCCGCTTCGGCGCCAAAGCCACGGTCACGCGCGGCGACAAGCTGTTGCAGACGAATCTGCCGCTGATCCATGCGGTCGGGCGCGCGGCCGAGCGGGCGCCGCGCCTCGTCGATTTTAGCTGGGGCGATCACGCTCATCCCAAGGTGACTCTGGTCGGCAAAGGCGTCTGTTTCGATTCGGGCGGCCTCGATATCAAGCCCGCCTCCGGCATGGGCCTGATGAAGAAGGACATGGGCGGCGCGGCAACGGCGCTGGCGCTTGCCACGATGATCATGGACGGCAATCTGGCCGTGCGTTTGCGCGTTCTTTTGCCGATCGTCGAGAACGCGATCTCCGGCAATGCCTTCCGCCCCGGCGACGTCTATCCGAGCCGCAAGGGGCTGACCGTCGAAATCGGCAATACGGATGCGGAGGGCCGCCTCATCCTCGCCGATGCCTTGGCCGTCGCGGATCATGAATCGCCCGACCTTCTCTTCGATTTCGCGACGCTCACCGGCGCCGCGCGCGTCGCGCTCGGCCCCGATCTGCCGGCCTTCTATACGATGGATGATGCGCTCGCGGCCGATATCGCGGCCTATGGCAAGGCCACGCAGGATCCCGTCTGGCGCATGCCGCTCTGGGACGCTTACGACAAGATGCTCGATAGCAAGGTCGCCGACATCAACAATATTTCCGGTGGCTCCTTTGCGGGCTCGATCACGGCTGCCTTGTTTCTCCGCCGCTTCGTCGAAAATGCCAAAGCCTGGGTGCATTTCGATATTTACGCCTGGACGCCTTCGGCAAAACCGGCGAGCCCTGAGGGAGCCGAGGTTCAGACCGCGCGTCTGCTCTTCGATCTGCTCGAGGATCGCTTCGGTGCCAGCGCCCGCCCTGACGCGCCGGACGAAAAGCCGCGCCGCATCGTGATGCGGCTCAAGGAGCAGGGACCGTTCCAAGGCCTCACTTTCGACGATCTATCGAACCTGTCTTGACGAGGTGGTGTGAGCGTTTTCGACCGACGCCTGACGCCGGCACGGCCCGATCTCGCGGCGGCGCATTTGCGCGGCGCGGTCGAGGCGGCGCGTTATGTCGAAGGCCGCCTCATGCATGTCGTGGCCGAAATGACGGATCTGCGGCCGGTGCCTTCGCTTGAGAGCGGCATCGATACGCAGGCGCTCTATGGCGAAGAGGTGATGCTCTACGATACGGAAGAAGGCTGGGGCTGGGTGCAGCTCAAGCGCGATTCCTATGTCGGCTATCTCTCGACGCAGGCTTTGGCCGAAGGCCCGGCTGCCGCGACGCATAGGCTCACGGTCAATCGCACATTCATCTATCCCGGCCCCAATATGAAATTGCCGGTGATCGGCGCTTTGCCGCTCAATGCGGAGCTAAACATCGTTTCAAGCGAAGGCGATTTTCTGCGGCTCGCGGAAGGCGGATTCATCTTCGCCGCGCATGCCGCGCCTCGGCAGGATTATGAAAAAGACTTCGTCGCCGTTGCCGAGCGTCTCATCAACGTACCTTATCTCTGGGGCGGCAAATCCGCGCTTGGGCTTGATTGCTCCGGTCTCGTGCAAACCGCTTTGACGGCAGCCGGGCAGGCTGCGCCGCGCGATACGGATTTGCAGGAAAAGCATTTGGGCATGGACCTCGCCTTCGACGAAAAACTCACCGGCTTGCAGCGCGGCGATGTGGTTTTCTGGAAGGGCCATGTCGGCATCATGCGCGACGCGCATGAGTTTCTGCATGCCAATGCGCATCATATGCAGGTTGCGAGCGAGCCCTTGGCCGAGGCGGTCGCGCGCATCAAGAGCAGGACCGGCGCTACGATCACCTCGATCGAGCGGCTGGTGGTGTGAGTTAGCTTTCTCCCTCGTGCTTCGAGACGCTTGCTGCGCAAGCTCCTCAGCATGAGGGCTTGTAGCGCACTTGGTGTAAGCCCTCATTCTGAGGAGGCCGCAAAGCGGCCGTCTCGAAGCACGAGGGCGTCGCTAACGTTTCTTAGCTTCCTCATCCACCGCCTTCGCCAGAAGCTCCGGCCGCCGCTCCTGCGTGATCCGCAGCGCCTCGGCGCGGCGCCAAGCCTCGATCTTCGCGTGATCGCCCGAGAGCAGCACGGCTGGAATCTCGCGCCCCTCGAAGGCGCGCGGTTTCGTATAATGCGGATATTCGAGAAGGCCGTTTTCGAAACTCTCGTCGGTTCCAGACGCCTCCTTGCCCATGACGCCCGGCAAAAGCCGCACGCAGGCATCGATCAGGACCATGGCGGCGAGCTCGCCGCCGGAGAGCACGTAATCGCCGATCGAAACCTCTTCCAATCCGCGCGCGGCGATGACGCGCTCGTCTATGCCTTCAAACCGGCCGCAGACGATGATGACGCCGCCGGAATCGGCGAGGCCGCGCACACGCGCCTGCGTCAAAGGCCGGCCGCGCGGGCTCATCACGAGACGCGGGCGGGAATCGTCTTTTTGAAGGACGGCATCGAGGCTCGCCGCGAGCACATCGGCGCGCATCACCATGCCGGGACCACCGCCGGTCGGCGTATCGTCGACGGCTCTGTGACGTCCGATCCCCTGATCGCGAATGTCATGCGCGGCGAGCTGCCAAAGCCCGCGTTGCAAGGCCTCGCCCGCGAGCGAGCCGCCGAGCGGGCCCGGAAACATGTCCGGGAAGAGCGTGAAGACTTCGGCGCGCCACATAGACTAGCGGCTGGATGAGAGCGCGGCGTCCTGCGGCTCGGACGGTTGCGCCGCATCTTCGTCATCGCCCGAGGCTTCGATCTCAACCGGCGGCACGACGGTCACTTGCCGGCGCGACAGGTCGATCTCCGGCACGACCTCCTTGGTGAAAGGCAGAAGCCAGGTTTCGCCGCCGCCTTCCGGAACCACTTCCAGAATATCGCCGCCGCCGAAATTCAGCACATTGAGGATCGTGCCGATCCGGACGCCTGCCGTATCGCGCGCGTCGAGTCCGATGAGATCGGTGAGATAGAATTCGTCTTCGTCCGGTGGCGGCAGGACGGCGCGATCGACGAAGAGCTCGACATTGACGAGCGCTTCGGCTGCCGTGCGGTCCTTGATGCCTTCGACGCGGGCGACGAAGAGATCGCCCTTCACCGGCCGCAGCGACGTCAAAGTGAACTGGCGTCCTTTGAGATCGCTCAGCGGTCCGTAGCGGTTGATCGCCGCCGGATCGCCGGTGAAGGATTGGAGCCGCACCTCGCCCTTGATGCCATGCGCGGCACCAAATTTTCCGACGAGGACAAGCTCTTTCGCCATGCGAACCTTATGTGCTTAAGTCCTCATCCTGAGGAGCTTGCGAAGCAAGCGTCTCGAAGGACGAGGACGTTCTTGCCAGCCCTCATGGTTCGAGACGCGCCTTTCAGGCGCTCTTCACCATGAGGGTAGCGCCGTTTCAGCCC